>NZ_RQEP01000010.1:0-300000 GCF_004770055.1 Leptospira semungkisensis | reverse complement strand
CTTCCAGGCGATACTTGTATTCTCAAGGCTATGAGAAGAAGGAACAAAATCATCAATGGTCAAAACCTTGACCCTGGAGCGATAATCCGTCGGCCAAGGTCTGATATTCAATCCTGTTTTTCCAAAGACCAAAATGGATCTCTCCATGTGAAATGCAGACGTGATCAGTATAGCCGATTTCCAACCATTTTTGCGGAATAGCTCCGCTGTCATTTCCGCATTCTCCTTGGTATTCCTACTTTCTGCTTCCAGAACAATTGAATGATTCGGCACTCCTAGAGAACGAAAGAATAGAGAAGCGGACTCGGATTCTTTTCTAGTTTGAAAGAACAGATTGCCTGAACCTCCGGTAAACACAATCCTCGGCGCCTTCTTCTTTTGGAAGAGGAAGACTGCATCCGTCATTCTCTCTGCAGCAGAAGTCAACTGCACTCGATCATTATGAAGCGCAAGATTATCCACGGCTCCACCTAATACTAAAATGGCATCCGAGTTTGGAAGGTTCTCCCATTTCACTGGAGGATAGTTTTCTTCCAAACTCGAGATCATCCATTGAGAGAAACTATCAGTAGAGCACATCCAAAGAAATGCTGTTGGAAGAAGGATCCAAATCTTCTGTTTGAATTTAGGAAGCCTTAGGCCAAAGAAGATCAGAAGAAGTAGACTTGCTGGAAGAGGGAATAAGAAGGCACCCGCAAGTTTGGAAGCTCCGAAGAAAAGAGTATCCATACTCACTCGAGCAGATCGCCGCCTTTCGCCCAATTTTCTCTGGAGACCTCATCAATAACGATATAGGTGGTTTCGGGAGCCTTGCCTGCTACCTTCTCCAATGTGTTGGTAAATTCTTTTACAATGGTTTTCTTTTGCTCTTTGGTAAGAGGGCCGGCGACTTTTAGGTTCACATAAGGCATGTTCGTATCGATTCCTTGGATCCTCTTCTAAATTTATTTCGAACGAGGATTATGCAACGGATTTTTTTCTAAAAACGGCAGGTTCGTTCAAGCCGAATGGGGCAGTCGGGCTTATAATGAAACTCGAAATTGTGAGGAGTTTTACATGAAGTTCGCTAAGGAAATGGCTTTCTATTCAGCATATCACCAAGAGAAGAGAAACGTATGGATCCACGTTTTTGGAGTTCCTACGATTACATTTACACTCTTCTTGGTACTGAGTAGATTTCAAGTATGGAATTTAGGAGGGTTTAGTATCACCGCATCAACCATATTCGGTCTTGTAGTTATACTCTATTATTTCTCTCTGGATTTTATTTTTGCTGCGGCGACTACCATCGTTTTCGGATCCTTAATGGCATTGGCACAGTATCTGACTGCCTCTCTGGATTCTACAACCGCTTGGACAGTATTCGCTGTCGCTCAGTTGGTCGGTTGGGGATCTCAATTTTACGGACATTTCATCTTTGAGAAAAGCCGTCCTGCGCTTTTCGACAATCTATTCCAGGCAGTGGTTTCGGCTCCGATCTTCGTAGTAGCGGACGTATTCTTCGAGCTTGGATATAGAAAGGATGTGCAAGAAGCAGTCCGTAACGAACTTGCCGCTCAAGGTAAGTTGAAAACATTCAGCACCGCTCACTAAACATTCTCTATCCCTACAACGCCCGCATCCGCGGGCGTTCTTCTTCTCTAAATATTAAACACTCTCTTAGCATTCGAATAAAAGAATCTCTTTAAAGAAGATTCCGGAAGATCCAATTCCATAGCTTGGTCGGCGCATTTTTTAAATTCTAAATGAGGAAAGTTCGTGCCGAATAAAACCTTACTTCTTCCTGAAGTTTTCATGTACTCTATGAGTTGCTTAGGATAATGAGAAGGAAGATGAGCCGAGGTATCTATATAAATATTCTGATGCTTCATACAAAGACCGATCATCTCGTCTGTCCAAGGAAAACCTATATGACCACCCACGATTTTTAATTCAGGAAAGGTAAGTGCAACTTCATCAAGATAAGGCACTGGTCTTCCAGGTTCGGAAGGCATGAGTGGACCGGTATGTCCTACTTGAGTGCAATATGGAATTCCAAGCTCAACGCATTCTACAAAGAGAGGATAATATAATTTATGATTGGGAGGAAGTTTCCAAAGCCAAGGAAGTACGAATAGACCTTTGAAGCCATAATCTAAGATTGCTTTCTTAAGTTCTCTCACTGCCTCTACAGGTTTCTCCAAATTGACTCCCGCAATTCCGACGAAGCGATCCGGATATTTTTTCGTATATTCATAGATCTGCTCGTTGGTGCAAACCCATTGACCAGGGCGACACCAAGCCCTTAGCAGTAATTTTTCAACTCCTGCTCGATCCATAAGCTCTACAATTTCGTCTGGTCCTAGGTTTTTCTTCGCGTAACCACCTGAACCGGAGCGCTTAAATAAGGATAAGATCTCTGGCAATTTTTCAAACATGGATAAGAGGGAAGGTTGAGCCCAGGCATCTATGATCTGGCCTTTGTATTTTTCTTCGTTCATTCCGAACTCCTAATATTCTAGATCAAAGAGTATCTCCTGGAAAGTTTTATGTAAAACTAATTATTGTATAGGAGATGATTTTTTAGTTCGCATTACCAAACTAATCTAGGAGGAATTTCATTCGAGTGACAAAACTACAGTTTCGAATCAAAAGGAATCACGGTTGACTATTTTTACTAATTTAGTAAAGTTAAACAAATTAGCTTGAAAGGTTCGTAAATCCGGATCGCATCCGTAGAGAAAATCTAATTATGGAATACTTGATGTATTTTGGGATGTGTTAAGATTGGAGGAAGGATGAGTACAGTATTAGTCACCGGAGGATCCGGATTTTTAGGAAGCCATATCATTTCGCAATTATTGGGAGAAGGTCATACGGTCCGCACCACAGTTAGGAATTTAAAAAGAGAGACCGAAGTCCGAGCCATGCTGAAAGAAGCAGGAATAGATGCAGGTGATCGTCTTTCCTTTTTCGAGGCAGATCTAGAAAAGGACTCTGGATGGAAAGAAGCCGCCCAAGGATGCGATTATGTTATGCATGTAGCTTCTCCTTTTCCAGCAAATGTACCTAAGCATGAAGATGAATTGATTATTCCAGCACGAGAAGGAACTATGAGAGTGCTGAAGGCTTCTAGAGATGCCGGAGTGAAAAGAGTGGTACTAACTTCTTCTTTTGCTGCGATCGGATATGGGCATAAGGCGCAAACGATTCCTTTTGATGAAACGAGTTGGACCAATCTGAATGCAAATGTCCCAGCATACAATAAGTCCAAAACGATTGCGGAGAAGGCGGCATGGGACTTTATTCACCAAGAAGGGAATGGTTTAGAGCTCTCCGTGATCAATCCGGTTGGGATTTTCGGTCCTGCCTTGGGCTCGGATTTTGCAAGTTCTCTCGTTTTACTTCAGCGTTTGTTAAGCGGGGCCATGCCTGGTTGTCCTGAAATTTACTTCGGAGTTGTCGATGTGCGAGATGTTACCGATCTGCATGTAAAGGCAATGACTCATCCGGATGCAAAGGGAGAACGCTTCCTTGCGGTGTCGGGTAACTTTATTCCTATGATAGAGATTGCGAATATACTCAGAGCAAATCTAGGAAAGGCAGCGGAGAAGGTTCCAAAGAAACAACTCCCCAATTTTCTCGTAAGAATCGGAGCTCTATTTAATCCTCTCGCGAGACAAATCCTACCTGAATTAGGAAAGAAGAAAAACGCGAGTAACGAAAAAGCGAAACGAGTCTTAGGATGGAAGCCTCGCTCTATAGAAGAAGCGATCCTTTCCGCCGCAAGAAGCTTGGAGCGTTATACGCAAAAATGAACGGTTACATTCGTATTCGATCCTAAAAATCGAGAAGGTTGCACTCCGAACATTCTCTTGAATGTCCTACTTAGATGAGCCTGGTCCGCAAAGCCGGCAGCATGAGACGCATCTGTAAGATTTCCGCCTTCTTTCAATAGTTTGGCGGCTTCATGCAATCTCAACCAAAGCTGATATTGTCTTACCGGAAGTCCCATTTGCATTTTGAATACATGCATGAATCTTGTTTCGGAGAATCCGATCTCTTTTGCGAGTACCGGAACGGAAATTGAACCTGGCAATGCAGCCTTCATTCTTTCGGTGGCTTCTAAAATTCTAGAATCCAAAGAAACTCTTGCAGGTTTTTGAGAGCCTACTGTGCTTAGAATATCTTCGAAGAGATCTTTGGCCGATTGGCAATTTACTTTTTCTTGAAATAGATTTTTGCAACGATCCAACACTATCTCTAGATCGGAGAATGGTATCTCGGAGATCCCTTTTCTTCCGAATCTTGCTGCCACTCCTGCATAATCGATCCCGTATGGATCCATTTGCAAGACAATCAGATCGGAATGTTCTGCAAGAAGTGTATGATACGTATTTGGAGCGAGAACTACGGCTTGGTAGTCTTTACTTTCGTCAGATTCATTTACGATCTGAAAACTGGAAGTTAAGGAAATAATGATGGAAACCGCATAATGCGAATGAGGATCCGTGATCAGCCCTTTGTGAGCGAGTAGGACCCTTCCGCCGAAATAAAACAGAACTCCGTTATGGCTTCCTTCCATTTTGTTTATAATCTTTTTAGAATTCTCTCTAAAGTACGTTCAGGCAGTTCGAATGGAAAGAAATGAGAAGTATTTTCCCAAAGTTCCAGAGAAGAATTCGGATTTCCTTTCATGATCCTTTTTGCCGAACCAGGAGAACATACTTCGTATTCTTTTGGAATCGTAATATGGGTTTCAGTGGTAAATTTTCCATACTGCAAGAAAGCAAGAGGATTGAGAGAAGTGAAGATCTTGGCTTCCATCTCGGGCGGACAGCATAGGACCCATTTGTCTCCTTCTTGTTTCAGGCAGGATTTGAGATAATCTTCGAAGATCTCGTCTTTCCAATGCGAGAATGTTGGAGTCTTTCGAAATGCTTTGCGAACAAGATCCAGACTCTTGAATTCTCTCCTTCTCTTGATAGCTCCTCTTGCCAAAGGGTTTCCGAATAAAAGAGAAAGAAATGTATACGTTATATTTAAGACTACTGGATCGAGTGCGAATATTTTAGAGAATAATCCTGGTCTCTTTTGGCTAGAAAGAAGAAGACTCGCTCCTCCCATTGAATGGCCTATCCCCACAATATTTTGTAAATTCTCTTCTTCGATTAGGGCAAAGACTTGGTCTCTTAAGAAAAACCAATTCTTCCAATTCATATTCGGTTCAGAATTACCATGACCACAAAAGTCGAGTGCAATCACTCTATGAGTAGAAGAAAGTTCACGGATCAGATAAGAGTAACATCCGGCTGCAAAGCCGTTCGCATGTGCGATCAGGATCGGAGCTTTTTCTTTCGGACCTGAATCGATATAGGAGAGTTGGATCCCTTGGAATTGAAATGTTTTTCTATGCATTCAAGATTTGCCCTTGCTATTTCCTTTCCTTTGCGTTGGATGGACAGGAATTCGAGAATTGGAATCCCGAACCCGAAAGACCGGGATAGTACATCCTTTCATTTGGAAGATTCCAAGAAAGCAAAAATCGAACATTAGAGAAATACGAATGAAAGCAACTGTGATTCTTGTGTTTATCGTCGCACTCTCCTTCAACGCTCTTGCAAACATATTGATTAAGGCTAGTTCTTTAGGAGATAAAACGGATACTACTCCAGGTATAGAGGGATTAATTAAAAGTTTTATTCATCCTGTTTTCTTTGCAGGACTCATGTCTTTCGGGATCGCTTTGCTTGGGTATCGTTGGGTCTTAGGAAAAGGACTGAAATTATCCTTGGCATATCCGTTATTCACTTCAGCAGGATTCATCATCGTGTTGCTCGCTTCTGCAGTTTTCTTTAAAGAAAAATTAAACTGGTCTCAATGGACTGGGATCGCATTGATCGTAGTCGGAGTATGGCTGACTGCGGGAGAAATGTTCGACTGAGTTCCCGTTCTTTTTCGGCCTCCAACAAATAGGTTTCCTACAAGTTTCAAAAATTTCCGATTTTTCATTTTTATTTCCGGATTTATAGAGAAGGATCCGGAAAGATAATATTCCCGTTCTGTAAAAATCAGTTCTTCTATCGGTCTAATTAGTAAGAGGATAAGCGCAAATTAGATTCTGATCGTTCCCATGCTGAAAGTATTTTGCTTTTAGGAAAGGTATAATCTTATGAAGGCATTCGTTTGTGCGTTTGCTTCGCTTTTTTTCTTTTCTCTCCATTGTAGTGGTGCAGACCGAATCTCCGATCTACAACCTTCTTCCAATCAATATGCATTAGGATATTATGAAGGAGATCCTCTCCCGAATAAAACCGCTTATCTTACATTCGATGATGGTCCTTCCGATTGGACTTCCGAGGTACTGGACGTATTGAAGGAAGAAAACGTGAAGGCAACATTCTTCGTTTGCGGCGCTTGGCTTCCGAAGAAGAGCAGGACAGGCAATAGTTTTCATAAATACAAAGATACTCTTATTCGAATGAAGAAAGAAGGTCACGTGGTCGGCAATCATACCTTAGGACATCCGAACTTGGCGAATATGTCCGAAGAAAGGATCGAAAAACAGTTAGATGAGAACGAAAGGCTTTATAGACAGGAATTGGGAGAATATTCAGAAAAGTTAACATTACTCCGTCCTCCATTCGGATCTCCTTATAATAGGAATCTGAGCGAGGAGAAGAAGAGAAGGGTAAGTTCCGTTCTTCAGAAGAAAGGAATCGTATTCATGTGGTCAAAGGCGTTCGATTCTTCCGATTCCAAAGAATGGGTACGTGGAGAATGGTACGAGAAGGGACCGAGGATCAATACCGAGAGTGATAGATTCAAGGCAAAGATGGAACGGATCTACACGAGACTTACTTCTAAGGCTGATGGACAAGGGATTGTCATCCTATTCCATGATACTCATCCGACTACGAAAGAGGTTCTTCCATTCGTAATAGAAAAACTAAAAGAAGAAGGATATAAATTCGGAACCGCAGAAGATTATGCGAAGTGGCGCTGGGGAAAGACCACTAAGCAAGTTTTAGAAGAGGAAATGTGAACGCTGTTTTTTTGAATTAAAAATGGCTTTCCTTTCCCACTTTCAGATCTAAATAGGTCGGAAGTTAAACAGCAGGAAGAACAATTATAATGAACAAAGGTCCACTTTCCGGAGTAAAGGTTGTAGATCTCAGCCTTCTTCTTCCCGGTCCTTTATGCTCCATGTATCTGGGAGATATGGGAGCGGAAATCATCAAGATAGAAAATCCAAGAGCAATGGATGCCACTAGAGTCATGTTTAAGAAGGACAACGGCGCTCCTTCTCTCTATCTCATGTTGAATCGCAACAAAAAGGCAATCACTCTCAATCTGAAACGGGAAAAATCCAAAGAGATCCTATTCAAACTCTTGGAAGACGCGGATATTCTTTTAGAAGGATTTCGTCCGGATGGACTCTCCAAGATGGGATTAGGTTACGATGATCTGAAGGAAAAATTTCCTAAACTGATCTATTGCGGTATTTATGGATATGGTGACTCGGGTGCGTATAAGGATTTCGCGGGTCATGATCTAAATTATCTTTCCTTGTCTGGAGTTCTTTCTCAAACAGGCAAGCGTCCTCAGGCGCCTGGGTTTCAATTGGCGGATATAGGAGGAGGAACTCTTACTGCGTTATCTTCCATTCTTGCAGCATTATACTATAGAGAAAAGACAGGTCGAGGCCAAAAGATCGCAGTTTCGATGATGGAAGCTTCTCTCCAGTTCATTTCTTTGTATGGAGGGATCTATTCGGCTACAGGAAAGGATCCGGAAGGAGGCAATGAACTTCTCTCTGGAAAATTACCGAACTATAGTACGTATCAAACCAAGGAAGGTAGATGGGTCGCGTTAGGCGCTCTTGAGGAAATGTTCTTTAAGACTTTTCTTCGCCAATCCGGTTTAGATTCTCATTTGGAAAAAGTTCCTATCGCCGAGTCACATTTTGAAGAATGGAAAAAGATCCTAACCGAATATTTTGCATCTAAAACGTTAGCCGATCTCGAGCCTATCTTTCAAAATCCGGATTCTTGTTTAACTCCAGTGAAAACGATGGATGAAGTGGCGCATGATCCTGTTCTTCGTGAGAAGGGATTGATCTTGGACCGCAAGCATCCCGAGTACGGAGACTATATTCAGTTCGGTTCTCCGTTTCCTTTTTCCGAAAGCAAAGTCACGTATCGCAGCGAACCTCCAGCTCACGGAGAGCATAATGCTGAAATTCTGAAATCTCTCGGATATTCGGACGCTGAGATCGAAGAATTAAAAAAGGACAAAGTGATTTAATAAGCGAACGAACTTTTGGGCGGTTCTTCGCTTCGCTCAGACCGGGCTACTTCGGATTCGCGCATTCGCGCTCATCCGGGCTTCGCCCGGACTAAAGTCCTACGTATCCCTACCGCGGGAAGCGAACAAAGGTTAGTTCCTACAAGGATTGGAAACAGTTCCTACGCTGTGGGAACTGTTGAAAATTGAGCTTGTGAGTGCGATGATTTTGTGATATAGGGACAAGGCTCTCCCACGGGCCCACCTCCACCACCCAAACTAGGGCGGGGGCCGCAATTGTAAACCTAGACTACGTTGTTATCCACGTATGCAATTTCGTTTCCATTCTCGTTTGACTTCGTTTCGCTCAGTCACCCTCCTGGAATCTCACTCCCTATGAGTCGCTTAATTGGGCGGGGGCCGGTGAAATTACTTGTGGGAACTTTTTCCGGAAGGCAAAAAAAACTTTTCGCACGCAGGAAATAAATTAGGGTCTATTTCCTGTGAAAATGAAATATCTACTCAACCTATCTATCTTCCTCGTAATGTTCCAATATTGCGCGGTAACTTCCAATCAATCCGTTTCCGTATCTAAGGGGACCGCTTCGGAATTACAAAGCATTCCTTTGGCCGAAAAAGGTCCGATCGTTTTTAAAAAGATTCTAGCGGCTGATTGGCTAGCGGATCGCGATGGACTCATCAATTTCAAAGATCCGAAAGTAAAGGCCGCAGGCCTACAGCCCGGAAAAGAGCCGATCCAAATTTACTATTATGTAATAGATCATCCGAAGTTCGGAAGATTTGTAGTCGATACCGGAATGGCGGATGTATTTCGGAAGGATCCGAAAGAATGGCCTGTTTCTGGACTAGTCGCGTCTCAGATGAATATTCCTGATTTGAAGATTCATACTACAATCAAGGAATGGAATGCAAAAGATCCTAAGAAAACAGACGGGGTCTTCTTAACTCATATGCATTTGGATCATATCTTTGGGGTTCTGGATTTTCCTGCGGGAACTCCGATCTATACCGGACCGAATGAGCCTGGCGATTCTCGTTTTCTTCACATGTTCGTGCAAGGAACTACTGATAAGGTACTTGGACCCGGTACCATTCTTTCCGAGTTGAACTTCACCGGAAAAGACGGTTCGAAGATTAATATGATCGATTTCTTTGGTGACCAATCTTTTTACGTTATCTATGTTCCAGGTCATACTGCAGGGAGTTTGGCTTTCTTAGTGAAGTCGACAACAGGAACCCAACTGCTTACAGGAGATACCTGTCATACAAAATGGGGTTGGGAGAACGGTGTAACTCCAGGAGGTTTTACTAAGGACCAAGAAGCGAACGAAGTGAGTTTAAATCTTCTCAAGCAGATCGCTGCAAAATTTCCTAAGATACAAGTCCATCCAGGACATCAAAGTTTAACTCCTGCGCTTCCTGCGAAGTAAACAAAGTTTCCTTTAATAGAGAGCATAGCTTTAGGCAAAATCCTATAGCTATGTTCAAAGGGAATTAAAAGCAGATACAGAGAATCGTTCTTCCCGTATCACAAGTTGCACCGCTTGCTGCACCTTCTCCATTGATTGAGAAATCCATCCAATATGAATTCAAAGAATCCGGAAGTCCTATCCTTCCTGAAACAGAAGAAGAGTTGGAGGTAGCGCTGGAGCAACTATCTGCGGAGGCATATCCACCCGTTGCAGTTGCAAATGTCCAATAGCCACTTCCGCTAGTATACTCAGGGATCGCGCTTCGGATTGTATTTTGGATCGTGCCGCTCAGCAGTTGCGTTGGATTACTCGCAATCATCGTTCCCTGACTTCCTAAGATCATATAGGTAGAAGGAATGGATGGCACTAAATAACCGCTGATCCAAGTTCCATCCGGCATGGAAACGAATGCATACGCATTGCAGGAAGCTTTCCAAGTATAATTGATTCCACTCAGGCTTGCCTTCCGATTCGAACAAATTGTATTCACATTCGATCTCGAGCCTAAGTCTCCTGAAACACTAGAAAGAGAATCAAACATATAAGCTGCGCCGGGTTGTGTCTTGGAGGCATTGCCTCCGCCGAAATTATTTACATAAACCCATGCGTTCCCTGCCTCATCGGTGACTACTACAGCAAAATAATACCAAGCATTCGCATACAGTCCAGTTACAGTAAACTGAGTGATTCCCGCTTGTGCAGATCCGGCAGAGATTGCATTCGTAAGGATGGAATTGACGGTCCCCATAACCGAATTGTCCGAATAATAGAAAACCTGATAGGTAAGATTCGCTTGCGAAGTTACGTTATCCGTCGCAGCGACCCATGAAAGAGTCATTGAGGATTTGGTTACCTGCGAATAGGTAGAAGAAGGAGTAAACGTGAGTCCTCCGTTATTTCCCGGAACAGGCTGGGTTGTATCCGGAGAAGAAGTCTTTATCCCACTGCCATTATAGATCGCTTGATTTCCATCCGTATCACTTACAAGCACATTGAAGTAATAGATTGTATTTGCAGGAAGACCGCTCACAGATGAATTCGTCATCGCTGCTTGGGCAGATCCATAAGGATTTCCGACTTCGGCTAGATCTGCCGGAGTATTCACGTAGATATCGGAAGCGTTTGTTGAATAGTAAACTTGGTAGGTTAACGCGGAGGCTGGAGTTAGATCATCTTTGGCGGCCGTCCATGAAAGATCTACCGTTGCCTGAAAGTCTGAATCATATCCTTCAGCAGTAGCCGTTATACTCCCTCCATGCCCGGGGACCGGTGTAGCGGGTAGAGGTCCAGACCCTCCTGCAAATAAGGCACTCAACAGTCCGGTCGAATCAGAAGCATTCTTCGGAAATAGAATGGGTTCGAAGAACGGATTCATAAAACAATTTTGTAATAGAAGAAAATAGAATACGCTATAGATTATAAAAGGTCGCAATCGTATTGGAACGATTATGCGTTTGAATATGAATAGAATGGATTTCGGCTTTTGCATAACGGACAGGTCCGATCGATACTTCTTCGCTTAAAATGAATCTTCAGATCCTGGATTATTGGATCCGATATGCTTCTTTCATACCAATAAAAGTAAGAAAGTGCAAGAAATTAACTAATCAATAGATGCCTAACTTACACTTAAATCGATAGGTTTATAGCTAAGTATATTGGATTTTGCTTGTTAAACCCATATAATAGAAAAATTTTATGCAGTCGAATGATGTACGTTTGACGATAGGCACCTCTATAAGGTAGGATATGACTTTGGTTGGCAGAGTAGTAAGAGCGAATCACTTATCTATCATAATCCTTATAGCCTTTCTAAGCTATTGTACCATTGATAAGCGAATTAGCCCGAATCCTGAAAACAGGGTGATTCTTGCTGCAGAATCTTCTTCGTGCAAGATACATTCAGTGCAACCGTATTGGGCTTTCTTAGGAGGATTAGTTCCTGCTTGGAAGTCTCCTGCCTTCTTCGGATTGATCCCTGCGTTAAATTCTTCTCTTCCGGATCCACCTTCCGGCCAAACAATACGAGTTACCGAGACAGCTAGATGGTATGACTATACGATCACAATTTTACTTGGATGGCTTTTCACGATCACCAAACGCACATATATAGTGGAGTTCTGCGAAGAGGGTCTCTACGCAAACCATTGGAATGACCAAAAGGAAAGCATTGAGCAGAAATTATACCGAGTGGCCATGTCCGGGAATGTAACAATTCAAATGAATTCGGGGGAGACCTTATTGTGTAAGATCCTCGGTTTTGATTCTGAAAGCATTATTGTAGAGTCTTCGACTCCAGATGCTCAAGGCAAGGTTGTGGATCGTGCGATTCTAAAAGATGGAACAGTGGTAGAAGGTAGATTTACCACTCAAAATGAGCATGAGGTGGAGATAGAAACAAAAACAAATGAGCTACAATTCATTCTAAAATCCAGATTACAGAAGTTAGAACTAAGAGTTCCTGTCCGCATTATAGAAAGAAAGACACTTCGCAAATCAGAGATCCAAAAACTTACCTTCGAAAGCGCAGACTAGGCTTTTTATCAAAACAGAACGAACGTTCTGTTTTTTATAAGTCTATAGATCGCCAAAACTCGTTAAAATACAGAGAATTCCCGAAATTCTGTCCCATTAGAGATAAAATGAACGCTTACTCAGCTATGTTTTTCTTGCTTGAATCGACCCCGGCGAAAAATTAGGACTAGAAACTCTCGCAAGAAGGGCAAAAATGTATCAGGAACTGACTGAGCAGCAAATCGAGATTAGGGACACGATTCGTGCTTTCGTTAAGAAAGAAATCACCCATGAAGTTGCTATCCACTGGGACGAAGAAAACAAACATCCAGAAGAACTTATTAATAGAATGAGAACCGAGCTAGGGGTCAATGGGCTCACTATCCCCGAAGAATACGGTGGATGGGGACTTGGATCTATAGAGCAGTGCCTTGTAACTGAAGAGCTTTCTAGAGGATGCCTCGGAATCAGCCTTTGCTTTGGATACACCGGTTTGGGAATTCTTCCTATCATGAAAGGTGCAAGCCACGAACAAAAGAAGAAATGGCTTCAACCTGTAATCGACGGAGAGTACGGAGTTTCCTTCTGTCTTTCCGAGCCTGGAGCAGGTTCCGACGTTCCGGGAATGAGCACTACCGCAGTTAAAAAAGGCGACAAATGGGTCATCAACGGAACGAAACAATGGATCACCGGTGGTGGTAGCGCAGGAGCGTATACCGTTTTCGCTTATACCGATAAAGGCCGTGGAACTCGTGGAGTTTCCTGCTTCTACGTAAAACGCGACACTCCAGGTTTGATCGTTGGTAAAAAAGAAGACAAACTAGGAATTCGTGCATCCGACACTCGTCAGATCATCTTCGAAGATTGCGCAGTAGAAGAAGTAAACATGATCGGAAAAGAAAACCTCGGATTTATCTACGCTCTTCAAACTCTGAACGCATCTCGTCCATACGTTGCTGCGATGGGAGTAGGTGTTGCTCAAGCTGCTTTAGATCACGCTTCTAAATATGCTCGTCAAAGAGAGCAGTTCGGATCCAAGATCTCCAGCTTCCAAGCAGTTCAGCACATGCTTGCTGACATGTCTATCGGAGTAGAGACTGCACGTCAGATCTGCTATCTTTCCGCTCGTATGTCAGACGCTGAAGATCCTCGTTTACCTAAGTATTCTGCAATCGCTAAAGCTTACTGCTCTGAAACTGCAATGAAAGCAGCTACCGATGCAGTTCAGATCTACGGTGGATACGGATACACTAAAGAATATCCTGTTGAAAAACTGATGAGAGACGCGAAAATCCTTTGTATCTTCGAAGGAACGACTCAAATCCAAAAGAACGAGATTGCTGCTTACGTAATTCGTGAGGCTGCTTCCGCAAAATAAGAGTTCGAAAGAATTCAATATTCGGATTTCTGAATATAAGAGATCCTTTAGAAAACGCCGGTTTTTCCGGCGCTTTTTTTATTTATGGGTGGTTCCTACAAGGATCCGAAAGAGTTCCTACGCTGTGGGAACTGTTGGAAATTTCGGTTGAAGGAATAAAGATTTTATGATATAGGACAAGGGTTCTCCCACGGGCCCACCTCCACCACCCAAACTAGGGCGGGGGCCGCAATTGTAAACCTAGACTACGTTGTTATCTACGTATGCAATTTCGTTCCCATTCTCGTTTGACTTCGTTTCACTCAGTCACCCTCCTGGAATCTCGCTCCCTATGAGTCGCTCAATTGGGCGGGGGCCGCCCCTCTGTAAAATTCTATGTAGGAACTATTTTTCGCTCTTTCTCTTGGACTTGATCCGACTCAGAGAAACAGGAGTGATTCCCAGATAAGCTGCAATATGATACTGTGGCACCAGCTCTTCAATATTCGGATAGCTTTGCAATAAGGACTCATATCTTCCTTCTGCATCCAGGGCCAAGAGTTCGTATTCTCTCTTTGCTTTTTTTAAGAAGAGAAGTTCTGCGAATCTTCGACCCAATCTTTCCCAGGCAATGTCTTGGGAGAACAGTTTTCTGAATTCTGAAAACTTTGCCACTGCGAGTTTGCAATCTGTGATCGCTCGGATCGTGCAGGTGGAAGGTTGGTTAGAAAGAAGATCAAAATAAGAGCCTGTGAATTCGCCAGGAAAATTAAAGCTCTTGATATACTCGTTTCCTTGGTTGGTGAGATAGTATTCTCTTAATACTCCGGAGAATACGAAAGCAAACTCTGTCGCGTTCGCTCCTTGTTTTACGAAGTAATCTCCGTATTCTAAATGGCGAATCGAGTACAAGCTTCCAGCCTTGGACCAAATCTCCTTAGGTATTGGAGAAACCGAATTTACGGTCTCGTAGATCATTTCCCCTTCAGGCTCGCCTTCTTTGAGTTTGTTTTCCCCCACGACCTATAGAGACGGCCAGGGAGGAAATTTTGCAAATCATATTGCCTTGCGTATTCGAAAAAGGCGAGAGCTATTCCTTTTAATAAACGGTTTGCAAGAAGGGAAGTGCTACTTTCAAAAACGCGTTAGGATCTTCCGCAAAGGGAACGTGTCCGGTTTTTAGTAAGGCTATCTGAGATCCTTTGATCTTCTCATGCAATTCGGTCGCGATCTTAGACTCGATGACTGGATCGAATTCTCCCCAGACGATCAGAGTAGGGGCCTTGATTTGAGTTACCTTTTCTCTTAGATCATGTCTTTCGTCTAAGAAGCTTTTCCATATCGCTGCATTGACTTCCTTAGCACCTTCTATATTTTCTCTTTCTTTTATTCTTGATAGAATGGATTGAGTGTATCGATTCTTTACCTTGAGGTATTGATTCGGAAAGAAATTCCAAACAAGACTCGTGAACCAAACTTTGCCTTTGAGTGCGGAGAAGTTTCTAGTCACCCAAGTTGGTTCGTTCATTCCTCCAGAATCTACAAGGATCAGTCCTTTTACTAATTCAGGTTTTCGAAGCGCTAACTGTAGAGAAGCAAATCCTCCGATAGAGTTTCCTATTAGGATTGCTCCTTCGGGTGCGAGTTCGTTTACTAGATCAGGAATGATCTTTGCGTATTCAACTGCGGATGCAGAAGACGCAGGCTCCGGATTGGGAGACATTCCATGTCCAGGCCAATCGATTGAGATCACTTTGTACTTAGCCGAAAGCCCAGGAAGTATCGATTCAAAGTCTTGGTGATCATGCCCTGCTGAGTGAAGTAGTATGATTGGCTTTCCTTTTCCTTCTACCCAATAAGCGATCTTGCCTAATTTAGATGAGAAGAATCCAGTGGGCTTCTTCTCAGTGGTTGATTGGTTCTCGACAGTTGTTTCCATGTTCTGTGCTCCCATGCAATGGAATATCATGAAACTTACTAATACATTAGTAAGAAAAAGATGTTTCTTCATGCATCAGAGTCTGGACTGAAAATCATAAACAGTCAAGAGACCAAGCTTGCTTATACAGAGGAAAGCGATTATCCTATGTTAATAGGATTTATTTGGAAACAGCCCACTTGACTAGCTTAACTACAGGGTTCAGCCATTTCGGGACTCCCTTTCGATAGGAATTCGGAAACAGAAGAAAGTTTTCCAAAGGAAAAATTAATCCTTTGTCTAAGAGCTCTTGCTTATTCTTAAAAACAGTAAGTTTATCCGGATTCAATACAGTCATGATCTTCCAGATACCTTCTTCTTCTATGAGAAAGTTCTGAAAATACGCAGGTTCATCTCCTGAGTAACCGATCAATGCTTCGGCTTCGTTTACGAACGTAAAATAGAAATCCAATTGATGGCGAAGTGGATTTGCTCGAACACGATTCAGGAAATGAGAAACTTTCTCTTGTCCGTAAATTGGGATTCTGGCAGCGTTCACTTTTCCTCCGCCATCTGACCAGATCACTATCTCTTCTTTTAAGAAGGGAACAAGTAGCTCCGGTTTTCCTTTGGATGCTGCAAGTAGGAAATCCCTAAAGATCTTCTTTCTAGTTTCAGGATTTGCCTCGTATCTTCTGCGGCTGGTCTTTAATGCTTCCTTTGCTCTTTTTAGGATCTGTCGGCAATTCTCCGTGGATTTATCGACCACCTTGGAGATAGAATCGTATTCCATTTCGAATGTTTCTCTAAGAAGAAAAACGGCTCTTTCTATTGGATTCAATTTTTCTAATATATGCAAGAAGGCAAGGTCCAAAGTCTGGGAATCAGGTTCCTCCTCCGGAGAGGCCGGAGCCATTGGCTCCGGCAACCAGGGACCGATATAAGTCTCCCTTTTTCTCTTTGCTTTTCGAAGAGAATCCAAGGAAAGCCTCGCGGCGATCGTAGAGAGAAATGCTTTAGGAGATTTAATATTCGTCTCCCTTGTCTTTTCCCAGCGAAGGAAGCTTTCCTGGACTATATCTTCCGCATCTGTAACGCTCCCAGTCATTCTGTAGGCGATCCCGAAGACGAGTCCCTTATGCTCGATGAACTGGTTTAACTTTTCTTGGTTCGTCATTTTGCGTTTACTGCGAAGAGCTCTTGTTCTTTATTCTCTGCGCTTTGCTTCAATTTTGGATACGGATAGAAGTCGAAATATTTCTCCATTTTGCAGGAGAATACCGTGATTTTACAAATCGTTTCTTTGACAAAAGCGGCAATCTTTCCGGTCCAAATTTTTTCTACAGGATGATCATATTGGGAAACAGCTTGCACAATCCCTTTATCCCTTCCGAGACTTACGCAACGAACAACATAGGCCATAGCAAACGGAGAATTTCCGAGAGAAGTTTTCAATCCCAGAATTCCTGCGATCCTTTCTGCCATGTATATTCCCATCGGGAGTGCGGTGGCACAGGCCATTCTGAGATGAGAATACTGTTCTCCTCTCGGCTTTACTGCGTCCCCAGCGCCTAAGATATTGGAATATTCGGGAACTTGCATATATTCATCCAAAATCACCTGTCCGTTCGGAAGATGATCCAAGCCGGATTCTGCTCCCAGGTTAGAAGCGATGAATCCTACAGAAGTTACGCAATAATCGTGAAAATACATACTTCCGTTCGCTGTTCGAATATGATCCGCTTCCAGAACCTCTGCTTTGCTGCCTTCAACCAAGGCAATCTTCAACTCACTTAATACTTTTTTAATGTATTCTCCTCCGATAGAGGAAAAGGATTTTCCTACAGATCCTGAATCTAAGAGAGTAATCCGTGCATTCGGATAGGTTTCTGCCAATTCTGTTGCGGTCTCTATTCCAGTGAGCCCTGCACCTAATACTGTGATCCTTGGAGATGAGGATTGCTCTATATTCTTTTTCAAAGTAGCGCAGTCCTCCGGATTTACGATCGAGTAATAGTTCTCTTTCGAAGTACCTAGGTCCGCGTTTCTCATTCCAGGAGTATAGCCTAGAAAATCATAGTTCAGAGTTTCTCCGTTCTCTAAGATGACTCGATTCTTTTCAGGCTCTATCCGAGTTGCCTTTGCTAATACTAGATTTACCTTCTTATGCAATAAGCTTCGGATCGAGTGAATCTTGTTCAGGTTCCCTGCGATAATCTGATGGTTTCTGATCTTCTCTACAAAATTCGGATTTGCGGTAAGGAGAGTGATTTGCAGATCCTTCTTCTTCCGGGCCAAACGGTTTGCTGCGATAATTCCTGCGTAGCCTCCGCCTAAGATTAGAATATTCTTCTTTGCCATGGAATTCCTCCGGTTCTGCAAGGAAGACGTCTTTATGAAATAACTTGTGACACTTATTCCGACTTTATTCAAGAAGAGACTCGGGACGAAATGGCCGTTCTTTGATTAGGAGATTGACAGGGCGCTCGTTTGGCTCATCCTGGGTAGTGAATTATGAATCGTTTCTTTTTCATTCTTGTTTCGATTCTGGCCTTCTTCCCTCTTTCCGGATGCAAGGACAAACGTCCGAATCCGGATCTTGAAAAATTCGTAGTTAAGAATGTGATTCATCCCAGCAATAACCCTTTCAACGAAGACAAGGTAGAATTGGGAAAGATTTTATATTTTGATCCTCGTCTTTCTTATAAGGAAGATGTGAGTTGCGCAAGCTGCCATAATTCCGCGTCACCTTCCGAAGGATTTCCAAGAAATAAGATCCATAACTCGGCTCCTTCTTTGACAAACGTTGCCTTGTACAAGGACGTGTTCAAGGATCCAGAAGCGATCGAGTTAGAAGATATCGTTAAGGAAAAGGTACATTCTTCTCTCGTATTGAGAGATGAAGCTAAGACAGTGCAAAGGCTTTCCTCCATCCAAGGTTATAGGGAGCTTTTCAATCGCGCATTCGGAACTCCTGAAATAACCTTGGACAGGATCGTACTTTCTCTTTCCACATTCCAAAGAACGATCGTAAGCAAAAATTCCAGTTTTGATCGATTCGTTATGGGAGAAGAGACTGCATTGACTCCCGCACAGATCCGCGGTTGGAATATTTTTCAGAACAAGGCTAAATGCGTTCAATGTCACCATGGCCCGAACTTCTCCGATTCTGAACTGCATGCGACCGGGCTTCCTGGGATTAAGGATAAGGTCAGAACTCCTACATTAAGAGATGTTAGTAAAAAGAAACTTTTCATGCACAATGGAGCCTTCGGTTCACTTGAGGATACTGTGAATCATTTTGCAGAAGGCGGGCATGCCAAAGGTCTCCGCGATCCTTTATTGAAGCCGGCAGAGCTTTCCGATCAAGACAAGAAAGACCTAATCGAATTCTTGAAAGCATTAGAAGGAGAACCCATCCAGTGGGAAATTCCTTCTATTCCAAAAGCTTAATGTAATTATTTTCCGGGTTGGGAAACAACGGATTCTAAATCCGTTTTGGAAAGCTCGTCCACGATTTGCTTGATATTCACTCCGAATTTTTCGAAGATATAGTTTCTTGCTAGATCATAACGGACGATATCTATATTAAAGTTAATTCTTGCCTGCGCTACTTGTAGTTCCGCTTGGATCAGTCCGTCCAAAGCAGATTTCACTACTACAGCTGTGAATCGACCCTGGCTGAATCTCAATTGAACGCCTTGGTAGAATTTCTCAGCCTCGTCTCTTCGTCTATTAGCTGTTTCTAATAGTTCTGCACCTGCAACAATGGAATTATATCTGTTCTCTAGCTCTTCCTTGATCTGAGCCTTGAGATCGACTTCTTGCTTGATAAGAGTATCCATCTTTAATTTCGCATCTCTGATATCTGTTTTGATCCCGATATCAAATAGCGGATAAGAAAGAGCGATTCCTAAGGTCTTTTCAGGATAACGAAAAGACATCATTCCTGTTTCAGGATTCACGTAGTTCTGCATCGGATTGAGGAAGGTCTGTCCTCTTGTAGAGTAACTTCCAGTAACTCTGAGGGAAGGCATATCCTCCGCCTGTTTGATCCTAAGTTCAACTTCTGCAATCTCTCTTTGACGAGCCAGGTTCCTTAGATCGATTCTATGATCCAGAGCGTACTTATAGTCTCTTTCCGGATTTATATCCGTAGGCACTTTTTCGTGCAGATCAGTGATCCCAGCTACTTTAGAGCTTGGATCCACGTTCAGTATTCGGATCAGATTTCGTTCTGATTCCGATCTAGCAAGTCTCGCTCTTTCTAAACTGTTTTCAGTTTGGGTAAGAGCACTGGTCCACTGGTTTACTTCGAAAGATTCGGAGAGTCCCAGGTTTCTCTTACGGATCGTAAGATCCCTAATATTTCTAGTGTTCTTTTCGAGCTTCTCAAATGTAGCCACTTGAGAGTCGTAAACGCTTAGGGTCCAATAATCCACCAGGGTCTTTACTACGAGTTGGGAAAGGATATCTACTAACTCATCTCTACGAATGACTGCATTTTGCTTCAGGACCTTCTGTCTGTCCTTCTCAGTTGCTCCAAAGGAATACTTTAAGAATTCCTGGGCAAGGGTCACAGTCAATGCGTCTGTATATTGAGGAGGAGCCGCGAGTAGAGGACCAACTGCTCCCAATCGTGCTGCAGCTGCAGCAGTCTCGAATGCGTTCGAGTCGAAACGTGTATGGCTCAATTCCATACTGAAGAAGGTCTGGGTCTGGAATTGCTTTTGGAATCCCATAGCAATACGGTCGTTGGAAATTTTTTGACCGCTTAATACGTTATTATTGTTACTCGGTAATGTTGTTTTTGTTTTCGAAAAAGAGCCGACCAGCGTCCATGCATATTGAGATAGATTTTTTAACTCGGCAGTGTCCGCTTTCACGAAATCCATTTTCGCGTTCTTGACTGTGATATTGTTATCTAGAACGAAATTGACCGCTTCTCTCAAGGTGAGTTTTACGATCCTCGGTTGGTTTTGAAGAGAGCTTTCAAAATCCTGCGCGAAAGAAACGGAAGGCATGCTAAAGGCTCCGACTAGCAAGAGCCGTAGATAGAATTTCCTTAACAAAGGAATAACTGAAAGCCTGGGCATGCGTAGCGATCTTCCTACGTGGCATGGTTTTTGTTTCAGAAGAATTTGCCAAATCGAAAAATCGAATCTCAAAGTCTAACACAACGGAAATAGATGAAAACTCCCGACAAGAAATTGAACCGACTTGCGTCTGAAAAAAGTCCGTATTTACTCCAACATGCATCGAACCCGGTCGACTGGTTTCCATGGTCTGAGGAAGCATTCTCCAAGGCTAAATCGGAGAATAAAATGATCTTTCTATCCATAGGTTATGCCACTTGCCATTGGTGCCATGTGATGGAGAGAGAATCGTTTGAGGACGAAACAACGGCGCAGGTCTTAAATCAAGATTACGTTTCGATTAAGGTGGATCGGGAAGAAAGACCGGACGTGGATCGCATCTATATGGACGCGTTGCACGCCATGGGACAGCAAGGCGGATGGCCCTTGAATATGTTCCTTACCCCGGAGGGAAAGCCTATTACCGGAGGCACGTATTTTCCACCGGAAGCGAAATACGGAAGAAAGAGCTTTAAAGAAGTATTGGGGATATTGAGCGGTCTTTGGAAAGAGAAGAAGGGAGAGTTAGTCGAGGCTTCCGAAGAATTGGCCAAATATCTAAGAGAATCGGGAGAAACCAAAGCTTCAGAAAGATCAGAAGAGATGCATTTTCCTTCTTCTTCCTGTTTCGAGAACGGATATCTATTATACGATCGTTTTTATGATCATGAATACGCAGGCTTTAAATCCAATTCGGTAAATAAATTTCCCCCTAGCATGGGGCTTCTATTTCTATTAAGATATTATAAATCAACTGGGGAGCCAAAGGCTCTCGAAATGGTAGAAGAGACTCTGACCGCGATGAAGAAGGGAGGGATTTACGACCAAATAGGAGGGGGTCTTTGCAGATACTCTACGGATCATCATTGGTTGGTTCCACATTTCGAGAAGATGCTCTACGACAACTCCTTATTCTTAGAGGCCTTGGTAGAATGCTTTCAAGCCACTGGAGAAGAGAAGTATAAGGAAGCCGCTTACGATGTGATCGAATACATACGCAGGGATATGAGACTTCCGGGAGGAGGGATTGCGAGTGCCGAAGACGCCGACTCAGAAGGAGAAGAGGGACTCTTTTATCTTTGGGATAAGCATGAGTTCAGAGAAGTTTGTGGTGCTGATTCTTCTCTCTTAGAGCAATTCTGGAATATAACGGAAGAAGGCAATTTCGAAGAAAAGAATATTCTCCATGAAACCTTCCGCATGAATTTCTCCAGACTTCATGGTTTGGAACCGAGCGAGTTAGAAGAGATCATTATCCGAAATCGCAAAAAACTTTTAGAAAAGAGATCGGAAAGGATCCGTCCTCTTAGAGACGATAAGGTATTATTCTCTTGGAATTGTTTGTACATAAAGGCGCTTTCTAAGGCTGCATTGGCTTTCGGTGACGGAGATCTTTTACGCGATGCGGAGGAAACATACAAATTCTTAGAAGGGAATCTGATCAGAGAAGATGGACGTTTGCTCAGAAGATTTAGAGAAGGGGAGGCTCGCTTTCTTGCGTATAGCACTGATTATGCGGAGTTTGTACTTGCTTCTATTTCCCTTTTCCAATCGGGTAAGGGATTTCATTATCTGAAGAACGCAATCAGATATTTAGAAGAAGCGATCCGATTGTTCATCTCTCCTTCGGGAGCATTCTTCGATTCAGGTTCCGACTCAGAGGTATTGCTTAGAAGGACAGTGGACGGATATGACGGAGTGGAACCTTCTTCCAATAGTTCTTTTGCAACTGCATTTGTGATCTTGGGCAAACTAGGAATAGATTCGGAGAGATATTTTAAATACGCGGATTCTATATTCGCTTATTTTAAATCGGAATTGGAATCTTATCCAATGAATTATCCATACATGCTTTCGGCATACTGGCTCAGAAAATCTCCAGGAAGAGAATTGGTCGTAACGTATTCTAGTCAGCAAGATCTGCTTCCAATTTGGAAGGGAGTAGGTTCCGTATTCTTACCTGAAACAGTACTCGCTTGGGTTACGGATAAGGAAGCGCAAGAGAACGGAGATCAATTCCTTTTATTAAAGAACAGAACCTCCGGAGGATCCGTCAAGGCCTACCTATGCCAAGGATTCGAATGCGATCTGCCTGTAAGTGACTGGGCGCAGTTAAGAGAAAAACTGGTTTAGGATTCTAATCCAGTTCTATTCTTTCAGCATCTCTCCAGAGACGATCTAGATTGTAGTATTCTCTCTTTTCCGGAGTCATGATATGGATGATGAACTCTCCGTAATCGAGCAAGGTCCAACCGGAAGAAGTAGAGGTTCCGGTTTTATCCGTTTCCTTGTGAGGGAGTTTAAAACCTTTTAATGCCTTCTTGATCTCTCTTGCGACTGCGTTTGCCTGCACTGCAGAGTTTACAGTGCAAATTAAGAAAAAGCTTAAGTAAGAATGAACCGCTTCCAGGTTCAGTATGGTGATCTCTTCGCATTTCTTATCCGTCATGATCTTATGAACGGTTTTCAATATCTCTAATGTAGCTTGTGGTGGATGTTTTGGAGCAGGGGTCATATATTATTTTTTTGGTTCTATATCAGAGCCTAAAAGCACTGTTGCGTCTAAGCCTAAATCCTTTCTCAATACGTGATAGACTTTGGTTTTCTCAAGAATGGAAGCAATCTTGTCGGAGACTGCAGTATTGCCGGAACGGTCCAGGATGATTGTCTTTTCGATATCCTTGGTCCAAGCGTTATCAACGGAGAGTACCTTGATTCTCTTGTCTGCAAGTATGCTTCTGACGTCTTTTGCGAGTCCGGCAACTTCAGTTCCATTCAACACTTCTGTCCTCGCAAATTCTCCGTCCGCAAAAATCTCAGAAGATACATCTTTATGAAATTTTCGTAATGCAATAGAAGATCTCGCAAGATCTGCCTTTAAATACAAGCGTCTTGTTTTAGGATCCAATGCAGGCTCGCCAGGAAGTTCCGTAATTCCGAAAGTTAGTCTGTGAGAAGTCAGATACTTAAGAAGTGTATAAAAATCCTCTTTGGTAAAATCGGAATCGAGTAGATTGAAAACAAACTCGGACCAGAATGAATTCAAAAGATCCTTGTTTTCATACAAGGTTTCATAGAGAGAAAGTACAGCGCTTTCTTGTCTGCTGATCCGATCTAAATAGTCTAAGGTTTCCTTCTTGTCCATAAAGGAAATATAATCATAGGCATCTTCCCCAGAATAAGAATAGATTCCTGGAGAACGCACATACGAAGGAGAATTACGATTGGTCCGGTTATCCGTATAAAGATTTACTCCGCCCAACAGATCGACGATACGGGCGAAGGAAGAAGCGTTTATCTTTACCGTATAATGAGGTTTGGCCCCTAAAATATCTTGGACTGCATCCTTTACTGCAGAAGTCGCCTTGGACTTGATTTGCTCTAGGCTATCCTCCGGATCCTCAAAAGTAGTGATCGGATGCAAAAAGAACAGACCCGCTCTCTCTTGAGAAGGGAACAAGGTCGCGAGAACTCCGAACTCATAGGTATCATCATTCCCAACTGCATGAACTAATATATGGATCGGTTTGCCGGAGCTGACCTTTTCATCCAGGCCAGTCCTTCTGATATTGCGAAATAGAAAGAAAACTAAGACAATTAATAGAACGCCTGATGCGATCCAAAGGGGAAAAAGTTGAAACGGTCTAGTCGGTTTAGAAGGACCCAAGTCAAAGCCTCGAATCCCATTCAGAACATAAAAACAAGTCTGTCAATTGGATAATTTTCCGAGGGCAAAATGATACATGGCTATCGTTCGAGGGTGAATGTCTCTCTTATGATCCAAAAGATCTTGCAGGGTATGTTTGGCCTTATTCAAAACTGCAGAGTAAAGATTTTCTTTGGCCTCTCTTCTCCAATCCGAATAATCAGGCTGTCTTTCCGCAAAATCAGAACCCAAGAAATCGGAAGCATATAGAATACACTCAAGGAGACTCAGATCATTTCCACCTAAAGTATGATGACGTACCGCTCCCAAAACGGATTCTCTTTTGAGGCCGAACTCTGTTTGGAGAAAATGAGCTCCCGAACGAGAATGCCAAGCTGCTTCCGGTAAATTTGGGGATTCGGAGTCTCCTACCTTTTCGAATAAATCTAAATGGAAATCTTTGGTCTTTTGTTTTGTAATATCATGAACGATCCCGGACAAGTAGGCTTCTTCAGAAAGATCGGGTGCGTGAATGAGAGCTAGCTCTTTTGCGATCTCAGCCACACGAATGCTATGTTCCCAACGTGTGTGAGTGATTTCCTTCGGAACGATCTCCCAAAAAAAATGGATCTGAGCTTGTACTGTTTCAGGGATCATCTGATCATTCCGTTATATAACATTCTTTTTCTAGAATGAGATCCCAGACTTCTTGGGAGAGTACATCTGGTTTTTCTTTCTTATGAATGGATTCGTTTAGATGAGATCTTAATTCGACAGAAGCAGCCTCGACGATCGGATTGTCTAAGAACAAGATCTTATCATGGAATTCTTTCAACTCTTGGTTGGGAGGAATGGAAACTGAAAATCTACGGAATACAAGTAGAAGGGAGATTTGATCTAGTATCTTTTCCCAATTTCTCCATTTGTGAAATCCAGAATAATTGTCCTCACCGATCAAAAGAGCGAGTTTAGAGTTTGGCTTCTCTTGCAGAAGTTCCGCCAAGGTCTCTTCTGTATAATTCGATTTTTCTTGTTGAAGTTCCCATTCCCAGATTCTTGTCTTTGCAAGATGAGAAAATTGAGCTCTTACTAAAGAGAGAACGTCTTCAGGAGAAGCTTTCTTTCCTAGTTTCCAAGGAGAGGAATAATTCGGGATAATCACAAGCTCTTCTGCATTCGGAAAATTTTTCCAAAAACTTTCCGCAATTCCCAAATGCCCCAAATGAGGAGGATCGAAACTTCCTCCAAATACACCGGTCAACTGGGAAGAACTCATACAGAGCGGACCCGATCAACTTCGGATCTGGCCTTCTCCTTCTGCATAAGTGGTTGTGGTTGTTAAGTGAACGAGTCCCATCGGACCTCTCACATGCAATTTGCCGGTAGAGATTCCGACTTCCGCTCCGAGACCGAACTCTCCACCATCATGAAAACGAGTAGAGACATTCACAAAGATTGCGGCTGAATCTAAATGGCGAGCAAAGAAATTCGCAGCGGAAACATCTTCGGTCACGATCGCTTCGGTATGACCAGAGCTAGTCACTTCTATAAAGTCAATTGCTTCTTGGATATTATCCACAGTCTTAACGGAGAATCTTAGGTCCAAGAATTCTTCCATATAATCCTCTTCCGTAACTGCTTTGCCTTTCGGATAGATCGCAAGAGATCTAGGATCCAAAAGAAGTTGTACTCCTTTCGCTGCCAATTCTTCCAAGAGCTCTTTTGTATAAGGATATTCTGAATGTATAATTAGATTTTCGGCAGCGTTGCAGACTCCCGGTCTTTGCACCTTAGAGTTGATCGCAATCGGAACTACTTTCTTAGGATCGGCAGACTTGTCTATGTACAGATTCACGACTCCCTTATCATGTTTTACTACAGGGATTAAGGAATTCTCAGAGACGAATCGGATCAAACCTTCTCCGCCTCTCGGTACAACGATATCAATATAAGAAGTTTGTTGGAGGAAAGGGATCATATATTCTCTTTCCGTTCTGTCCACAAAAGTAACTGCGTTAGGCGGAAGACCTGCTTCCTGTAAGCAATCCTGAAATATTTTAGCAAGGATTGTGTTGGAATGGATAGCTTCAGAGCCTCCTCTTAAGATACAAGCATTGCCTGATTTAAAAGAAAGAGCTCCCACATCAATGGTCACATTGGGTCTAGATTCATAGATTACCATGACTACGCCGAGAGGAACTCTCTTCGTATTCAATCGTACTCCGTTAGGAAGTGTGAGTCCTCTGACAGTTTCTCCCACAGGATCCGGAAGCGCCTTGATCTCTAAGACTGCCTTGGATAATCCTTGGATCCTTTTTTCATCCAAGGTAAGTCGATCTAAGAGCGCAGAAGAAAGACCTTTAACTTTTCCAGCTTCCAGATCTTTCGCATTCTCTTTTAAGATCTCTTCCTTTCTTGCAAGAAGAGAAGAGGCGAGTCTTTCTAAGACATGATTTTTCTGAGAAGAGTTTAAGAATCGGATCTGTCTATAAGAAGCCTTGGCTCCTTTACAGAGTTCTTCTACATACGCGGATTCTGTAGATCTTTGGATCATTCCTGTCCTCCGTTGCGCTTGGATCGGAGGATTGCCTTAATTTCTTCCTCCGAGAAGCTTTTCTCTTTTCCATTCGAGAATACTAATGTACCGAGTGTATTCGTTTCTAAAAACCTGCGCACGCAATTTTTAGAATTCCCATCGATGATTCCGCAAGGAATTCCTGCCTCGTTTAGGATGGAAGCTGCCTTAAGCTTGGTGTACATTCCACCTGTGCCCGGGCCGCTTGGTCCTCCTGCTTGGGAAAGTTCAGGATCTCCTACTTCGCTTAAAAAGGGGACGGTCTTTCCATCTTTCAGAAAACCTTCTACACCTGTGAGAATAATAAGAAGATCCGCTTCTACAATTAGACTTACGATGGCGGAAAGAACATCGTTATCTCCGAATTTTACTTCTTCTGTGGCGACCGAATCGTTCTCGTTCACGATCGGAAGAATTCCCCACTGCAGAAGCTGTCCGAAGGTATTCTTCAGATTCTTAAAGCCTTCACCGGTTTCCAAGTCCACGACCCCGAAAAGGATCTGAGCGATCGGAATATTTACTTTGGAGAAGAAGCTATCGTATAAGTTCACCAAACGGTTCTGGCCCACTGCTGCCAAAGCCTGTTTTTCGGGAAGGGACTCTCCCGCTTGTTTGAAATTGGAGAGAGATGCGAGTAGTTTTCTTCCTCTTGCGATCGCTCCGGAAGACACGATGATGACTTCCTTGCCCTGGTCTTTCAAATGACGAATGTCCGATACAAGATTGAATAGAAAATCGTTCACTTCCTCTTCGGAACCGGAAAGGCGAGCGGAGCCTATCTTAATTACGATCTTTTTGGAGGAGAGTATTCTGGAATCATAGTCCTTTCTATTCATCCGAACCTTCCTTGTTCCGATTGCTCGACTCTAAAGCCTCCCATTCCTTTTGGAAGAAGGTTGTATCCATTGTTTCTAATAATACTTCTAGATTCAGTTCTTCCTGAGCGGAGATAGGCACAACCTTTCCGAGAGAAGATACCGATTCCAAAAGCTCTTGGGTAAAGCTTTGGTCTTCCCAGACATCTATCTTATTCAAAACGATTAGATGGGGACGATTCAATAATTCAGGATTATAGGTCTGGAGCTCTGACTGGAGCATCTTAAAATCGCTTTTGATATCGAGAGCACTCGCATCAAAAACATATAATATACCTTTTACTCTTTCAATATGACGAAGAAAGGAAAGTCCAAGTCCGATTCCTTTACTTGCACCTTCTACAATTCCTGGAATATCGGCGATAGTATAACGATAGATATCGCCTTTGCGTTTCACGACTCCTAGATTGGGAGAAAGAGTAGTAAACGCATATCCTGCGATCTTAGGGTGAGCCTCGGTGATCTTGGAGAGAAGGGTGGACTTGCCTGCGTTCGGAAGACCGACGATTCCTACATCTGCCAAAAGTTTCAGGCTTAAGCGAAGATGTTTGTATTCTCCGTCTTCTCCAGGCTGAGAGAACTTAGGAGTCTGATGTGTGGAAGATTTGAAGTGAGTATTTCCCTTTCCTCCTCTGCCTCCCTTGACAACGAGGAATTCCATATCGTCCTTTACGAAATCGTAAAGTAGTTCTCCGCTTTCCTCATCATAGACCTGAGTGCCTAGAGGAACATGGAGTAGGAGATCTTCTCCCTTTTTGCCGGACCTTTCGTTTCCTTCTCCAGGAAAACCGTCCTGTGCTCGGAACCTTCTCTTGGTGAGATAGCGATCCAAGGTTACCATGGAGAGATTGGTGCGAAGAAGTATATTTCCTCCCACGCCACCGTCGCCACCATCAGGGCCTCCGAATTCCACATACTTCTCACGACGAAAATGCATAGAACCGGCTCCGCCATGGCCTGCGGTGACTTCTATCAGCACTTCGTCTAAGAATTTTTCCATAAATCGAGTCCTAAAATAAAAAAGAAAGGCTTAGGGAAAAATTCCCCGAAGGCCTTTCTTTTTCCACGCACTAAAATGAGTATTTTAAATGCTTATTTCGGGTAAACGGAAACTTGAAGCTTCGTCTTAGAGACGTATTCAAACTTCACGTGACCTTCGACTAGAGAATACAGGGTGTGGTCTTTGCCGACTCCCACGTTCTTTCCTGGATTCAATCTAGTTCCTCTTTGACGAACAAGGATATTGCCCGCTAAAACCAGCTCTCCTCCGAAACGTTTTACACCAAGACGTTTGGATTGGGAATCACGACCGTTTTTGGATGAACCGCCACCTTTCTTATGTGCCATGTTTATTCTCCTATGAGTTCTATTTCTGAGGGATATTGTTCCCTCAAGTTTTCCAATCCACTTCTCACCAAGTTAAAGCTCGTAAGAACGATCGGATCTTTCTTTCTTTCGGAGCGGATCTTAAAATTTAAGAGTCCGTCCCCGATCACCGCTTCTTCTGTAAACCCTTCCTGATGTAAATGCAGGTAAAGAGTTTGAACGAGTACCCCGACAGCGGCGCAGAGAAGATTTTCACCTTTGGATCCGTGCATCTTGGAAGCATGCCCGGAAGATTCCAAACCTAAGATCTCTTCTCCTTTTCGGAGTATTCGGATTCGGATCAAACCGCCGAGAGAGAAACTACCTTAACTTTTTGTAGTTTTTGTCTGTGTCCCCAGGTCTTTTGGTAGTTCTTACGTTTCTTGTAAACGTATCCGTGAACTTTTTCACCCTTTACGTCTTCCAATACTTTCAGAGAAACCTTCGCAGATTTCAGTTCTGGAGATCCGATATGAACTTTATTATTTTCAGCAAATAAAAGCACCTTCGCGTCGAAGGTTTCGCCGGCATTCTTTCCGGTTTTTTCAGTCAGGAATTCAAGATCCTGAGTAACTTTAAATTGTCGGTTGCCGACAGAGATGATCGCGAACATCGTTTTAAGGCCTAATTTTCTCGAGTTTTGACCAGTTTTGCTTGGTAGTAGGCCCTGTCAAGTGGTTTGAAGGGGATATTTAGATCCTTCTTTCGGAAGAAATAGAATCCGAGAGAATCTATTTTTTTAAGTCTTGCTCTTCCCATCGGATAGGGAAATTCTCTCTGTCTAAAGATTAATTGTGCTATGAGATACCTTACCTCGAAACAGAAAGATTTAGGCGATTCATTTATAGTTAGAAGGATACTTCCTCATATTGAGGCCCGTTCCGTAGGACCTTTCGTATTCTTGGATCACATGGGCCCTGTCCCCATCCAAGCTGGTACTGAATTGGTTGTTCGGCCTCATCCTCATATAGGCCTCGCAACGGTGACCTATCTCTACGATGGGGTCATTACTCATAGGGACAGCATCGGAATGGTCGAAGATATTCGTCCTTTCGAGGTGAATTGGATGACCGCCGGTTCCGGGATCGTTCATAGCGAAAGGTCCAAATTAGATCCGGAGTATTCTATCCTGGAAGGGATCCAGACCTGGGTGGCCTTGCCAAAGGAATTTGAAGAAACTTCTCCTGAATTCTTTCATTATAGCCAGGACCAACTGCCGGTTCTCAGCGGAGGAGGTTGGGAACTTCGCTTAATAGCGGGCGCGTTCATGGGGGAAGTTTCTCCAGTTAAAGTATATTCTCCCTTATTCTATGCGGATCTGGAAGTTGAGGCTGGCGCGGAAGTGGAGCTTCCGGTTCCTTCTGAACAAGAGGGAGGAATCTATGTGGCCAGAGGAAAGGCGGACGCAGAGGGAAAGATCATCACTATAGGCGATATGGCCATTTATCCTAAAGGAGGAAGCGTGAAGTTCAGGGCAGAAGAAGCCTCTCGCATCGTTCTTTTAGGAGGAACGCCTCTTTCTACCCCTAGGCACATGTATTGGAATTTCGTATCAAGCTCTCAGGAGAGAATAGAACAAGCCAAGTCGGATTGGAAAGAGGACAGGTTTGCTCACGTTCCCGGAGAGACGGATAGAATTCCATTACCAGAACACTGAAATTTATTGAGTGAGAGGGTTTTTGGGAATTTCTTTCCTATGTTTTTCACAGCATTGAAAAGAATTTCCTTGAATTCGCCCTTGTCACCACGGCCCTTCCGTAAATTTTGGTCATAGCATGGAAATCCGCAATATCGCCATTATCGCACACGTTGACCACGGTAAGACTACCCTCTTGGACGGCATTTTACGCCAAACTGGAGCCGTTACGGCTAAAGAAGACGGGGAAAGGATCATGGACCATAATGATCTCGAAAAAGAGAAAGGGATCACGATCAAGGCCAAGAATACCGCAGTGATGTACAAGGGAACCCGTATCAATGTGGTGGATACCCCTGGTCACGCAGACTTCGGAGGAGAAGTAGAGAGGGTTCTTTCTACTGCGGATTCCTGTCTGCTCCTCGTGGATGCTTTTGACGGACCTATGCCTCAGACCAGATTCGTGCTCGGAAAGTCCCTGCAACTCGGTCACAAGCCTATTTTAGTTATTAATAAGATCGATCGCGACGGAGCTCGTCCGGACGCAGTTGTGGACATGACATTCGATCTATTCAGCGATTTGGGAGCAACAGACGAGCAATTGGATTTCCCGATTATCTATGCTTCTGCAAAGCAAGGATGGGCTGTAAGCAAGCTTGGAGACGCTCCTGGAACAAACCTGGATCCTCTTTTAGATATGGTGCTTTCTCATGTTCCACCTGTAAAAGCAAATATAGACGCAGCACTTCAGTTCCAAGTCACTTCTCTGGATTATAACGATTACGTAGGTCGTATCGCGATCGGTAAGATCTATAACGGAAAGCTCCAAAGAGGAATGAATGTGGTGCAACTCTCTCCTAAGCAAAACGGAAGAGACGAGTCACAAATACTCAAAGTAACGAAATTATACAACTTCGAAGGACTCAAGAGAAACGAGATCGAAGAGGCAGAAGCAGGAGATATCGTTGCGATTGCTGGTCTTCCGGATGTGTTTATCGGAGACACTGTTTGCGAGCCTGGAAAGCCTTCTGCCATGCCGGCGATCGAAGTAGAAGAACCTACAGTTTCCATGTTCTTCATGGTTAACAACTCTCCTTTTGCAAGTAAGGAAGGAAAATTCGTAACCACTCGAAATATCAGAGAGCGCCTGGACAGGGAATTAGAAACCAACGTGGCAATGCGTTTGGAAGAGACCGAAGACAAGGACCGCTTCAAGATCCTAGGCCGTGGAGAATTGCATCTTTCCGTTCTTATTGAGACAATGAGAAGAGAAGGATTCGAACTACAGGTTTCTCGCCCTGAAGTAATCATCAAGAAAGGCGAAAACGGAGAAAAACTGGAGCCTTACGAATATCTCGTAATGGATCTTCCAGACCAATTCACCGGAAGCATTATTGCAGAATTGAACCGCAGAAAAGGCGAACTCCAACTCATGGATGCACATCCATCCGGAATGACCAGAGTGGAATTCGTGATCCCAACCAGAGGGATTATCGGTTTTAGAGGATATTTCGTAACCGAGACCAAGGGAGAAGGGGTAATGTCTAGCCGCTTCCTACGCTTTGATCTCTACAAGGGAGAGATCCCTGGTAGAAAGAACGGGGCTTTGATCTCTATGGACTCTGGAGATACAACCGGTTATGCTCTTTGGAAAATCCAAGAAAGGGGAGAACTTCTGATCGATCCTCAAACTGCAGTGTATCCTGGAATGATTATTGGGATCCACAGCAGAGAAAACGATCTAGAAGTGAATCCAGTCAGAGAGAAGAAGCTTACCAACGTTCGTTCTTCTGGAGCGGATGAGGCGATCCGTTTGGTTCCTCCTCGCAGATTCAGCTTGGAGCAGAATATCGAATTCTTGGACGACGATGAATTGTTAGAGGTAACTCCTCAAAGCATGAGACTTCGTAAGAAGATCCTAGATCCTAACATGAGAAAGCGTTCCGGAAAATAATCTTTGAAGCGTCAGCAGATTGCTGGCGCTATGATGATTCAGCCAAAAGCGCAAAAGCCCGCGAGATTCGCGGGCTTTTTTATTTTCTCCGGGTTAGATCGGCTAATAGAATACGATAATATTACATTAGAATTTTAGAATATACTCTATTTTTATTTTTGATTAAACGATCGTTTTAATATCATTTTTTCATTCCACTTATAATTCTCTTATTTTCTCAATTGACAAACGAACAGCGTTTTGTATTTCACTTGCTGAACCTGCGTTTAGTTTTGTAGGCGTAGGATTCGATAACGAACGTTATGGAATTTTAAATAAAACATTTTGTTCGTTATAAATAAAAACAGTTCCTTCTCAGTAGAGGCCGAAGCCGGAGACGGAAACTTTTAGAGAGAATAGTTTAAAAGGAAGAGGGTTAAATAGAATGTTTCGTAGAGTAAGATTGTTGATAGCCGGGATTTTGTTCTTGGCAGCAAGCATGGTGAGTGCTTCCGGAAGTGGTTCTTCCAGCAAGCCTTTAGCAGGTGCATATCCTATCGTTTTGACTCACGGTATTTTTGGTTGGGGCAAGGCCACCAGCATTATTGATTATTGGGGAGGCAATGCAGCTTATTTAACTTCTCAAGGAGCAACCGTTCTGACTCCTACAGTAACTGCTACTGATTCTTCTGCAAACCGCGCGGCTCAGCTGAAGACAGCAATCCAAGTAGCAATGGCAGCGAACAATTATACCGGAAAAGTGCATATTATCGGGCACTCTCAAGGTGGTTTGGACGCAAGATATCTGATCTCTAACCTCGGATTCTCAAGCAAAGTGGCTACTTTAACCACTCTGAACACTCCTCACTTGGGAAGTCCACTTGCGAGCGTGATCGACGCTGTAATCCCTTCTTGGGCACTTCCTTACGTCGCAACCGTTCTAAACACTCTGGTAGGAGTGGTTTATGGACAATCCAATCAGAACGTGGTAGCTGCTCTTAAGCTGCTTACTGTTGCGGGTTCCACTACCTTCAATAATAACACTCCGAACGTTTCTGGATTCAAGTATTACTCCTACGGTTCATACATCACAGTAAATGATGTGATCCAACACCCTGCTATGGGACTACTTGCTCCTATCACCGGAATCGGCGCACCATTCTTCAACCAAAGCGTTCTGAACGACGGAGTCGTTACTGACACTTCTATGAGATGGGGAACTTGGAAGGGAGGTCCTTCTATTCCTATAACTACCACTGGTATTGACCACTTAGAAGCTACAAACGCTCTCTATTTGGGACAAGCTTGGTATGATACGAATGGGTACTTCTTGAAAATGGCCCAAAACGCTAAAAGCAATCAATAGTAAGAGAAGTTAGTTTAGAGAAGAGAAAGCGCCTCGAAAGGGGCGCTTTTTTTATGCCTTCCTCATTTGCAAAAAATAGTAAGTATACATATAAAAAATGCTTGAATAATAAGTGTTATTATTATATGTATTTTTATTATAAATAGTAAGTATGCTTACTAAATGGAGTTTACAATGTGGAAGTATGAGTATGTAACCGAGGTCCAGGGAATCGACGCAGAGTCTCTTTGGAAGGCGAGAGCGGACGTTCGGAATTGGTCCAAATGGGATTCGGACATAGAATGGACTAAGATAGAAGGAGAACCTACCGTAGGAAAGGAGTTCCTTCTTAAACCGAAAGGAGGCTTTACCTGCAAGGCAGTGATCACTGAATCGGAAAAACCTTTTGTGTTTGGAGATGTGACTAGTCTTCCCGGAGCAAAAATGAAATTCATCCATTTCTTTTCTGAGAAGAAAAATGGAACTGAGATCAAGGTGGAACTGATCATCACCGGGCCTCTCGGATTTCTTTGGAGAAAGATTATCGGAGAAGAACAAGCCAAAGGAATGAGAGAAGAGATCAGCACCTTCTCCGAGCTCGTAAAGGCGGAAAAGAAATGAACTCAAAGTATTGGATCGTAGTCGCTTCTAAAGAGCATGCAATGCGAGGGATCTCGGAAGGGATTATCCAGTCATGCCACGGCAAGAAGGGCCCTCTTTCTAGAATGAGAAAGGGGGACTGGGTCCTAGTCTATTCTTCTAAAGAAATGTTCGGGGGAAGTGAGGCCTGTCGTAAGTTCACTTCTCTAGGAAGGATATCGGATGATCTGGTGTATCCTTTTCAGATGAGCCCTGACTTTTGTCCTTTCCGAAGAAATGTGGAGTATGTGACAGCAAAGGAAGCGGATATTCTTCCTTTGATTCCTTCTTTGAAATTTATACCGAACAAAAAGTCCTGGGGCTTTCCGTTTCGGACTGGATTCTTGGAGATCGGTCCTGAAGATTTCCTTTTGATCTCGGAAAGGATGGGTGTGAGTGTCCAAGGATAAGGTGTCTAGATACGAAAAATCGGAGGAGAGCCCCGGTTTTCTTCTCTGGCAAGTTACGAATCTCTGGCAAAGAGGGATCCGTAAAGTGCTGGAGCCTTTGGGATTAACACATGCTCAATTCGTTTTATTGACTGTGACCCATTGGTTGGAGATCCACGGAGAGGAAACTACTCAGATCAGGATTGCGGATCAGGCAAAGACGGATCCGATGACTACTTCTCAAGTTCTAAGGACTCTTGAGGGAAAGAAGTTAGTAAAACGTACTGCTCATGACACTGACACCAGAGCGAAGATCGTGTTAACTACTTCGGAAGGTCAGAAGATCTTAAAGCAAGCCATCCAAAATGTAGAAGATTTCGATGAGGAATTTTTTACGGCCCTTGGAACGAACCGCAAGAGTTTTCTCTCTAGTTTAGGCATACTCTCTCAACAATAAGGAGAGAGTATGCAAAGTCTAAGATTCTATTATTGATCTCTTCCTTTTAATTTCTCCAGTTCTCGGATCAATTCTTCTTTAGATACGTTTGGATCCTGTTTCAATCTACGAATCAATTCTTCGGTAGTTTCTTTATGAGAAACGGTTTTTAAGTCAACCTGTCCATCCAGGATCATTGGAGTTAGATAGGCTAAGCTTGGGGCCTGTGCTCCTGTCTTAACAGGAAGATCCACTACGCATAGATGTTCGAATACTTCTTTTATCGAACCGGAGTAATCTCCGATCCTAAGAGGCATTCCTGGACTTAAGGATTCTGTGGTAGAGAAGAATGCTAGGTAACTTTGCTTTCCATTTTCTTCCGGAAATGCTGTTGTGCTTAGAGGAAAGAAGACTACTCCTGCGACCTCGTTATCTATCACTCTCTTATATTTATTCACATTTATGGAGATCCTTCCGAGTAAGGGGCCGCCTATTCTATAATAAGTCTCTCCGTTGGAGAATACGAGGGAGTTGTTGTCGTCGGCGAGTTTTGCTCCTCTTCCGGATCCTTCTCCGATTAGATTGCTTACTTCTTTCATTTTTGCAAATGGACCAAAGGATCTTAGATCCCAATCCTTCGCATCCGGATTGTTTTTGCCGGAATACTGTCGATGATATTCTCTGTATAAGGATTCTAGTAGGACTACTTCTCTTCCGCTAGTAAGAACTTTGCCTGTCCTGGTCTTTAATTCTTCACGATTATCGCTAACGCTGAACTGCAAGCGAGTGATGGTTTTGTTCATGAATTCCATCTCTCCGTTTGTGGTGCGTCTGATCCAAAGTGCTTGGATCTTTAGCTTATTGTCCTTGAGCCAATCTCTAGATTTTTCACTCACGTAGAATCCTGCTAACTCAGGAATTGCTGGAGTGGGCTTTCCTTTTAAGCTGTCGCTGCAGTCTAGACAAAGACCGAAGAGTATAAGAAACGCTAAGATATTGCGGAAGAACTTCTGAAACATTGGATGCAAGTTAGAGGAACTCTTTGTCGGGTAAAGAAAAAAAAGGAAGGATCTTATTCTCTTGACAAAGCTATTTTCCTGAGGATTCTGTGTGCGCAGTTATAAAAATTGCAAAGCGAGATAAGATGCGAAAACTTTTCACTGTTAGTTCGCTTTTACTTTCCATCCTCCTTCTTTTCTCATTCATTTCCTGTTCTTCTAAACCTTTAGCATTACCTTCCGCTCAGAAAGGTGTTCTGGATCTTCGTTCTTGGGATTTTTCTTCTCAACCCATCCTGGATCTAAGCGGGGAATGGTTCTATTATCCTAGATCATTATTCGAAGACCTTCCATCCTCTTCTGTAGAAACATTCTATGTGGTCCCGAATACTTGGTCGGGAGACGGCTACGCTGTCGTAAAATTAAAGATATTAATGCCGGATCATCCAAAGAGGTTCGCGATCTATTCTAAATGGCAGTCTACTGCGTTTCGTTTATTCGTGAATGGTAAGGTAGTAGCGGGCTCTGGAATACCAGGAAAGACTAAGGAAACGAGTGTTCCGGATAATTCTTCCATCTACTATGAGTGGGATTCTTCCGGTGGGGAATCTGAGATTATATTCGAAATATCTAATTTTCATCATAGAATGGGAGGTTTCTGGTACAATATCCAATTCGGAGAAGCAGGAGCTCTTTCTAAGGAAATCCAAAGCCTGAGAGATTGGGATTTCTTTTTAGCTGGGATCTTCTTTCTTGCAGGCTCGTATCATCTTTGGATTTTCTTTTTACGTAGGATCGATCGAGCTCCTTTGGTATTTGCACTTTTCTGTTTCGTGATCTTTGTAAGGATCTTTGTTACGGAAGATAAGTTTGTCCAATTATACTTTCCTCTTTCTTATCGACTCTCTATGTGCCTGGAATATGTGACTATGTACGCTGCAATGCCTTTGGGTATGCATTTCTTGAGACATACGTTCCCGGATTATTTTCCTCGAAAATTAATCCTATTCTTCTACGCGATCTCCTTTGTTTTTTCTCTCAGTCTTCTCTTGCCATTTCCTTTCCCTACGTATGCGGTTCCCTATTTCCAAGGGACTTTCTTTCTTGCGGTGGCGGTTGCGATCTATGTGATATTTCGCGCCTTACTGCATGGCGCTCCTTATTCTATACCGATCACATTCGCTTTCTTTTCTCTTATTTGCGCGGGGACTTTTGATGTTCTATCTGCTCATCAGTTGATCTTTACTCGGTTCATTATTCCTGTGGGTTTACTGATCGCTATCTTCAATCAAGCGTTCATTCTTTCTTCTAAACATAGGGACTTGTATTTGGAGAAGGAGAAACTTTCAGAGAGATTGATGAGACTGAACGATACCTATAGCCGTTTTGTTCCGCTTAGTTTTTTGGAATTTCTGGGTAAGGACAAATTGGAAGACATGCGTCCCGGAGATCAGATCAAGAAGGAGATGACAATTCTATTTGCGGATATCCGTTCTTTTACGGAGATTTCCGAAAGCATCGATTCAAAGGAAAGTTTTGAATTACTAAATTCTTATATTTCTGAAATGGAACCGGTGATCCAATCGAATCGCGGATTTGTAGATAAGTATTTTGGAGATGCGATTATGGCTCTTTTCTCCGATACGGACGACGCAGTCTCTGCAGCGATCTCTATGCAGAATCGGATCTTGGAATACAATCTAAGAAGGATCGAAAAGGGAGAAAGAGCGATCCGAGTTGGAATCGGGATCCATACAGGTTCTTTGATGATGGGGATCGTTGGTTCCGGAGAAAGAATGGAAAGCACAGTGATATCCGATGCAGTCCATTTGGCTTCTAAGCTAGAAACATTAAATAAATATTATGGTTCTAATATCCTTATCAGCGAGGACACTCTTAAAAAACTCAAGGATGCAAATCGATTCATTCTAAGAAGATTGGATCGTTTAAGATTTAAGGGTAAGACCGAAAATCTAAACATTCATGAGATAGGGGACTATTTGAGCACTACGGAAAAGGAAGCCTTTCGGAATTCCAGAGTAAACTTCGAACGGGGAGTCGATCTTTTTCATGCGGGAAGATATTTAGACGCTGGAGAATCTTTTAGAGAGGCGCTCAGGATTTATTCGGGGGACCGGGGAGCGAATCTTTACTTAAAGAGATGCATGGAGCAGATCTATCCTAGCTCCGGCAAGGTGCAACCCGGCCCCGATTTGGCGTAACGGTTTTCTTATTCTCCGTTTAGGAAGAGTGTTTCTTCCATTTCGTTTGTATCTTCTTCCGAAATAGAATCCAATGATTTTCGTACTTTGGCCCCTAACTTTCGGATATTCTCCGCTCTAGTGAGAAGATTGCCTCTTCCTGATTTCAGTTTTCCTAATACGGCGTCGTAATTGTCTTTGGACTTGTCTAAGGATTTGCCTAGAACTTCTAATGCGGTGACCACTTCTACGATCTTATCGTACATTTTACCGGATTCTTCTGCGATCTGTTCCGAGTTCTTGTTCTGCTTTTCCTTTCTCCAAAGATTGGCTACCATTTTCAATGAGACCATCAATGTGGAAGGAGTTACGATCAGTATGTTCTTGGCGTACGCTTCTTCTAAAAATTTAGGATCTGTTCTGACAGCTTCATAGTAAGAAGGTTCTACAGGTAGGAACATGAGAACGAAATCCAAAGATTCGATTCCGTAAAGAGACTGGTAGTTTTTCTTGTACAGTCCGGTGACATGATCGTAGAGACTTTTCAAATGCTTTTGTAAGGCTGCCTTTCGAGCCTCTTCCGTTTCTGCAGCGGCGTATTCTACGTAAGCTGTTAAAGATACCTTGGAATCGATGACTATGGATTTTCCGGAAGGAAGTTTGACTACTATATCCGGACGAAGTCTTCCGTCTTCTGTTTGCACGGATTCCTGGGATGTGTATTCTCTTCCTTTGACGAGTCCGCTATTCTGAAGTATATTCTCTAAGATCCCTTCTCCCCAATCACCTTGTGTCTTGGAGTTTCCTTTTAATGCTGAGGCAAGACTCTTTGCATCTTCAGAAAGTGTTTTATTCATTTCTAATAGATTATTGATCTGAGCCTTCAGATTCGCGGTATCGTCTTTATGCTCTTTATGCGACTGCTCTACCTTGACTCCGAATTTTTCTATCTCATCCTTGAAAGGTCTGAGTAGATCCGTAAGTTTTTCCTGGGTCTGTAGATTGAATTTTTGGGAATTATCCAAGAGAGCCTGGTTTGCCGCGTGCTTGAATTTCTCATCCAGCTTGGACATGAGCTCTTCAAATTCTTTCTTTTGGTTTTCTAGTCTCTCTTTTAGAAGATCCGATTCCTTCTTCATGGATTGATAAAAGCCGATGGCCTTCTCCATTTTCTCGGAACCTTCTTTGACTTCTTTCTCTAATTGAGAGATCCTTTCCTTGGATCTTTGTTCGGACGCGATGAGCCCCGCTTTATCCAACTTCAGCTTTTCATGTTCGCCGGGATTGATCCCCGACTCCTTGGAATACAAGGCCTTGGCTATGAAAAAGGCTAACCCGAACCCGATTAAGAGTCCGGTTAACAGTACGATTGCAAATTCCATTCTTCCTCCTTTTTGGAACCTACTCGATTCCAGGAAATCCATTTCCTAGACAGGATTTCCATTTTATGAGGAGCCCGGACAAATTTGCTTAGCGTTTGCGTTTTTTATGAGGAGGGCCGCTGTTTCCTTTTTTGCGTGGATCGAATCGTTTGGATTTGTGATCCGGTTTTCTGCCGTCTTTTCGGTTCTTTCCCTTGAAGTCCCTATTTCCGGAGCGATCTCTGTCTCGATTTCCTGAGTGATCCTGATCGAATCGAACAGTCTCATCGAATTTGTCGGAACTAGTTCCCAGTGCCAATTTGAATAATGCAGCGGCCAGGTCATCTGAAGGAATCCCGTCTGAGGTGAGTTTCTTGACTATCTTGGAATATTCAGTCAGATCTCCCTCTTCAGCTACTTCTTTTACTATATGTGCGAATCCTTGGAATCTTTTCTCATTCAGTTCGTATACGTTAGGTATCTTTCCTGCTTCCATTTCGAATCCGTGTTGGTCTTGGATCCTATGCAAGGTGCGAAGTTCTCTTCCGGAAACGAAACTGAGAGCGATCCCTTTTCTTCCGGCACGTCCTGTTCTTCCGATCCTGTGAACATAATCTTCCGAGTCTCTGGGAATATCAAAATTGAAGACTGCCTCTACGTCGCTTACGTCTATTCCTCTTCCCGCCACATCGGTTGCCACTAGGACGCTTACGATCCCTGTTCGGAAGCCGGACATTACCTTGTCTCTTTGCTTTTGAGAAAGGTCTCCGTGCAATCCTTCGGCAAACACTCCTTTGGATTTCAAGACTTCTACCAGTTCGTCCACTCTTGCTTTTGTATTACAAAAAACTAATGCTACTTTTGGGGAATGGAGGCTTAGGAGTCGGATCAATGCCTCCGTCTTTACGCCTTCTCTGATCTCGTAATAGATCTGTTGAATCTTAGGACGATCCGCTTTTCCGCCGGTTACGTCCACTGTCTTTGGAGAATCCAAAAATCTCTTTGTGATCCCCATTACCTTGGCAGAAAGAGTTGCGGAGAATAGAATTGTTTGTCTTTCTTCTGGAACTTCGGATAAAATTGTTTCCATATCCTCCAAGAATCCCATGTCCAACATTTCATCGGCCTCATCTAAGATTACCATTCGAACGGCACTTAGGTTGAGAGTCTTTCTTCTCATATGATCCATGGTTCTACCTGGAGTACCAACGATCACTTGAGGATGCTTCTTGAGGGCCTTGAATTGTTTGCTGATATCTTCTCCGCCGTAAATCGCTGCAACGGATAGATCTTCTTTATATTTTCCTAATTTTCTGAACTCTTCTGCTACTTGGACTACGAGTTCACGAGTAGGGCAGAGTACTAGGATCTGAGGTTTTCTGTCTTCTTCTTCCAGGATTTCTAAGCCTGGGATTGCGAATGCTGCAGTCTTTCCTGTTCCTGTTCTGGAATGGCCGATCACATCTCTTCCGCTAAGAATGAGAGGAATTGCTTCGGATTGTATATTAGAAGGTTCTTGGAATCCTAAATCTTGGATTGCCTTTAGGATCTCGTCGGATAGATCCAGGTCTTGGAATGTTTTTTTGGGTTTCACGAATATCTCCGGGATCGACTGTTACTTTTGCCTAATATGCGTTTTTTGGGGCTTTAGGAGGCGGGCGAGCTTGGATCTTAGGGGTTTCGTGAGTCCTTAGGGACTAAGTAGACTTCAGCTCTGAATGAGTCGTTTCTTCCATGAATTCAGGGCAGCCTTAGGTGCATAGCATTAAAGAACGCCTTAACTCTTGCCTGCTAGCATATATTTCTTCTTTAACTTGTCCGGAAACTTTTCGATCGCATATCTAAGCATGGTTCTAGGCATAACGTGAGCATGTTTATCTAAGAATTCGGTCTCTGCTTTTAGGTTCCGATTGCCCGCTTCTCTTAACATCCAGCCGACAGCTTTGTGGATCAGATCTTCCTTATCATGTAATAGTATTTCAGAGATCTTAAATGTATCCGAAAAGTCTCCTTGTCTGATGAATGCGTACGTAGCGATGATCGCTATCCTCTTCTCCCAGAGATCCTTGGATTTTGCGAGCTTGAATAGAAGGCTCCTGTCCTTATCTATGAGATAGTCTCCTATCATTTCTCTGGCGCTTAGGTCCACAAGATCCCAGTTGTTCACGTATTTTAAGTTTTTAAGATAGAACTGATGCAGTTTCTTGCGGTACGGTTCTTCTGATTTTTGGAATGTTTCACATAGAATGAAGAAGCCAGCTAATCTTTCCTCATGGTATTTGGAACTTACGATTTTTTGGAGTTCGGAAAGAGGAAGTCCTCTGTATTTTTTGGAAAGCTTTCTAAGAGGAGGCACTTGGATCCCGAGGAATATATCTCCTTCTCCGTATTGTCCCTTTCCTGTCTTGAAGAAGCTGGAAAGAATGGAGACCTTTTTAGGGTCCGCAAAGGAGCGGATTTCCTGGAGAACTTCTTGGGAGCTGGAACCTTCTCCCGGGAACTTGGATTTGGATACTGGTCTTGTTTTCGGAAGGCTTGCCTTAGGCATGAGAAAAGTCATCTTCTTGCATTTCTAAAATGGCAAGCATTATAGAAGGAGGGAGAAAGCTTTCGGTTTTATGTAGGAACTCCCAAGTTTTTGGGCTTGCCAGAGAAAAGTTCCGCCAAATCCTATTTTTAGAAGAGTCGCTTTAGTAATGAAACGCAAACCGCTTCATAATATTTATAGCAAGGATATCCTCCGCAAGAAGTTAGAATCGGAGACATTCCGTCGCACAACCGTTTCTTTTTATAAATATGTGATCTTGGAAGATCCTCAGGCTCTTAGAAATGCATTATATAGAAACTGGGATGATCTAGGCGTATTGGGTAGAATCTATATCGCGAGAGAAGGGATCAATGCCCAGCTTTGTGTGCCAGAGCATAATTTTCAGTCTTTTAGAGATTCTATCGATTCCATTCCTGAGTTTAAAAATGTTCCTTTCAAGATTGCCTTGGAAGAGAATTCTCCTTCTTTTCTGAAATTGGATATTCGGGTCCGAAGCAAGATCGTAGCGGATGGTTTGGAAGAAGATAGCTTTGACGTTGCCAATGTGGGAACTCATTTGAATGCAGAAGAGTTTAACCATAAATTGGGATCCCCTAATACAGTGCTTGTGGACGTTCGAAATCATTACGAGTCGGAGATAGGTCATTTCGAAGGAGCAATCCTTCCTCAATCGGATACCTTTCGAGAAGAGTTGCCTTTGATCGTGGATCTTCTTCAGGACAAGAAGGATAAGGAAATCGTAATGTATTGCACCGGAGGAATTCGTTGCGAGAAAGCTTCCGCTTATTTGAAACATCATGGATTTCATAATGTGTATCAACTACATGGAGGGATCATTTCCTACGCTTCTGAAGTTAAGGAGAAGGGCCTGGAGTCCAAGTTCAAGGGAAAGAATTTCGTGTTTGATGGAAGACTCCAAGAAGCAATTGGTCAAGAGATACTCAGTGAATGTCATCAATGCAATAATAAGTCGGATCGACATGTGAATTGTGCAAATCCAGGCTGTCATATTCTGTTCATCCAATGCGAATCTTGTTCGGAAAAATTCTCCGGATGTTGTTCCGAAGAATGCAAATCCATTATCTCTCTGCCTGTTTCCGAGCAGAAGAAACTGAGAAAAGGAAAGATCGTATCCAATCAGCATTTTTCCAAATCCAGGATTCGTCCTAAGATCTTCGAACTGTACAAAGGAAACTGATCCTTCTCTCAATAACCTTTCCTTCTGTTTTATTTTCGAAAAGAAAAATATCTTGTAATTAATTATGTTACAACTCGTCTAAGAAAGAAAGAGAAGGCAATCTGTGAATAAACTCAAGATTTCTAATAGACTAAACCTTCTCTCTAGAAAAGGATTCTTGTTCGGTGCCGGAGGACTTCTCCTCGGCGGACTCGGACTTCGGAAAATTTTAGAAGGAAAACAGGGAGAAAGAAAAATGGAAAAGCTACCGGTATTCTTCGTAGGTCATGGAAGTCCTATGAATGCTCTTGGTCCAAATGAGTTTGCGACTGCATGGGCGGATAGCGTGAAAGATTTTCCGGAGCCTAATGCGATTCTATGTATTTCCGCTCACTGGTTTACTCGAGGTCAATATGTGACTGCGATGGAGTTTCCTCCTACGATCCATGATTTCTACGGTTTTCCGCAAGAGCTGTTTAACGTGCGATATCCTGTTCCGGGAGATCCGAAACTTGCAGAGAAGATCTCTAAGAATGAACAAGGGCAGATTCACCTAGATTATGAATGGGGTTTGGATCATGGAACCTGGAGTGTTCTTAGAAATATGTACCCTAAGGCAAATATTCCTGTTTTACAATTGAGTTTAGATGCAACCAAGCCTGCTTCTTGGCATTATGAATTCGCAAAGTCTCTTTCTAAATTAAGAGAAGAAGGCGTGCTGATCGTAGGTAGTGGAGACATGGTGCATAACTTGCGGCTTTATGACTGGAAGAACCAAGAGCACGCACAGGACTGGGCATTGTCTGCGAATGAGACTTTTAAAGATCTGATCCAAAAGAGAGACGTAAAGAGCTTATCCGCCTACCAAACTTTGGGAACTGCGGTGCAGATGGCGATCCCGACTCCTGAACATTATCTTCCTATGCTATACGCAATGGCTCTCGCAGAAGAGAAGGAAGAGATCAGCTTTTATAACGATATCATTCAAAGTTCCGTGTCCCTTACGAGCTTGAAGATTCAGTGATTCGCTCAGACTCTTTTTAAGAATTCGATTGCGTCTTCTAAGCGATCGTCTCCCCAGAATAGTTCTCCATTTGCAATAAAGCTCGGCGCACCAAAGATGCCGAGTTTAGAAGCTTCTTCCGTATTTTTACGAAGGAGTTCCTTATTCTCCGTAGATTCGGAAAGAAGAAGGACCTCTTCTGCATTCTGTCCTAGGGAATTTAGTAAATCGGAAAGCGCAGTCTTATCGGATATGTCTACATTTTGAGAAAACTCTAATTTATAAATTTCTAAAATGAATGTCTCGATCCAAGGTTGATCCAAGAAAGCAGTCGTTATTCTTGCGGCTTTCAATCCATTCCGAGGAAAAATGTCCGGTTTGCGAAAGGGCAATCCGTACTTCTCGGTTTTTCTTTCTATATCCCTCCACATATATTTTCCTTTGGCGGGATATATATTAAATGGAGAATCGGACATCCCCTGTTCCTTAAAAATAGGTCCGAGTAGAAAAGGCTTCCATTCGAATTCGATTCCTTCTTTCTCACATACGGACTTGATCCTGCCGACGCTCAAATACGAATAGGTGCTCGAGAATTCGAACCAGAAAGAAAGAATGGATTTTGCTACGCTCATCTTACACTTCTTTGTCTATGAGATTTTGCCCGCATGTAGGTCTTCTGAACTCAGGTTTGACTTTATCCGTGAACTTAAGTGGATTCTTGGGAGACTTTTTCTCTTCCCCAAATGCCTGCGAGTGTGAGTCCGCTGATCAAATGCCAAACTCCCCACCAGGCTGCGATGAGTGCCATGGAGCCCAATCCTTGGAAGAATGTGAAGATCAGTATGAGTCCGAGACCCGAGTTTTGAAGACCTGTCTCTAATGCGATTGTCTTTCGCTCTTTTTGAGCAAGGCCTCCGATCCAAGAAGCAAGATATCCTACAGTCAATGCGGAGCCGTTATGCAATAGGACCAACCAGAATAAGATGGGTCCGTATTGCAGAAAAGATTTCCAGTTTCCGATCAGAGCCAAGAGGATAAAGATTCCGAGTAAGACTGTAGAGCCAATTCGTAACGGTTTCTTTAGGACACTGGATAGTTTAGGCGAGAATTTATTTGTGAGCGCTCCTAAAAGCAAAGGGAGAAGCAATATTAGAAAAATGGAAAGGAATAGATCTAATGGATTCAAACTGATCTCTTTCAATCGATCAGCTGCAGGAGAATAGAGCCTTCCCCAAAAGAAGAAATTGAAAGGAGTAAAGAACCACGCAAGCACAGTCGTAGTTGCAGTAAGAGAAATGGAAAGAGGCACATTCCCCTTAGCGAGCAAGGTGATGAAATTCGACATATTCCCGCCCGGACAGGCTGCAACTAAAATCATTCCCAATGCCAAACCGGGATGAGGTTTTAAGATATACAGTAATCCGACTGTGACCGCAGGCAAAAGAACCAATTGGGAAAATAATCCGATGAATGCTGCCTTGGGTTGCTTCTTTAGATTTGTGAAATCCGCAATCGTGAGTTCGAGAGAGATCCCATACATGATCAATCCAAGGCAGATATTCAGTAGGAAGAGACTACTCGGACTGAAATTTAAACGAACTAGATCAAAATCCTGCATTCTTCAATCCGTCCAGGTAACTAAGATTTCTCTCGGCCCGGAGAAAGGGAGCCTACCGTGGGAGACTGAATAATTGTCGATCAATAGCACGTCTCCCTTTTGCCAAGAAAATACGGAGAGATTCTTCCAGAAGACCTCGTTGACTTTCTTGAGTTCGCCTGTGCTGATCGGTGTTCCATCTCCGAAGACGACGTTCGTATCTAAGTCCTGTGTCTCTACTAATTTCTTTTTGAGAAATGTAAGCAATTGTAGAACTCCTGCAAGGATCAGGCTTCGTATATTTCCTTGGTGTTTTAGAATTTTAGAATATTCTACTCTTGCTGCATCGGGATGAAAGACTTGGCTATGATTGTGCCATGCTTTCGTTTTTGCCTGAGGATGTACTCTGACAGCAACTTGTTTGTTCGTAAGCTTGAGTCCGTCTCCTTCTAACCAATCTACTTGGAAACGTTGCTTAGCCGCGATCTTTTCTACTTCTTTCTTCTTAGTGGTGGAGAACATTTCATCCCAGCGTTTCGTCTTCCAGAGACTATAACGGGAAGCGTTCGGACCGTCGTACTTGCGGATGTACTTCACTCCCTTAGATTCGAATTTTTTCAGAAGATCCGGCTCCAATTCCTCGTATACTTTTCTGAGATCAGTAAGAGGAGTTTCTCCATTCTCATTCGGCGCGAGTGCGCAGAAGAACATGAGTTTGCGAGGAGGTCGATCTAAGAAGCTCATTTCTGCGTGTTGCATGATCGGATAGTGAGGAGGAAGCTCACTTGCAGTATGTACAAATTTTGTAATACGATTTCTGGGAGAAGTGCCTAAATAATCCGTTTTTAAATTCTTATCCAAGCTCAAAGCGGTATCTTCGAATTCTTGGGAAGAAGAGACCGAGAAGCCTCTGAATAATATTGCTCCGTATTCTAGAAGATCCTGATCTACCGACTTTTTATTCTTGGAGATCCAAGCTGGCAAGAAATCAGGTTCAAGAGCCTCAGTATCTCCTGGAGTATAGATGCGGGGTAATTCCTTTCCAGGAAAGAAAGATCTTTCGACCCGACCTAAGCCTTTCGGCTTAGTTTTGTTAGGAGAAACTTTTTTCATTTTAGATTTTCCCGATTTAGAAGCAACACTCGCTTTCATAAAAGTTTTCCTCTCAAAAGATGAAACTTTTTTAAAACTAAAGCTACTAAACGCAAGCCTTTTCGTTTCTACGAGATAAATCAGCCTTGATCCGGAGTCCGAGCGGATAAAATGCATCTTATGACTTCCATTGAAATTCGTTCTGAAGATCCAAAAGTGGAGATGGCATGGTTTTGCGATCTCTGCAACGGAGACTATGAATACTTAGGTGTTCCCGATCCGAAACTGCGCTCTAGTTTCGAACATTGTGCGGATATCATTCGATTGGCTGATCGTTTAGGATTTCAGAATATTCTTCTTCCTTCTTCTTATCAAGTGGGACAGGATACTTTGGCTTTTGCGGCCGCGGCTTCTCAGTTTACCACAAATATCTCTCTTTTGACAGCGATTCGCTGTGGAGAAATCCATCCTCCCATGCTTGCCAGGACGTTATCCACTTTGGATCACATGTTAAAGGGAAGGTTGAATATTAACATTATTTCATCTGATTTACCTGGAACAGTTCGAGATTCGAAGGAAAGATACCAGATCTCCAAGGAAGTTATAGAGATCTTGAGGCAATCTTGGACTAGGGATCAGATCGATTTTGAAGGAAAATTTTATAAATTTAAACTAGATTCGGATCCTGTTAAATCCTATCAAACAAACGGAGGACCACTCTTGTATTTCGGCGGCATCTCGGAAGATGCACGCCAACTATGTGCCGAGTACTGTGATGTTTTTCTAATGTGGCCGGAAACAGAAGAGAGATTATCTGAGACCATGGCCGACCTGAGCAGAAGGGCAGCACTTGCTAAAAGAAAAATAGATTTTGGCCTAAGGATCCACGTGATCGTTCGCGACACGGAAGAGGAAGCAAGAGAGGCAACTCGAAAACTGATGTCCAAGTTGGACTTGCAAAGAGCAGAAGAGATCAAGCATAGAGCTCTTGATTCCAACTCAGCAGGAGTTCAAAGACAGGACGAGCTTCGCAAGAATGCAGGGTCGGATCTATTCATAGAGCCTTACATCTGGTCCGGGATCGGGCTTGCCAGATCCGGTTGCGGTTCCGCAATCGTAGGAACTCCAGAGCAAGTATTGGAAAAGATCAACAGGTATATCAAGATGGGAATCCGTGCCTTTATTCTTTCAGGTTATCCTCTGATCGATGAGTGCAAGATCTTTGCGGAGAAGGTGCTTCCTCATATCCAAACAGTATCTCTGCCTAGAGCCCAAGGCAGGATTCCAAGCATCGAACCGGTGACACCTCTCACAACTGGAGTAAGAAAATGATCCCTTCTATAGATCTACAAGAGGGAGGACCTTCTCTTTCAAGGATCGTCTACGGATGTTGGAGATTGCATTCTGATCCGAATGGATCCGGTCAGGAAAGAATATTAGAAAAAATAGAAGTATGTTTGGAGCTTGGAATTCACAGTTTTGATCATGCAGATATATATGGTGATTACGGGAACGAGGAGAAATTCGGACTCGCATTGCAGTCCAAGCCAGGCATCAAAGATAAGATCAAGGTAATCACAAAATGCGGTATCCAGCTTCCGGGGCCGAATCGTGCGGGTGTATCTTTAAAATATTATGATACAAGCAAAGACTATGTGATCCAATCCGCAGAGGCTTCTCTTAAGAAACTAAGAACGGATAAGATCGATCTACTTTTGATCCATAGACCGGATCCGTTCATGGACGCTGACTCTACTGCAGAAGGATTTCGAAAACTAAAGGAACAAGGAAAGGTTCTACATTTCGGGGTCTCGAATTTTACTCCTTCTCAATTTCGATTATTACAGTCCAGATTGGATTTCCCCTTGGTAACGAATCAGGTGGAATTCCATCCTCTATTTTCCGACGCATTGATAAATGGGATCTTCGAACAAGCGCAAGAGTTGAGATTCAGGCCGATGGTTTGGTCCCCTACTGCAGGAGGCCGGATCTTTCATCCAAAAACGGAAAGAGAGATCGCAGTCAATAATACTTTGCAATCCTTAGCAAAGAAGAAAGGCATATCTCCCGACGCGATCCTGTATGCTTGGCTTCTTCTTCATCCGACCAAACTCATACCTGTATTGGGAACGAATGAGCCTTCTAGAATTCGATCCGCAGCAAGAGCATTTGAAGTACAACTTACGAAAGAAGAATGGTTTGAGATCCTGGAGGCCGGCGTAGGACAACCTGTGCCTTGAACCCCGAATCAGTCTGTTTCAAACCAGAATGATTTAGAGTTTAAGTCGAATTCATACGAATATCCGGTGAGAGAAGCAGCAGATATCCAGATTTTTGCGAAAATCGGGAAAGAAAGGCCGGTCAATTTGTTTCTAAGAAGAAGCTATATTACGATCCATCGATCGGATCCAAGGATACTTAGGAGAAACAAATGAAAAAATCCCTGATCTTTCTTTTTCTTTTATCTATGTTGCTCACATGCAAGGGGGAAAAGCAGAGCGATGCCCAAGGCTTTGCAGGCGAGGAAGCATCGAAGAAAAGCGCACCCACACCTTCTGCAGTTTACCAAGCAAAGGAAGATGTGGCGGATGTAAAGACCGGCAAGGACGCCGACGGGACTCCGGGACAATTCAAGCCTTTTGTTTCTTCCAAGATTGGAACATTAAAGATCGGAAGATTATTAGAATATAAAGTAGATCTTGCCTTTCAGACAAAGGACTTCGGCGCCGCCCGAAGATTTCTGCTCCAGCTTTCCGACAAGTATGGATTCGTACAGAGTACGAACTTTGACAATTACGACGATACGTCTTCTTCCACCATGACCGCTGTACTACACGTTAAGTCTTCCGACCTTTATCAAGTGCTTTTGGAATTGGATAAGATAGGAACTCTTACTCATGAGAATATCCAAGTAGAGGATCATACGGAAGCATTCGAGTTGGAACAGATCCATGCTCGAAGAGAAAAGATTAGGACTGCGAGAAGGGGAGAGCTTACTTCCCGTCTTCCTTCCAAGGCAGCTGTAGAAGCAGAAGAGCTGCTCGGACAATCCGAAGATGCAGCAGATAGCGCAGAATTCGAAAAATGGAAAATCTTAGACCGAGTGCAATGGGCAAAAATCAGCATTCGTTTGGACGGACCGGAAAAACCGAAAGGAGTGAATGTGCCCAACTTCAGGGACGTATTTACGGATCTGGTTGAGCTTTTTTTGAGACTGATCGTGCTCGCAATCTACAGTATTCCTTTCGTGATCCTTGCGGTCGGGGGCTTCTTCTTATTTAAGTATATTAGGAACCGCAGATCCAAAAAGGATTAAGAAAATATAAAGTATAACCAAAGGGTCGCTGAGATTAGAAGTCCGGCGATCCAAATATCATTCCTGAAAAAGGCGCGGGTCCTAAACGCGGGAGGAAATTTCTTCGCCTTTGCGATGGAGATTCCTAAGAAGAAGAAAAAGGAAAAAATCGCAGAAGTCCAAGCCGATCCCGAAGGACCCAAGAGCTCTGTAGCTCGGAGGGAGATGATCCCTACGATTCCAAACAAGAAGAAAATACCGAGCCAAACAGTCTTCTTTGAGAAAGACACTCTAAGGCCTCTTTCTCCCGATCTTTTTTCTTGGGGGAAGAACAGGCTTAAGAGGATCTGGATCGATATCCCGAATAAACTGACGACAAACACTCTATGCAGAAAGTTTAAATTCTTTCCGAAAGAGATTTCCAATGCCGGAAAATATATAATAAAAATAGAATATATTTTGGGAAGTAGAATTGAGAGGATCGGGCAGAGAAGGATCGTGATCCAGGCAGCTGTCCCATTGGATTTTTTCCAGAATGCCCCTACTAAGAAAACGGAAAGAAGTCCCAAAGTGAAATGAGCGCTCTGGCCGGAAATCTCTAAAAAGAAATTTCCTTTTGAATTCGGAGTGTATATAAGGAGTGCGAGTAAAATTGTGATCCCGGAAAAGAAGAGCAAAAACCATCTTCCTACCTGGACTGTTTCTTTATCTGTAATTTCTTCTCCCAAATGTCTTCGGGCAAATGGAGTTTTTCTGAACTTAGGATAAAAATCTAAAGTGAAAAGGGTGGAGCCAGAGTTCAAAAGAGAATCCACGGAAGAGAAAATAGCTCCTAATAATCCTGCGAGAATTACTCCTCCGAAGCCGTAACCTCCCGGGATCACTATGGATACGAGTTTTGAAAAAGCCTCGTCGGGATCTATGCCTTCGACCCCTTCTATAGAATTCCAAAGATGATAGGCGGCTACTCCAGTTAATACCGTGAAGAATGGAATGATAAGAGTTAAGAAGCCGTCTCCCAGAATTCCGGCTCTCGCTTCTCTTAAGCTGGAAGCTCCCAGAGTTCTTTGCACAACGTATTGATTGGTCCCCCAGTAGAATATATGCAGAAAAAATAATCCAGTCAATGCCCCTGTCCACGGCAAAGAGGAATGGTCCGACGAAAGGAACAGATCCATTCTTCTATCGGAAGCTTGGACTAAACTTTCTTTTAGCCAAAGTCCTTCCCAACCTCCGACTGCAGGATGATGGATGGTAAGATAAGCGAGAAGTAATCCTGCAAAAAGAATGAGCACCGATTGGATCACGTCAGTGTAGACGACTGCTTTTAGGCCACCAAACCAAGTGTAGACGGTAGATAGGAATCCTAAAAGAAGCACGCCTTCTACATAACCGATTCCGTTCCAGCCTAAGTCTTTCCAAAAGGGAAGAAGGGAACGAGATCCGATGTACAAGCCTGCCGCCAATTGGATCGAAATAAGAACGAGCACAATCCCAGAATAAAGAAGTTTGGATTTTTCTCCGTATCTATCTCCTAAGAATTGAGAAAGAGTAAAGATCTTCCTCCTACGGTAGAGAGGAAGAAATACATAAGAAAGAAGTAATAAAGCTGGAATGGCTCCCCACATATAATGGCTTTGAGCAAAGCCAACGGAGAAGCCTATGCCTAACATTCCCACAAGATGATTGGCGGATACATTCGTCCCGAACAAGGAACCTGCCACTCCCCACCAGGGAAGAGAGCGCCCCCCTAAGAAATAATCCTCTCCAGATTCTTCTTTTCTACCCGCGTAGAAGCCTACACCCAGGACGATCGCAAGCGTTGATAAAAAGAAAACAGCGTCAATCAGGTTAAACACGGTCAGGATCCCGAGGACCACCATTTACAAACGTTTTCCGTTTCGCAAGTATTCGGGTAATTTTGTTTTACCTGTGAGGCCTTCTTTTTAGCGTAGAAGAAACGCCGTAGAGGATTCAAATGTCTAGCCTGGAAGACGCTCAAAAGGAGATCATAGAAGAATTTTCGGAAGCTGCCGATTGGGAAGAGCGTTATCAAATGTTGATCGAGATAGGGGACGAACTTCCTCCTTTGTCCTCCGAACTAAAAACAGAAGATAGGCTGGTCCCTGGATGCCAATCTAGGGTCTGGGTAGTCCCAGAAGAAAAAGAAGGCAAACTATTTATCCAAGCAGATAGCGATTCAGCGATCACGAAAGGGATGATTGCCTTATTGCTACGAGTGTTTTCCGGAAGGACCAGAGAGGAGATCAGCTCCGCTTCCTTGGATTTTCTGAAAGAGATTGGCCTGGACAAACACCTTTCTATGAGTCGCAGAAACGGTCTTTATTCCATGGTGAATAAGATTAGAAGTTTCTAATATTCTTATTTAAATAGACGTCTTGCGGATGGTAGACGATACCGCTTGGCAAGTTTGAATTAACGGATATAAGGATCATCCGGCAGTTCGTTCGGATTCTTTCCATGAGAAGGAAAATGTTTCTTTAGATCCGTAGTCAGTTCGGAAATTCCTTCCAACATTGCATCCTTTGATTTTCCAGATTTGAATCCTGATCCGATCTTTTGAGAGATTGCATCCAATCGAGCCTGTCCGATCTTCTTATAAATCCCTCGATCCGCTAAAATGCGTATTTTCTTTTCGGAGAGAAGAAGATAGATCAGTATTCCTGTGTTTTCTTCGGTATCCCAAACTCTTAAGAAGGAGAACATTTCTACAGATCTTTCTTTTGCGGTCTTTTTAGACAGGATCTGATAGATAGAAAGCTTGGTTTCGATCGCTATTCTGATTTCTCCTCTATGGGATTTTTCAGAATTCGTGACTGCGGACTTGATCTCTTTTAAGTCCTTGGAACTAAAATATTTTCGTAATAAACTAAAACCTGATAGATGCCAGTCTCCGATCCGAAAGGAATCCCTGAGTCCGGCCCAGAAGTTTTGAAAGAGTCTAGTTATCATAGAAGATTCGCGAGCCATAATCATTTACCAGTCCGAAGAGGACCCGCCTCCACCAAAATCTCCTCCGCCTCCGCTAAAGGAATCTCCTGACGAAGATCCCCAGGATCCTCCTCCACCGCCGAAGGAACTCCAGGAACTTCCCCCAGACCAACCTCCGCCTCCACCGGAACTCTTAGCAGCTGCGTATGCCACCCAAGCAATGATAAAGAATATGACTAGGATTGGAAGTAACGCTTCTAAGGAGAGTCCTAAAAATCCTCCGGCAAAATAACCGGCTGCAGTCGCGATCCCTGCTTGTACTGGGCTGAATAATCTTCTTAAGAAGAATCCGATAAAGATCGCAATCCCTATCAGGACCCAGAAATAATTGCCTAAGGAATCCTCGTCCGAATTAGAAGAAGAACCTTGAAAGGTAGTATGAGTCGGCTCCGGTAGAGGTTCTCCGTCGATGAGAGAAAGGATCTTGTCGATCCCTTGGTCTATCCCCTCGTAATACTTTCCTTCTTTGAAAAGAGGTCTAACGTATTCTATTTGGACCCTTTTGCTCAGAACATCTGGAATGGCTCCTTCTAAGCCTCTTCCTATCTCGAATCTCATCTTTCTATCGTCTTTAGCGACTAGAAAAACGACTCCGTCTGCGATGCTCTTTCTTCCTATCTTCCATTCCTCTGCGACACGGATAGAATACTGCTCTATAGTTTCTTCTCCCGTTGTGGGAATGATCAGCAATACGATTTGGCTTCCCTTCTTCTGCTCGAATTCCGTGAGCTTTGTCTCTAAGGATTGATCTTCTTCTTCAGTTAATGTTCCTGTAAGATCGGTGACCCTATGAGATAGCTTAGGAATAGGGATTGGATCGGCAAGTAATGGAGCCGCCCAAACACAGAAGAGTAGAAGAAACCAAAATCGTTTCATGGAAATTGCAAGAACTTAGAACTGAACTTGAGGAGGTTTAGAGATCTCTTTCTCATTCTCCACCGTAAAATTAGGTTTCACTCCGTAGCCGAAGATCTTTGCAGTAATCACATTCGGAAAAGTTCGAACTGTAATATTGTATTCTTCGACAGATTGGATGTATCTGTTTCTCGCGACTGCGATCCGATTTTCAGTTCCTTCTAATTGAGCCTGTAGATCCAAGAAGTTTTGATTGGATTTCAGATCCGGATATTTTTCCACCACGACCATCAGTCTAGAAAGAGCCGAGGTCATCTGGCCTTGGGCTTGGTTGAACTTTGCGAATAATTCAGGATTATTTAATACTTCGGGTGTAGCTTGCACGGAGCCCACGCTGGCTCTGGCCTTTGTAACTTCCGTTAAAACTTCCTTCTCTTGGGCAGCGTATCCCTTAACGGTATTGACCAAGTTTGGTATTAGGTCTGCCCTTCTTTGGTACACATTTAATACCTCGGACCAAGCAGCCTTCACCTTTTCATCCTCGATCTGGATCGTATTGTATCCGCATGAATTGGTTAGGAATAAGAAGAAACCTGCGATTAGAATTAGTATACTGCGACGAGCGCTGAAAAGATTGCCTTGGGACATTCCCGCCTCCGACTTGCGGAAGTCTCAGACGGGAATAATCCTTTGGCAATCGGTTTTTACTCTTCCCACGCGGATTAAGCCGCTTCTTTTGGGAAATTTTCGTGTCTTTCTAAAGCTCTTTTGCGGATTTCCTCAATGAGTTTGTCAGCCAGCATCTCTGCCAGAGCGGATATTTTTTCTTGGTTGATTGTGTTTCTATGTTCGGTTTTCATTGGCCCTCCTTAAGGTTCCTGGATACAAATATAAGGAATCACCCGGACAAAAAAGGCTTGGGAGAAAATAAAAAGCGGGGAAATTCCCCGATTTTCTAAGCCGATAAAATAGAAAATGGCAAGGACCAGGCGGGATGGAATTGGATTTTAAAAGCCGGTTCGAAGAGATCGACCGAGTTGATGGATATTTTCGTCGAGCTCCGGAAGGTATCTGGTGTTATGAACTGGATTCTCCGTTGGATATATCTCTTCCTTTAGAAGAGCAGTGTCGTTTATTGTACGAAACTGCTAGGCTGACCCATTGCAATGATACTATGGCCCGTATCTACGGGTTTCATACTGCCTCAGAATTAAAGGGACTCCTTCTCAAAGAAATTGTAAGCCCGACTAACAGGCTGAATGTTCTAGGCATCGAGGAATTTATACGTTCCGGTTACAAGACTCATGATGCAGAGTCAGAAGAAATAGATAAGAGAGGAAAGAGAAAGTTTTTCCTAAGCACGGCTCTAGGAGTCGTGGAGGATGGTTTTCTGATCCGCGCATGGGGAGTGCAAAAGGATGTGACCTCTATTCGCGCGGCAGAGTCCCGTCTCAAGAGAACCATTGCCTTAGAAAGTCTTCTTACCAAACTCTCCCGCAACTTTTTAAGTGTAGAACCCGGAAATACGAACGAAGCAGTGAATTTTAGCCTGCAAGAACTGGGAAAGTTCTGCGGTGCGGATCGTGCCTTCGTATTCTTGTACACTCATGCAGGTTTAACAATTTCTAATACGAATGAATGGTGCGCTCCTGATGTGGAACCTAGGATGCATCTTTTACAAAACCTTCCCATAGAAACGTTTCCAAAGACGGATTATGATACGATCCGAAATAAGGGACACCTAATCTACGAAGCTCTGGAAGGTATTCCGGACAGCCATGCTACTCTTCGCAATCTTTTGGAAAGAAGGGGAACTCGATCTCTTCTTGTTGTAGGACTTTCTTCTGGAGAAGAAGAATTCGGATTCGTGGGCTTCGATTCCGTAAAGAATCAGAAGCTTTGGACAGATGAGGATATTTATATTCTTCGCTTGGTCGGAGACCTGATCGTTCTTGCATTCGATCGAAAGAAGAGAGAAGCGGATCTGAATGATTTCTATGAGAGAATGAATCATGATCTGGAGCTTGCTCGATTGACTCAGAGATCTCTCGTATCCAGAGAATTTCCTTCATCACCTTTTTATAAAATAGATAGTTATTTCAGGCCTTTCGAAAAAGTGGGCGGGGATATTATCACGTACATCCAACACGAAACCGGAGTAATCGACATTCTATTCGGAGATGTTTCTGGACATGGGATCTCTTCCGCAATGGTTTCCGGAATGGCAGTGTTATCCTTTAGACATCATGCGAGAACAGGACTTTCTCCTGCGGAGGGAATCCAGCAATTCGTTCGAGATCTGAAGCCGATGGTGGTCGAGCATCATATCGCTGCCGTTTGGGCCCGCTTCTTTCCGCTGGAAAAGAAGATGGTGTATTCCTATGCAGGACATCCTCCTATCGTTTTGTTCAGAGGTGAAGAAAAGATAGAACTAAAAGGGATGAATCTTCCTCTTTTGATCTTTGATTCTATCGAATACTTCAACGAGTCCATTAAATTAGAAAAAGGTGATAGACTGATTTTTTATTCCGATGGGATGTACGAGGTCTTTAACGAAGAAGGAAGAATATTGGATCTTCCCGGATTCCAAGAGATCCTTGCTCAGCACAAAGAGTTACATTCTTTGGATGAATATTTGGATCAGGTTGTTTCGGATGTTTTCGAGTTCTCCGAAGGAGTTTTCGGGGATGATATGGCAATGCTGGTCTTGGATATTACGGGTTAACTAGTGTTTGAGAAAATAGACCGTCTTTATATTAATTCGGATTATCTGACCCGCATCCGAGCAAAGCATCTCTTTTTTCTAAATGCTTTTCTTTTAGCAACCTCTGTGATCGTGATCATTTTTAGTCTTCCTAAATTCCGTCCGGGATTTACTCTGGTGAGTTTCTCGTGCATTCTTTCCTTGATTCTCGTTTACAGTAAAAGGTATAACTGGGCAGTCAATATTACTCTTGGAAGTTGTGTTCTTGCTCTGACAATGGGTATCGTCATCGGGATCAAAACGGACGCGCGTTCGTATGCAGTCGCTATTCTTATTCTTCTCTTCTTATATTTTACCGATATCAAAAAGACTCTACTCGTTAGTCTTTACTGTCTTGTGTGCTTGCTGATAGAAGCGTACTGGCTTTATACCAAAGGAGAATTTCAAACTCTTGTGTTCGTCGATAGGATCATGCTGCATTGCATGTTCTCATGTATTGCGATCCTGATCGTTAAACTTCTTTATGGGCAATCTGAAGAAAAAGATAATCTGATTAAGGAAATCCATCATAGAGTTCGCAACAATATGCAGGTACTTTCCGGCTTGGTGGAAATGCATAGCCAAGATAACGGGGAAGCCTCTAAGATATTGCAAGAATTCCATAGAAGAATGCTTTCCATCTCCGAAGTGCAGAATGCAATTTATAAGGAAGAAAATTATAACGAGATCGTATTCTCCGAAGTAGGGGCGGGGATCTTGGCTAGGATCCGCGAAAGAAATCGTATTCCCAATCTGAAAATACAAAACGACATGCAATGTATTCGTTTGAATATTGAAAAGGCAATCCCTCTCGCCTTGATCTTTAGCGAACTAGTGTCTAACGCAGTCATTCACGGATCCAAAGAAAAGAATAGCCCGGAGATATTTATCAGTTTTGAAAGAAACAACGGTACATTTCGACTGAAGATCCAAGATTTTGGAGAAGGTTTCGAAGATTGGAAGATCTGGAGTACGCCTAGGACAATTGGATTCACTCTGGTTCAAATACTCTCCAAGCAATTGAGAGGAAGGTTCCAAATACAGAACGACAAAGGAATCCAGGCGATCGTAGAATTCGAAGCGTAAAAGATCAGGATGCGATCGTCTGCTTCTTTCTTCCTAATAGGAATACTCCTGAAAGAACGATTGCTGTTCCCGCTAAATTTTCCCAAGTGATCTTTTCTCCTAAAAGAAAAGAAGCCAAGAATAAAGTAAATACAGGACCTACGCTTCCTGCAATGGATGCCTTGTTCGAGCCGATCCTTTGTATTCCTGCTGTGGTCAAGAACGCCGGAAGCACGGTTGTCAAGAGTCCGAGTGCAAAACCATAAGCATAAACTTCCCATCTTTGTTGAAAAAGAAGGCTCGCATCCTTCTTTATGAAGAAGTGGATGAGCACAAATGCTCCGGACCAAAGCATGAGTAACGCCGTAAATTTTTTGGAGCCCAGTTTCGGGATCATCTGTCCGCTACCGATCAGATAAATTGCATACGCAAGTGCGGAGAGAAATACAAGCATTCCTCCGATCCAAACCGATTGTCCTTGCGATTCCGCGTCCGGCAAAAAAGCGAGTAAGATCCCTGAATAGGTCAAGGCAACAGAATAGATCTCTATCTTGTGGATCTTCTTTCTTAGAAAAATAAAACTTAAAAGAAGAACTAACGCAGGATATGTAAATAGCACCAGTCTTTCGATAGAGGCGGATAGATATTCCAATCCCCAAAAATCAAAGAAGCTCGCAAGATAGTATCCCATGAAAGCTAAAAATACTACGATCGAGTAGTCCTTTCTAGAAATCGGTTGAGAGACTTGTTTTCGATTTTCTTGGTACAGAACGTACGCGAAGAATGGAATGGCGAACGACATTCTGAGTGCCAGAGTGGTCACAGAGTCTATTCCAAATTTATAAACTAGTTTTACGATTACACCTTTGGAGGAAAAGAGAACTGTTCCGGCAAGAGCGTAAATATAACCTAAAGTCTCTTCGCTAAATTTGGAAGAAGGTCTATTTTCTCCGGAAATGGAACTCATTCTTCCAGGTTTCCAAAGTGTCGTTCTCCTAAAAGAAAGATTCGGAAAATAGTAGGATCATTGTCCTAAAAAGATAAGGTTCACATCTTTCTGAGAATACAAGAAGCCTCCCTTTTGCAATGCCGCAGGAAAGAATGCTTCTTCTTTTTCGGAAGCTAGTTTTAAGTCTCTGATCTTAGTGTAACATTCCGAAAGAAAGAATGCGTGTCCGCAACCCAGGAGATGATATCCTTCATGAACAATCGTATGCGGCGCTCCTCCATATAGTAGAGATCCTAAGGAAGCGGTATGAGCCAAGATAAATCCTCTGGTTCCTGTATAACTGTCTACTGCTCCTAATACTTCGAAGGTAGGAATGAAAAACAATGCGAGTATATATGAAGCGAATTCATACAGGATATCGGAGAATTGGACCCCAGCGAGTGCGAGAATACGATCGCAGTCGGGAGGCAAGGGGGCTTGAAAGAGTTCCTTCATGATATCATTGCTAGTCAATCCCGGTCTTTGCCAGTCTTGCACCTTGGCAACTTTCGCCTGTAAACGATACAGGCTTAGTTCTTGGTTCCAAGATTCGAATAGAGTATTCATTCTTTCCGGAGAAACATTCACGTCCTTCCAAACGCATACCCGGATTGTTTTCGTCTTACCGTAATCGTAGGTTTCCCGGACACTTTCCCTATGAAATCCAACGGTAGTACAGGAGAGGAGTAGCAATAATGGAAGAAATCGAATATGTCGCATGTTTGAATTCTCAGGAATTCTGGAAAAACTCCTTGGAAAAGCAAGGAATTTAGATCGATACTAGAGAGTAGCAAATCGGGAAAAAACAAGACAGAACTTAAGAATGAGATCAGTGAGAAGCTTTCGAAAAAGCAAACATCTCATCCAAGAAGACTCGAATGAAACATCATCATAAAAAATATAAGAAATCACTCGTTCAAGTGAGTACAAAGTCTTCGCGACCTTCTTCTCTCTTTCTACTTCTTGTAGGTATACCGTTTTGTATCTTTCTGATCAGCGCTATGTTAGGAAGTGTTCTGAAATTGGATCGTATGAGTTCTGAATCTGCGTTTGAAAGTAGATTGAATCCTATCGAGAGAGTCTGGCGTGGTTTAAAATTGAAGGTATATGCGTACGAATACGGTCCAGATTATAGAAATAAGGTTCCAGAAAATGAGGCAAGGTCTATCGGGATCTTTAGAGAATCGATATTAGAAAGCTTGTTGCCCCGTTATTTGTTCTTATTCTTAGCGATTGTCTTTCCTTGTTACTTTATCGTAAGATTACTAAAAGAGAAACCTGCTAAGAAGAACCTTGCCTGGCCGATCGCTTCTTCTAGTGGAAAGAATCATAAAGTTTCCTATTCCAGTCCAAAAAAAATCGCCAAGTAGGAAAATGATTTGCAGCCTGAATTGTTTGGTTTTGAACATGACTTATGTTGCCAAACGTTATTAAGCAAAAAGCCTATTCTCTCTTTTTATTAATCACTTTTTTATTATTCTCTTTTTCTCATTGCACTCTTGATAAGCGAGTCGAGTTCTCCGAGCCTGATAAGTTGGGTTTGGCATCAGGCAGTAAACCATGTTCTGAATTGCAGCCTTATACTCGTTGGTTCGTATTCTACGGATTATTAAATCTGAATGAACAACCTAAGTTTGATCAAAAACCAGGGATCGTATACTTTTCGGAGAATAAAGTCAATTGGTGGCAAGGCGGACTGAATCTGGTAACAGGATTCTTCTCTTCTGTAGTATTCTATCGTGTATATGTTTCGGAATGTGATCTAGGCACTCGTTTTGTGCATAAGGATGATTACGACAAGTTCTTCGAAGATGAAAGAGAAAGGGCGCGCCAAGAATTATTCGCTAAGACCGAAAAAGAATTGGAAGAAGGTCTTCGTAAATATTTAGAGAAGACAAGTCCAGCAGAACATGCAGGCAAGAATTATAGTACGATTATCTTAAGAACCGGAAAGATCATGGAGGCTCGAGTCATCGGCCAAGATGTAGACTCTCTGAAATTAGAGATAGACGATTCAAACGGTCAAAAGCAGGAATCCAGCCTTTCTAAGAAGGAAGTGTATAAGGTAATCTTTGCGACCAAGGTGATTCACGTTAAGGATTCTCCGAAGGATAGGGATAGATAAGGATTTGTATAATTCTATCTAATCTATTAAGACCTCCCTCGTTCATGGGAGATCTTAATAGATCTATTCAAGAAATTTCTATACTTTATTTTGAAATTAGAAAAACGGACTTGAGAAGAGTATTACTCATGTTATTCTCTTCTCAAAGGGATGCGAAATTTGAATTTAATAATCAGTGTTAATAAATCGACAATGGTATTTCTTTTTAAAAAAGCTAGTCTCCTTGTAGCCATCCTTGCTGCATTAAATTGTGGCGCCGCCTTAACATACCAACAGACAGAAGAAGCCGCTCAGCAAAATAATAGTAGTACTAGTAGTAGCGAGCTATTGGCGGCTTTGGGAATTAGCGGGGGTGGAAGCGGTCTTGCAAAATTTTCTGCTTCGCATCTTTCGATTCAAGCTGGGAATACAGGCTCCTACGATATCGTGTTTTCCAAATGGCCTCTTACAGGGCTGCATGGAACTATAAATGTAAGCCTAACTATTCCTGGCGCATTATCTGACATGAGTCTATTTAGTTTTAATGTTGCGGATGATCAGGGATATCCTATTACATTTACTAATACTGTAAGTGCAGGATTAAAGCCTGGTTCGGGAACGATCCAACATAATATTGATAGCGCTCCTGATAGCAGTCTTAATAACACAAGTTTGGGAACTGTAACCGTTACAGTAAAGTAACTCCCTAACTGATAATTAAATCGAGCTAAGTCTAAGACGATTAGCAGATAGTAATGTTATTAGTTGAAGCGGCTCAATTCTCCGATTTGCCTATTTACTGATCCCGAAACAGACTGCCATCATATCTCCCTGATCGAATTTCTTTACTGCCCAATCCGCGAATTTCTTAGCAGTTTTATAAAATGCTCCTGCTCCCTTCTTTGCGGTGAGTCCGCTTCCGTAAGAAATATGAGCTAAGGGAATATACCCTAGTTCATTGCCTAGAGAGATGATTCCAGGAAGACTATAGTAATAGAGATGTTCCGGAACGTTCAGATATCTCCATTTTGGGCCTAGATATTTAGCAAGCACTCCGTACCTGCAAGTGGAGAGGATCATTCTTCCTCCTGGCTTGAGATGCATTAGAATTTTTTGAAGTGTTTCCTTGGGTTGGTGAAGGTGTTCTATACTTGCCCACAATGTGACCAGATCGAATTTCTCTTTTCCTTCCAAGTCCCAGGTCAGAAAATCTTTTTGCTCCACATCTAAGCCCAAGGTTTCTTTTGCGAAACGGACCGGTCCGCTTGCTATGTCCAGGCCCTTCGTCTTCCAGCCTCTTCCCTTGAGATAATCCAGAAAATATCCGGCGGCACATCCCACGTCTAAAGCGGATCTTTCTCCGCTCATCATTCTTTCCCATTTGAAGAAGCCTAGGTCCTGCAAGTTCAGGCCGAATACTCTTGCGATTTCCTTCTTCGTTTCTTCCGAATAATAATTATCGTATCCTCTATCCGTTCTCTGGGTGAAGTAAGAGTCTTCGTAGTATTTGGAGACTTCCTCAAGGGATGGTTGCGGGTTTACTTGGACTAATTTGCAATGTTTGCATTCTACGATAGAAAACACTTCTCCCTGCGGACTGGCCTTGGAAAAGAGGGATCTGAAATCGGTATGAGAACAAGTATTACAGGGAATAAGCTGCATGGTATTAGGATCGGTATGAACTTAGGATTTCGGAGATAAAATGAAGAATTTCTTATATTATGTTCTCCAAAGGGCGAAGGATACCTATTTTACTCAGCAGGGCAGAAGAGAGTTTGGTTCAGTTATTGGCTTGGCATTCTATTGATCTTTCTTTTAAGGCTTGCCTTTTCGGTAAATTTATTGTTTAACAGATTGCATGCGAACTTTACATCACTTTGCTGCGAAATTTATCGCAATGATCGCTTACGCTATTATAACGTCGTTTACCTTTAATTGCGGTCTCGTTTTAACGGGAACGGATGTAGGTAGAGAATTAATCGGCTTGTCCGATAGCAAGAAAAACGATTCGTCTGAGAAGGCGGCAGCCTTATTAGGTTTGGTTGCCGGTTCTTCTCTTTTAGATTTCAATCCGACAACTTTAACGATGGCAGAGTTTGCGTATCAGAGTTATACTGCGTCGATAAAGATCCCAATTCCTTCTTCTTGGATAAACGATCCTGATTCACTTCTCGAGCTTTCTTTAACTCCCAGTGGTTGTCCTGCACCAAGTGATGACAATTCTACAATAATGGACTTTTCAGAATCCACGAACTTTTCCGCACAAAGTGCAACCTTTCGATTTTTAGGTACAGGAAATTGTTCTATTATTCATAGCGTGAACTCGGCTTCGCCGGAAATCGGTATTCCTGTTGGTGCAGTGATCGGCATCCTACCTGTCGTTATCACTCCATGATCATTTTTGGTTTTGCCTGACTTTCGATAACGGTAAAAACAGCTTTTCTCCTTGATAGGCTTTCAAAAACTTTCCCTTAGCATGCAAAGAGTCGTCGCATTCTCCTCTCTTCTTATCTTTGTCTTTATACTTACTAGTAACTGCGGTGCCTCCTACGTTCTTTTTAATCCGGACAATGGCCTACTAGCGGAGAGCGGCAATAATAAGAAGAGCCAAGAAAAGGCACCTCTGTTTGCACTTCTTGGAGTGTTAAGTCCGATCGCTAGTTTTTCTCCAAACCCTGTTTCCTTACCTTTTGGATCGTCTGGAGGAAGCTATACTTTGGATATTCCGAATATTCCAAACTCCTGGACCCAATCTGAATTCGGCTTTAATGTCTTTATACAAGCAGTTTGTAACAATGCCACGATTACTACAATAGATGGAACGGACGGAGCTGCTACTTCCAGTCCTGTATTCCAGGCTGCTGGGTTTGAACCAATATCGATCTCCTTTACAGGAGGGAATATAAACTCGAACTTAACAGGCTCTTGTGTCTTTACTCATGCAGTTCATAATCCTACGGGTAATTATTTGGCGGAAGGTTTTCCTTTAGGAAATCTTACGGTTGTCTTTTTGCCTTTTGCATCTGCTGTCATAGGTTCGGTTTGGTTTGCCGATTTTCCGCCTATGCAAAGCGATCTGTTCCCAAGAAAACAGCTTTTCTAAGTGTAAGGTTTTCAAAAACCTTCCCTTAGTATGAAAAGAATCGCCGCATTATCCTCTCTTCTGGGGGCACTATTCCTTCTTTCCGAAAGTCAATCCTTGCAGTCCGTCGAATCGGAAACTCTTAAGATCAAAGCCGTGGGAGACTTGGTCATGGGAACTAATTATCCCGAGAACAAGCTTCCTTCCGACCCGAAACGTACCTTATTCTCCGAAGTGGAACCTAGTTTAAAAGGTGCGGATATTCTATTCGCGAATTTTGAAAGCACTCTCACTGATTATCCTCATTGCGCTAAGAATATCAATCGTCCGTTGATCTTCGCATTTCGTACTCCTCCACCGTATGCAAAAATTTTAAAGGATGTCGGGTTCGATATCGTATCCATTGCCAACAATCATAGTTTGGATTTTCACCAGCAAGGATTCGAGGACACCGCGAAGAATCTTTCCGATGCCGGAGTAAGATTCACAGGAAAGAAGGGCGCGATCACTTATATGAATGTGAAAGGCATTTCTATCGCTTGGATCGGGTTCAGTCACATGGAAAGCGCTCATAATCATGTGAACGCGATTGAAGAAGGAGTCTCCTTGGTAAAAGAAGCTAAGAAGAAGGCTCAACTCGTCTTCATTTCAGTGCATGGTGGAGCAGAAGGCGGACCAGCTCTTCATGTTAAGAATGAACAAGAGAGATTTTACGGAGAATATAGAGGCAATCTGGTCGCTCTTTCTCATTCACTTATCGATGCCGGAGCGGATCTATTCATCGGTCATGGTCCTCATTTGCCTAGAGCAATGGAATTATATAAGGGAAAATTGATCGCTTATTCTCTCGGGAATTTTCTGGGATATCGGGTCTTCTCCACAAAAGGTTATGGTGGTTATTCTCTGGTTTTAGAAGCAGACCTAGATAAGAAGGGAAATTTCGTTAAGGGGAAGATACTTCCTCTTCAGTTAAGCCAGAACGGGATACCAGCTCCGGATCCGGATGCAAAGACTGTAGAGCTTATGCAATCTTTGACCAAATCGGATTTTCCTGGCAAGGGTCCTAAGATCCAGTCTGACGGGACATTCTTTCCTTAATTTGTTTATTGGAATATTCTAATATAGAAAAGCCCGTCCTCGCAATGCGAGAGCGGGCTTTTTAATAGGTAAGTCTATTTCTTATTGTTGAGGCTGAGGTTTAGGAGTTGGCTCCAATGCCCCAGCAGGTGCTTTGAAATTGATCTCGAATAAATCATAATGCGAATCTCTCCAGCCGGTAGTAAACGCGACTGACATTCCCAAATAATATCTGACACCATATTTCAATGTCTTGGTAGCGAAATTCGCCATCTCTTCGTCAGTGATTGAGAAAGGATGCACTTTTCCTCTGCTCTCATCTAGATAGAATCCTTCCCAGGTTCCTACTACTGTTCCCTTATATTCCAAACTTAGAATGCGTCCAGTTACGGAGAAGTTTCTCTTGGATCCGGATTTTGGAACTGCGAATTTATCCTGCAAATCCTTAGGAGTTGATTTGTCTTGGATTTGAGCTCCAATGACTTCGTAATCTGTCGAAAGAGCAATAGGCTCTATTCTGTGAATTCTATATTGGAGAAGGATTTCTTGGTTCAGGTTCTTGCTTAGAAAGTTAACTACATCTGCATTTTCAGGACGAACGCTAAAGTCTACCTTCTTCTTTACCATAGTATAACATGCGTCTTTCAGATCATCGCAGTTTTCTGATGTGTCAACGGTAGTGACTTCGATGGTGCCTTCGTAAGAATCGAAGACGATCCCTCTGCTTTCGAATTGGATCAGTTTCGCGACGGTCCAGCCTTCGGAATATGTTCCCGCTGCGGATAAGGAAGAGGTGATTAAGAAGAAGATTCCCGCAAAGAGAATACTAATAGATCGAGTTCGTTTCATTCGGATTCGGCGCTCCCAGTTTTCCCATCTAAGCCGAGCTTCGGGCCGATGGATTTTCGAGAATCCTTTCCTGATTTGATCGGACATCAAGAAAATATTTCTTTCTAGTTTTGAAATTATAAGCGGAGAATTCGTGCAAGAACGCGTTTGGTAGGAGCTCCTACATACGGGTTTTTGAGATTGCCCCCCTGCCTCTTCTTGGCAATTTGGTCTTGCAAGTAATAAGGAACAGGGAATTCGGTGAGAGCCCGAAACTGTACCCGCAGCTGTAAACACCAAAGAACGATCGGTGATTGCCACTGTCCTCGGACGGGAAGGCTCCGAATCGGGTGTGAGTCAGAAAACCTATCCGATTTACTTTCGTACTTTGGCTTTCGGGAGTTAAGGCCTTTCGCTGCGTTACAGGGCCCTGCGGCGTTCTTCCCTTCCTCCCGCCAGGAGATCTGTGCGTTCTATCTTGAGTAGAAAGTCTATTTTCTACGGAACTTTTCCAGGAAAGAAGATACTCTTTCTGGGAATGGTTTTGCTTTCAAAGCCGAGCTTCTCCCAAGAATTGTCCAAGACAGAGTCCGCTCCAGTTAAGGTGGTAGGAAAGACTACTAAAGCGAATCAGCCGGAAAATTTTAGAAAGAATCCGAGCGGCTTCCAAACTGCCATAGATCTAAATCAATACACAGCACGTTATACTAGTCTTCCTGATGTTTTGGAAAGAGAGGCCGGAGTTAGGATACGTAGATATGGAGGATTGGGTTCTTATTCCACTCTTTCCTTGAGAGGTACGAATCCGAATCAGTCTAGGATCTATATAGACGGCATCCCTTTTAATAATACGCAAGGTGGGGAAGTGAATCTTGCGGATCTTCCCTTTGATAATCTACAAAGCATAGAAGTATATAGAAGTGGGGCTCCCGTCGGTTTCTCCGGCTCTGCAATTGGTGGAAGTGTGAATCTTGTGACTAGGACAGGAGGAGGTCCTCCTAAGACCAGGGTGAATATCGGAGGTGGTAGCTTTAATACTGGCAAAGGGAGCGTAACGCATACAGGCAGTTATGGGGGAATAGGAACGAGTCTCTTCTTCTTGGGAGAAAAATCGGACCAAAACTTCTCCTACTTGAACGATCATGGAACTTCTCTCGTGAATCCTTTTGATGATACGATTGACAGAAGAAGAAACGCTCAATTCGAAAGAACGCAAGGAATGATCGGACTCAATGGAGAGATCGGAAATACAAAGATCAAATTTTGGAACGATCTAAATTATAGATTTCATGGGATCCCGGGTCCGGAAAGCAATCAAACCTTGCAAGTTCATAGAAGGTATTTGAGAAACACTTCTACAATTGGAACGGATACAAAAGGACTCTTGGACGGGATCTTAAGAATAGAAACAAGAGCATTCACTACGATTGCAAACGATGATCTATTCGATCCTAAGTCGGAATTCTCGAAAGGAACTCCTAACTCTGCTGCGATCATTCATCAATCGGGAGCCTATCTGACTCCCACTCTCTATCTCTTGGATTACAATCAGATCTTTCGACTTCATTTCGGTTTGGAAAAAGAAAGCTTTGATCGTTCTAGAAGTACTCCACAAAACATAGACCTCAAATACGAACCAGGAAAGTTCAGGACCTACACTACGGTTCAGTTAGAGGATGAGATCCGTTTCTTTGATGGAAAAGTTATCCTTACACCGGGAGTTTCTTGGGACAATTATCGGGATAGATTTCAATCGGACCAACCATGGTACCAGAAGCAGGACCCGACAGCTTCTCCTGACAAGACCACCAAATTCTCAAATCCTAAGGCAGGTCTCTTATGGAAGATGATCGAGAAAGAAAATTACGGTTTGGATTTTAAGACCAATGCTTCTAAACAAAATCGTATTCCTAGTTTCTTGGAATTATTTGGAGAAGTAGGAACTATTATCGCAAACGATTCATTGAAGCCTGAAAAGAGTGAGAACTTTGACTCAGGATTTACAGGAAGCTTTAAAGATGGAGATCTTAAGACGAGTCTTACTGTTTCTTATTTTAGAAAAAGAATCCAAGATATGATCCTATTCATTCCGAATTCGCAATTCACTCTTCGTCCGGAAAATGTGGACTCTGCGAGAATAGATGGGGCGGAGGTCTCACATAAATCGGAATATAAGGGCTGGAAATTCTTAGTGGATTATACCTACCAAGAAGCGATCAATACTTCTGCTGCTCCTTATTTGCATGGAAAGTATCTTCCTCTTAGACCAAGACATGAGATCGGAGCGACTCTTGCATATAAGAGAAAAACTTGGGAACTTGGATTGGAAGGTGTGTATGTGGGAGCTGTCTTTAAAGACAGGACCAACGAGTACGTAAATTATCAGCCTGCTCGACAGATCTGGAATGCATATCTTACTCTTGTATTGTATTCTTCTCCTGAGGAAGAAGAGGAGAAGATCCAAAAACAGGAAAAGGCACCGAAGGAATTACTTCTGAGTGTAGATCTTAGAAATATGGGAGATAAGAGGGTTCAGGATATAGTAGGATATCCTTTGCCAGGAAGAAATTGGTTCGTTACATTGAGTGCAAGGTTTTAATGATGAGTAAGAAGTCCTGTATATTTCTTTGTTTATGCTTCTTTGCTGCATGTGGAGACATACAGAGACCTCCTCTATACACTCTGTTCCTTACTCCTAATTTGCCGAACAATATAGGAGTGGTGACCACTGATTTCAGTAGCAGTGGAAGATTCAAGGTAGTGAATCCGGAGATCCTACTTTCTTATCCTGGTCTCACCCCGATTCATTCGGACGCTGTGTCCCGTTTCGGAAACGAGAAAGTATATATTATAAATCGATTGAATAAGGATAGTGTCCAAGTTCTGGATCCGAATTTTGGATTTCAAACAGTTTCCGAATGGTCGATGGGAGCAGGCACGAATCCAAGTGATATCGCGATTGTCGGACCGAATAAGGCCTATGTTTCTTTATACAATTCTAGATTTCTTAGGATCATAGATCCGAGCAATGGAGCTTCCCTCGGAAATATGGATTTAGGCGGTTACTCGGAACCGAGTGCTGTGCCGGATAACTTACCTGAGGCTTCCGGTATGCAGATCGTCGGTACTAGCCTTTTTATTTGTCTAGAGAGATTAGATCGCAATGATCCGAGTGGATACTTTCCTCCAGGGCCTTGGGGTTCCTTATTGTTGGAGATCGATATCCTTACGGATTCCGTTATTGCAGTTTATACCTTTCCGACACCGAATCCTGTAGGTAAGCCTTTGCTAGTGGATATTTTCGGAGAGCAACATATCGTTATTCCTACTCCGAACAGGATGGGATTTATCAGCGCGTTGGACGGCGGAGTCACTGCGTTCAGACTTTCTACTCGAACATTTCGCTCTGGATATCTCTATTCGGAGACCACTGCAGGGGGAGATCTGATGGTGGTCCAGATTGCAAGCGATCAATTAGGCTATGCTAGCGTGATGGACGCCGGCTTCAATAAAACATTACAAGTATTTAATCCTAGTACAGGCCATAAGATCTCGACTCTGATCTTTATTCCTTCTTCTTTCGATGCCAGTCTCTCCAGCATTTTACTCGGAGACGACGGAATACTGTATGTCGCAAATACTGAATTCACTCAGCCAGGAGTCACTATGTTCGATACGAACGATTCGAATCGGCTGATTACTCCTTTGCCTATCTCGGTCGACTTGCAGCCTTTCGATCTCATCCAATTAAAAGATTCTCCGTGAATCCGGATTGACAAAACTGAAAAAAAATGGATCATCCATCGGTGGTTTTTGGAGGCCCCACTTTTGATTTCGGATATCTTTCAGATGATTGCGGCCGGCCAAAAAGCTCAGGTGATCTATTCCTTGAGAGAAGCACCGGATCTTTGCTCTAAGCAAAATGCAGAGGGGATCACTCCTGTACTATTTGCGCTCTATTTCGGAAAAGAAGATATAATACAAGCGTATCTAACTCTCGGAATTCCTTTGAATCTATACGAGGCTGCTGCTTTGGGAACCGAGGCAAGAGTTAGAGAGTTGGTCGAAGGAAATTCTTCACTCGTGCATTCTTATAGTCCGGATGGATGGACTCCTTTGCATCTTGCCGCTCATTTTGGTCGTTTGCCTCTGATCAAATATTTGATCGAGAAGGGTGCGGATATACATGCAAAATCCAAGAGTAAGTTCTCTTTAGGAAACACTGCTTTGCATTCTGCAGTCGCTTCTTGGAAGGCGGATGCAGTTGCACTTCTGTTGGAGTTTGGGGCTGATCCGAATTTTACACAGGAGGGAGGATTTTCTCCTCTGCATATAGCTGCTTCTCGCCAGGGAAATGAACAGATAGTGAATCTACTCCTGCAAAAAGGAGCCGATCCTGATTTGAAGACTGAGGATGGAAAGACTGCCAGAGATATTGCAGCCGAGCGCGGGGTCGCTCTAAGTATTTAATATCTTTATTATTTATCTTTTTTGAATAAAATAAGGATCTGAAATACAATCTGAGTTAATAGAAGGGCACTGATCCATAGGAGGATATTATTTCCTCGAGTTTGGGCGGCCTCTATTTTCGTTTTCAGATCCGAGACTTCCATTCTTAACCCTGAGATCTCCGTTCGTAAAGACTCCATTACGGATTTCCATTCTTCGAAAGGGGCAGCCGAGAAAGTTTGCCGTTTAGTTGTCGAAGGATTCTTTATCGTTTTTGAATGGCCTGGACCTTTTTCGAGTTCCTGGATTTCTTTTCGAAGATCTTCGTTTAAAGGCCATTTCTCATAGGCTTTTTCCAGATATTCCTTGGCGGAGCTGAGATTTCCTTTTTTTCCTTCTTCCTTTCCTAATCCGATCCAGGCTCGAGTGAGTAGGAATTCGGCCTTTAAGTCGGATGGATTCGATCCCAGAATCGAATTTGCCAGTTTCTCCGCTTCCAAGAATTGTTTCGTTTCGATGAGTATCTCTCCTTCTTTGATCCAAGAAGTTTCGGATTCGGATAAGGGCTGCGAATATAAGGAAAAACTTATATAGAATGACAAAAGTAGAAGAACAAATTTACTTTTGTAGGAAGAAGCAGCCGATGGCCTGAATTCGGTTTTTGGATCTGTAAAGAAGATCTTCTTCATCGATCGATCCGGATTGCCTTATGACCATATCTTCTACGAGGCATAGTTTTGGGATGAAGGCTCCAAGCGGAGAGGATCGGATTTCCCGAATCCAAGTAATACACGCTGTCTTCTGGAACATTGATCGCACTTGCCCCTCCAAATACAAAGATCTGTCTAGTCTCGTAAGAGGTTTGAGCTGCCGGATAATACAAAGAAGAGGGAAGAGTGGGACCTGAGGTGAAAACGCCGGAACCTAATTGATAGAATTCCGTTTTATTTGTAGGAAGAATAAAAGTCGCAGGTTGGAACACATTTCCTGAGCCTGTGGATCCACCGATGACTGCAAACCAAACTCCATCTGCAGGAAAAGGATCTTGAGAGCTTGGATTGATGCAGAGTCCTACACCTCCATGTTTGGACTCCACAAGACTTGGTTCACCGAAGGAAGTAGTCGTATTTGCAGGTGGAACAAAACCATCCGTGCTTGCATTTGCACTTCCGGTATTGTAAGTCCTTCCTCCTGAATAAAAAATAGTGCCGTCGATGGCGCATCCAGCCATATCCACTCTGCTGAATATTGTAGATGCAGATGAATAGGAGATCCATTGTCCATTTGTTCCTAACTCAGGATAGAACTTTAAGATTGTATTAAATACGGGACCATTCGTCATGTCGGTTGAATTAGAACCGGAAAGAATATAGATCTCGTCTCCTACGGAACCGGATACGGCTCCCTGAGATCCGAAAGGAAGAGATGCCTTACTTTCCCAGATATCCAAATATGGATCATATACTTCGACTTTAGAAGAGGAAGTGTATACTCCTGAAATGAGTTCCATTCCTCCAATCACATATATTTTACTTTTGTGTGATAGAATGCTCGCGTAGACTCTTGGAGTTGGAACACTCGTGATGGAAGGATACCAAATTCCAGTAACAGGATCGAATAAATCGATTTCGGCAACAGGAACTGCAGTGGACCCGATACCTCCTACGATCCAAATTCCTCTCGTTTTAGGTGGATCATTGGAGATCCAAGTCTTAAATCGGAGAGATTTTCCTTCGAGGATAGTTTGAGAACCGCAGGTCACAATCGCATTGTATTCAGTATTTGGTCGTAAATACTTTAGTTCTATCCAATGAGTCTTTAAAGAAGAAGGATCCGAAATCATTCCTACTTCGCTATAAACATTTCCTTTGGCGGGCCCGGAACAATTCCAAGAGAGAGCTGCTGAATTCGGGCCAAGTTTTGCTACGTAAGCAAAGCCTGCTTCCGATGCTTCTTCTCCTAAAATACTGCTTAGGCCTGAATCTCCGCATCTTAAAATTCCTAAGAGTAATATTATAAAAATAAAATATAAAGATCTCATATATAAAATCCCCAGGAGAATCGGATCCCAGAATTACAAAGGCTTGCCTCATTTTGTAGATTGCATTGAGAACGAATTCCTAATCGGACTAAATGCTGAGAGTGAGTATTCCAACTCCATCCGAATTCAAGAAGAAGGTCAGGTGCAAGAGCCGAATTTCTTTCTTCTCCTTGGTTTCTTGAGATGGAACTTGTTCCTGCTCCTATCATCCAATAGGGAGAAGAATTTCCGTAAGCGGATCCTAAATAAAGGTTTTGGCTCCAGATGGAAAGTTGCCCTGTCTTGCCCGGGCCGGTCGCATATTCGGAAGAAAATCCATAAAACCAACCTGACACTCCCGCATTTCTCTCTAAGAAGAATCCACCTCCATACACCAGAGGAAATGCCGTGGACCAAGTTCCCAAGGATGCTAAGCCGATACCAGAAACGCCGACTCTCCAGCCCAGATTGACCTGTGAAGCGTCTAAATATTTTTCGGGAAGAGAAGGAGAAGCCTCCAGATCTTCCTGCGTTTGAGAAACTATTTTACTTTTATCTAATTCAGCAAATCCCAGCTCTGTTTTTAAAACGATCTTAGATCCTTTCGTTTCGATAAAGACTCCTTTCAATACGGTTCCGTCACTCAATACGAATTCGGCATATTTGTAGGAAGAATCCTTTCCCTTCTTTCTAGGATCTAAGCGTTGCACTTCCTGTTTGGAGATCCTGTATTTATTTTCCTTCCAATAGAAATGGATCTCATCTTGCGTTTCGGAAACTTCTTCCGTTAGAAACGCATCACCATTTTTTAATAGGATTTCAGTAGAGAAGAGAGAATTGGTCGAGAGAAGAACATATAGAGAGAATAAGAATATATTTTTTCGCATAAGGTTCTCTTTGCTTTTGGAAGTTCGGATCTGGAATGGAAATTCAGCATCTCTCACCCATTTGCCATTCTTGGAAACGAATTCCATCTTCTTCTTCAAAAAGAAAGAAATTAATTTGAGAGTGAGAAAAAATATCCCAAAATAGGATATTACTGTTTGACAAAAGTCTTTTTGAACGCGTTAGTGCCCTTATATATAAAGCGCCTTATAGGCGTTTGCTCACAGCTCGGCTGATTCCCCCGATAGGAACTTTGGTTCCGGAACTATTGGTGAGGATTAGCAAGAGAATGTTTCGATCCGGAAAATATTATGTAATTCTGATTTTATTCAGCGCGTTATTCGTCTTAGGTGGAAATCCACTTAAGCCAGTATTTACTTTCCTTGCCAATTTATTCGGAATCCAAACGGAGATACCTCTCCCGTTTGCGGATGTGAATGTGGATCATACAGGAAAGGCTAGATTCTCTCTTGCAATCCAGGTGCCACCAGGGGCGGGAGATCTTGTACCAAATATCTCACTTCAATATTCAGGAACAACAAACCAAGGGATCTTGGGGAAGGGTTGGTCCTTATCAGGATTTTCTCAAGTAGCCAAGAACCCTAGTTTAGGAATTCATTATGGATCTTCGGATGGGTTTATTTCGGATCAATTTGGAGAAATACTCTCTGCAAACGGAGCATATAGATTTAAATACGAGAGTTTTTCGAAGGTGGACTTTTCTTCCGATGTATGGACGATCCGAGACCGAAACGGAACCATCTATGAGTTCGGAAGAAACCAGCCTTCGGGTGCAAATTCTGTCATAGATTCCAATGGACAACCGATCGCGTATTATTTGGATCGGGTTCGAGATAGATTCGGGAACGGATACGATATCAGCTACGATCCGGAAACATTACAATCTAACGAACCGATCCCACGGGAGATTCGATATGCGAGGGGAAATGCCAGGATCTCATTCACGTATGAAGATCGATCGAACGGGTTTGGGGAGAAATTATTTTATGCGACTAAGCAAATTACACGCAAGAAGCTACTGCAAAAGATCCAGGTCTTTGCAAATGATGGGTCCGGTGCCGAGACAGAAGTAGAGACGTACGAGTTTGATTACGATTCTTTAGAAGGACAATCCATTCTTTCTTCCTTTCATAGGGAGCAATACAAGCCTCTTACATTTTCTTATACCCAAAGATCCAAACAGAATAATCTACTTCAATCTTCGGGAAAGAATTTCACGAATTCCTATAAGGCAATGGAACCAAGTGTGCAGTCTGCCTGTGCTAAGACTCAGGCAATCTGCGCTTGCACTGCAGATTGGGGTTGCATTGTAGCAAGCAATTATACTGCCCCGGATTTGTGTAGGGCAGGAGTAGAAGCATTCCAAGACGTTTGTTCCAACGGAGTGGAGATGTCCTTTGTGACCACTGCAGATACCAATGGAGACGGCTCCGTTGAGATAGTTCGTATCTTAGGAGAAATAGGAGATCAAAAATTTACGGTTTCTTCTTTGGGTTCTTGGGATAACTCCGGAAATGTTTCTCTTTCTGCTTCTGAAAATCGTGTGGGAGATCCTATCGGTCTTACTACGCAAGGACAGATCCTTCCAGGTGATTTTAATGGAGATGGGAAGAGCGACTTTTTAGTACTGAGACAAAAAGGTTCTGCTTTAAGTGTTCACTATGGACCGAACTTTCAATCTTCTGAATATTCAAATATTGTTTTGGGAAATTTGGACTTTGGTGCGGATGATTTTTCTCAGAGATTTTTCACTGCGGACGTAAACGGCGATGGTAAGACTGATTTTCTACAGAGTACTGACGGATCTCAAATGGATGTGTTTTTGTCCAATGGTTCCGGCTTTCAGAAAATACAGAGTCTGGCAGTCACTGACTTCGGAACTGAGTTCCAGCAATTTATAGATCTAGATCGAAATGGGGTTCCGGATTTTCTAAGAATACAGACCACAAACGGGACCAAACGTTTGATCTCTACCTTTTATGATTACCAGAATGGACAGTTAGTTGCATTAGAAAATACTGAAATATCCAGATCCAGTTTCGGTGCGCATGGAGATCAATTTATAGCAGATATCAACGGAGACGGTTATCTTGACTTTGCTTTCTTCTCTTTGACCGGAAGCCAAGGAAATATCTCCTATTATCCTTTTGACGGACGTAAATTCGTCTCAAACGGAGCTAGTCCATTCGTAAGCGCTGAGGTGAACGGAGCTTATGCCAATCTTGAAAAGAAGAAGTTTAGCTATTTAGCATCTTCTTCTTATCTAGAAATTGATCTTTCGGGAGACGGAATAAAAGACAGAGTAAGTTACGATACTTCCGACTATTTGAATCCATTCTTTAAGGTGGAATTGTACGATCCTGTCCAGTCTAACTATCTTCCTGCATTCAATTTGTATTGGAACCAGGATCAATCCTTGGATCTGAACGGAGATGGCACCTTGGATGTTCTACGTGCCAATGTTGTGAACTCTGGCGATCCTGCGAATACGGACCCTTCTTCTCAAAGTGATGCTACCCGTAATTTTTCGGTTACCATTACGAATTTGTTATATTATGAGGTTCCGATCGATCTTTCCGAGTATCTTCCTGCATCGACCAGCACAGGCTCTGCAACTCAGAATGCTTATTTTAATTGGAGAAATCCTAAGGCATTTTTAGATCTAAACGGAGATGGAAAGGCGGATTTTTTGCGTTATGACGACTCTTCTTCTGCATTAAGTGTTTCTTATGCAAGTATCGGTTCGGATGGGAATACTACCTATTCTGCGGATGGAGATGATACCTGGTCTACGAACGGATTCTTTTTGGCCTTGGATATTAACTCGGATGGAAAACCGGAACTCTTGGGTATGGATGGGAATCAGAAAGCGTTTCAGTCCAACATTCCAAGCTCCATTCCATTTATCAACACTACTCAGTATCGTCAGTTCCCTTACGAATCTAGTCTGAGTATTTCTTTACTTCGTTTCAATAAAGAAGTTCCCAGTGGACTTGTGAATAAGATAGAGAACGGATCGGTTTCTTCTTCCGGTGATATAATGCAAACTTTAGATTACCAGCTTTCTAAGGATCATGCGGGTGCCTGCTCCTTGGGTTCTTCTTCAGATCCTAGAATCCAATCTATTTGTTTTACGGATATTCTACTAACTGGCATCTCTCAGAAAGCGGGTGATTCGATCCTTTCTTCTTTGAGCTATCAGTATTCTAACTCGAGAGTCTTCTTGGGTGGTCTGAGGAATTCTAGTTATATAGGATTTCAATCCTTAAACCAAACGGATACGATCTCGAATTCACAGGTCCAATCCAAATATGAGCCAAGCTTCTTAGAGATGGTAGGAAGTCCTACATACCAGGCTTCCTTTAAGAATGGGATTCAGATCTCTGAATCATTTAGATCCTATACAAGATCTACATCTCAATTCGGCGGTATCTTAGTTTTGCCGAATGCTTCTACTGAAAATTCTTATAGTGGAGGGCAGCTCTTAACTTCTACTACAACGAATCCTATTTACGATTCTTTCGGAAATATCACTACTAAGACCACGAATACCAACGGAACTATCTTAGTAGAAACGAGTACATATCAAAACGACTGGAATTTGGGAATATTAGGAAGACCTACGGATCTACAGATCCAAAAGGACGGAGATTTAATCTCTTACAAGAAAATTGAATATTCTAATTCTTCCATATCTTCGGTAAAAGAAATGGTTTCTGATGGAGTTTGGAAGACCCAGCTCATCAATTCTTACGATTCGTATGGGAATCCGATCTCGATCCAAGATTCGAATGGAAATATTAGTAATATTCAATATGATTCCGTTGTTTATAAATATCCGATCCGATTCACCAATTCTCTCGGCCATACCACTTCTAAGACATACGATTATACAAGAGGATTAGAGCTTTCTAATACCGATCCGAACGGGGCCGTTTCCAGGTCAGAATATGATTCCGTGGGTCGTGCAACCTTTAGCTATCTGCCAGGGGAAAGCGATTGGTCCGAAAAAATCGAATATGAGAACCCCGGAGATCTAGAGAATCAGCTTGTCCGAAAAGTATTTCGCACCAGTAATGGTGAGACTTGGAAGGAAGATTTGAGTAATAATATTACCGGAGTCTATAGAAAGCGAAGTAACCTTGGAAATGGGTATGTGCTGGTGGAAGAGTCCCAGAAGAACCTCCAAGGACAGATCGTTCGTAAGGTGGATCCTTATTTAGAAGGATCGGACCCTTTTTCCTGGACGGACTTTTCGTATGATGCGGAAGGGAATCAGATCCGGGCTACGAAGAAGGATGGAACGATAACCGAAATTTCTCGTGACGGGCTTACCACCACAACCACCGACTCCTTGAATGGAAATGTTCTGGGCCAGACTGTAGAAGTAAAAAATTCCCTGGGCCAAGTGATCTCTGTGACTAAGCAGGGAAAAACAGTAAGCTATTCTTATTCGTCGAACGGAAGGACTTCGCAGATTTCTGATCCGGAAAATGGGACCACTTCTATCGAGACGGATCTTTCCGGAAGACAAACCAAGATCATTCATCCAGATTCAGGAAAGACAGAGTTCTCTTACGATCCGAATTCAGGAAATCTAATAGAGCAAAGGAATGCAAACGGATCCAAGGTCGGATACCAGTATGATGTTTTGGGAAGGACCATCCAAGTGATCGGTCATTCTTCTCAAGGAGAAATAGAATCTCATTCCTATGAGTATGATGATCCTGAAAAGAACAATTCTATCGGAAGACTTTCCAAGGTCACGGATACTTCTGGAAGCACTGAGTTTCAATACGATGCTCGCGGAAACCAGATACTCATTCAGAAAAACCTAATACAAGAAGATCTGAACTTCCTGATCCAAAAGAGCTTCAATCTGCAAGATCAGGTAGAAGAAGTTGTCTATCCGGATGGAAGTGTTGCTAAGAATCTCTACTCGGATGCGGGTTATCTTTCCGGAATCACATTGACTCCTTCCAACGGGAGTGGCTCCGACTTTCCAGTCGTTCAATACAATGGCCCTATTTTAGAAGACGGTCAGATCAAGATCCAAAGGGTTTTAGGAAATGGTGTTCGAACGGATATATATTATGATCCTATAAAGCTTAGACCTACTAAATTCTTAACCTCCAAAGATACTCAAACCTACCAGAGCATTGTGTATTCTTATGATAGTTTTGGAAATTATCAATCCATCCAAGACAAGGTGAATCCGAATCGAAGCCAAAACTTTACGTATGATCCTCTCAATCGTCTCTTAACTGCTGCAGGAGTTTACGGGAGCGAAGATTATCAATATTCTGACTCGGGCAAATTACTCCAAAAAGGAAATTTAACTTATTCTTATGCGAATTCATCTCATAAGAATGCAGTGACGAGGGTAGTAGGACAGAACACAAGCTACGATTATTCGTACGATGAATCCGGAAATGTGATCAGTCGGAGTGGAGAGAATTACGCTTATAATTCTTTTCAGAAATTAGAGAGTATCGTTACCGCAGATCAAGAGACTATCTTGTTCGATTATGATTTTACAGGAACTCGGATCAGAAAGACCAAGTATAGCGATTCCAGCAAAACGATCTCCATCGGAGGGATCTACGAAGTTGTCTTAAGTCCGGGACAATCTCCTCAACATACATTGTATTTCAAGGGGAACTCTGGGGACTTAGTGGGGCAGTGGAGTAGAACGGATGCCGTTTTAGTGAGTAGTGCGCAGGGCACTGGAGGATCGGCATCTCCTATCCGATCTGCATGGAACGGTTTCGCTTGGAAGTTAAAAGACAAGACGATTCGAGGAGTTAAATATTTCTTCTTAGCTCCTGGAACGAATTTAGGATTTTTGTATATAGCAATTTTCTTAAGTATCGGATTTGCCTTTATTTCATACCAAGAAGGACTTCGAAATATACTCTTTCGGTTTGCGACTCCGATCCTTTTGTTATCTTTTTCTCATTGTTCCGTCTTCATGCCAAATGGAAACGGAACTCCTCCTTGGTTGATAGCTCCTCTATTTAATCCGGACACTCCTTCTGTCGGAAATCCATACGAGCCCGGAGGGCCAGGCTCCGGAGCGGGGCTTCCTTTTAGCGGTTTCCTGTTCCTACATCCGGATCATTTGGGCTCCATCACTATGGCAACCGATGGGAATGGAAACAGGATCGCAGGAGGGGACCAAGGAGGAGCATCATATATTTCTTATAAACCATACGGAGAAATACAACGCACCGACTCTTCGGGCCCGGATGTGTTCCGCTATAAATATAACGGACAAGAAGAAGATAAAGAAACAGGGCTCTATTATTTCAAAGCTAGATATTATGATCCAATCTTAGGAAGATTCCTGCAGGCGGATTCGGTCATGGACTCCAATCATCCAATGGGGATGGATCTGTATATGTATACGGAAGGAAATCCAATCCGTTATACCGACCCGAGCGGAAATAGTATGGTAAGCAGTTTCTTCGACAGAAATGGATTAGGTTTTCTTAATTTTCATATTTCGTTCAGCGGCTTCTTTCAAAGAGCATTCTTTATTAGTTCTCAAAGATGGAGTGATGCATTGGGAATCGGGGCAGCGATTGCTCCGGTCACATTGATCGGCACAGCCTTAGGAATAGGAGCCGTCGGAATTGGCATCGCAGGGATCTTAGGGATGAACATGATTGGTGCCGCTCTTGGAGCAGCTCTTGTCGGAAGTGCAAGCGCTACTGCAGTGGGGGCTACGGGATTCTTAGCGGCTATGGGGGCTGTTTCCGTTGCCTCTACGGTTACCATGGTGGCAGGAGCATTGGGGATAGGAGTGGGACTACTTGCTTCCGCAGTCGCGATGACTGCCGCTGCGACTGCTTTACTCGCTGGAGTTGCGGCTCTTGGAGTGACCTCGCTTTTAGTGATGGTAGCCTTGGTGACTGCACTTGTTCCTGCAGCTGGGATCGCGTATTTAGTTAGCACTACTGCTTTAATTGCGGGCTATATCGGAGTCTCCTTAGTAGGATCCGCTCTTTCTCCATTTACTCTCCAAGCCTATATTGCAGGCGGTTTATCTAAATCAAGTTTCAATAATATACATTGGAGCGAAAAGGATGCGAGGATTGCAGCTTGTTATGCGACAGGGATTCAGTTTGGGATCATTATGGGAGTAAGCGCAGCAGGTGTGTTCGGCGGAATTGTTAAAGAGATTACAATAGTGAAGGAAATTGCAGAGGTTTACGGCTACGTTAGCACTGCTAAGAGTATTATTAAGCAAGATTGGAAATCCGTTGCGGCTGATGCTCTTGGCTACTATGTCAAATACAAGAAAGACGCCGATATTCCTTTCGGTTTGGTCTTGGATTATGGAGAGGGTTTACATAAAACCTGCGGAGGAAGTTTATGAACAAGCTTCCTCTGTTTTATCTTTTGTTGGGATTATGCCTTTTTTATAATACTCGATGTATATCATTAGCAGGTGTAGGCAGATCCGGATTTAGTAGGGAAGTGCCTAATGTAAAGAATACATATTTAAAGTTTAACATACGAAACTATAAAGATAGAAAAAACTATGATCCTGATAGTTGGTTCTATAAAATTAATCAATTCATACTCCTTGTAGAGTGGTTTGATTCAGAACCTCCATTTCCTTATACAAAAAATAGTGGATATTCATTCCCTATTAATCCGCCGGAAAGCTACTATCAAAATAAAGAAGATAAAATTGGTCGCATGCGGATCAGACAGATTTTGAACGGGGATAGAAGAGATTATTTTATCTTCGACTGTGAGTATTGGATGCCGATGCCCGCCGGACTGGGTAAGTTCAAATTCTACATGAATGATTATGAAAATGGAAGAATTAGCGAAGTAACAAAAGAACTGAATCTTCCGGAAAATCATTCCATTCGATTGGCTATCCATCCCGCTCGAATTGATTACTCAAAATATCCACCTACTGTGATCCATCTTCAAGTTGGAGAAAATAAAAACTCACAAGAAGGCCGCAAGGGCTTTGCATTCGAATTTCAAATCGAAGAGAACAAGCCTGGAGATGTGGAGCCTAAATGTAATGTCGATTCTTCGGAAAATCGATAGGCCTTTTCTTTATAAAAGATATTAATTTTTGATTATATGATTAGAAGAAAAAAATGAAAAGATATATATTAGCTCTATTTGGAATAATTTTGGCCAAATGCATGATTACAGGTCCTTTGGGACTTGCAACGCAGTTCGAATACCAAAAAGGAAATGTAGTAAAGCAAAGACTATTGAATGCTTCTATGGAATCCGATCTATTATTCACTGCTTTGAATGGAAAGCCTCTTGGAATTGATCCAACGGATATTTTAGCGATAGAGTCAAAGGGGCTTCAAGAAGATAAATATTATAAAAAGGAGAAGGTTGATAATTGTGTTAAGAATATACTGATATTGTTTAACACAGTTTCTCCTTGGGACTTAAATCTTAGAAGGAACGGGCCATGCTCATTAGAGCCTGAGAAATATTGATTTGCTGATTGTTGTGGCTTGTTTGCACATTTAGATCAAAGCTTTTTGGATATAAATTTTATTTACAATTGGATCAGAATCTCAAATATACAGACACACGTATGAGCTGGAGTTTCTGGAGATTTTTAATAGCAAAGAAATCGTTAATTTCCTTTGGAAGGATTGTTACTACTCTTTGTATAGGGACCTTTATTTCTTGCGCCATTTCTGTAGACCAAAAACCGGAAAAAGTGAGAATAGATTTACTTCAGTATTCCCAGGAGATTGCCATTCTTATCTCTAAGGATCTAAGGGAGTATACTTACCTGGCAAATCTGACCAATACGTTTAAGATAGGTCAATCCATCGAGCAAGCAATGCGAAATCGGGCCGAGGCCCAATTCGAGAATGTTGTAGTTATCGATTCTCTTTTTAAAAAGCATAGAGATATCAATTCGATATCCGTTAAGGTGCTGAATGTTAAATATGAATTTCATAATGATGCTTTAACTGGCTTATTTAGTTACACTGTTTTTCAGATATCTTTAGAATTTAAATTTTACCAAGGACGGAATTTAGTAAAAACTGTTGAAGGAAAATCAGAACTATTATATTCTCACGTTCTCCCATTGACTCATGCAGGATACATGTCTGCAGATTCGGTAGCTAAGGGGATTGCGGATGCAGTAAATCAGGGTTTTATAAGGCTTCTTTCCGATAAAGCAGTGCAGGCAATTATAGATCCAAATTCTACTCCGGTATATAAGGATCGTGTCGGTTTTGCTCATTGATCGGATTGCTTTGCAGCTTTGTATAAAATGCCGTCGACCTTCTCTGAAATTTGCTTAAAACAACTCCTCGTCATCTTTCATCATTTGAGAAACACGTTCGATCCCTCCTTGGAATAACAATCCTAAATAATCGGAGAGTTTGCGGATATCGTAGCGGTTCTCATTCGCTAAGAGGACCATCGCTTCGAATCCTGCGGCGACCATCATAACGGATGTTATATGGATCGGATGCGCGGAGAATCCTCCTGTTTCTATCATCTTCTCTACGTCTCTATCTAATTCTTCTAATATATATGTCATGGGGCCGCCTTGAAAAAGATAGCCTCGTATTACATCCCGATTTCTTGCGAGTAGCTCTAGATGGATTCGATCCTGCATCATTACATTGAATACTGCAAAATATGCGTCGCTTAAGAACGTGAGTGGAGTCGTAGCCTTTGCTCTCGCTTCTCGAATTCCTGAGCGGATTCCTTCGGACAATTCATCGGCTATATCCTGCATTACGGATTCCTTATCTTTATAGTAATTATAAAAGGTTCCTTGTGCGAGGCCGCTTGCTCGAATGATTTCTCTTGTAGAACATGCCTCGAACCCTACGGAAGCGAATACTTTTCTCGCCGCGTCTAAGATCGCATTTCTGTTTCTGTTCTTATTGTCTTCTCTTCTGGAAACAAGATGGGAAGATTTCATTCTTAATTGTACCGGACCGGTTTTAATGTATGAATTTTCTTTAATACGGATTTGGCCGCATGATAGCCGCACATCCCGTGAACTCCTCCTCCGGGAGGGGTGGAGGCGGAACAAATATAGAGATGAGGATTAGGAGTTCCATAGGGATTGATCCTCGCAATCGGTCTAAAGAATGCCTGGGTCAGATCTGCAACTCCACCAGTAATCGCTCCTCCTACATAATTCGAATTATATCTATAAAAATCTTCCGTCTTCATTGCATGTCTGGCTAAGATCCTATCCTTAAATCCTGGGGCAAATCGTTCGATCTGTTTTTCTAATACATCCGTTAAATCTAGATCGGAACCTGCAGGTACATGGCAATACGCATATCCTGTATGCTTTCCTTGAGGCGCTCTTTTGCGATCAAATTGGCTTTGTTGTACAACCAGCATGTACGGTTTCTCTGGATGTTTTCCCTTCCAGACGTCTGCTTCTGAGGCGGCAATCTCCGAGAATTTTCCTCCCAAATGAACTGTAGAAGCTTCTAAGCATCTAGGATCAGACCAAGGGATTGGACCATCCAATGCCCAATCCATTTTGAAAACTCCAGGCCCATATCGATAAGATTTAATTCTTTTAATATAAGAAGAAGATAATGCTCCTTCTCCCAAGGTCGCTAATTGATCCGGACTCGTGTCGAATATTACTGCTCTTGTTTTTGGCAATTGCCTTAGGCTTTCTACTCTCTGAGAGGTTTTGATCTCGACATTGAGTGTCTTTAGATAAGACTCTAAAGACTTAGCGATCATCTGAGATCCACCCGCAACTACAGGCCAAGATTTGGTATGTCCTGTAATAGAGAACAATAGGCCGAGTGCTCCTGTCAAAGCTCGGTTTAATGGAAGGATAGAATGTCCTGCACATCCAGCAAATAATGCCTTCGCTCTTTCTCCTTTAAAGGATCCATTTGCGATGGATTCTGCGGATCGTATTCCTGATAACCCGAATCGAGCCAGTAAAAACGGATGTTTAGGAATTCCTAATGGAGCCAGAGCATCTGAAATAAGCCCTTCCGGATTTTTTAAGAAAGGAGAAAGAAGATTATGATACGCTTTTCGGTCGATTCCCAGATCTTCTGCTGTTTCTTCCAAAGATAGTTTGAGAAGTACGGCTCTTTCTCCATCTAAAGGATGAGCGACTGAGGCAGGCGGTTCTATCCATTCTAAGCCATGCTTATCGAGAGGAAGTGTCTTTAGAAATGGGGAAAGAATTCCCATTGGATGAGCGGCAGAGCATACATCATGCAAAAAACCGGGCAAGGTAAGTTCCTTGCTTCTAACTCCGCCGCCAATTGTATCCGAAGCCTCAAGTACAAGCACGGAGTATCCGGAACTTGCGAAGAGTGCCGCGGCGCTCAGACCGTTTGGGCCTGAGCCTATTACACAAACATCATATTCTTTGGAAGAATATTCCATTATTTAGTCGGCCAAGGTTGCAGTTCTTTTAGATCGCTAACCTTGATCTTTCCATCATCTATTAATCCTTTTTCGGCGTCGTGAACTCTGTAATGCAATGTGGATTGTCCCAGAGGTTGTCCTTCTATGAAGATGCATCTCAATTCTCCGTCAGTGAATCCGCATTGGGATTGGACCGATCTAAGAAGTTGTTCGCTATGCAAATGCCCTTCTCCGAAATTCCAACCGACCACCATTCCTGCGATCAGCTCTCCTTCTACCCATTCATACCTTTCGAAATCTTTTACCGCTTTCGGAACGATTGTTTGGAAGGCTTTTCCGTGTAAGTGCATGAGTCGGAATGCCATGACCTTGCTTACCAAACCGACGGATACCTTTCTTTCATAGAACATGTCCAATTGATCATACAACCAACCGGAAGTCTTGGTGAGTTTGTCCAATTTTCTGTAGCTATCGTCTCTAAACATCCAAACGCTTACTGCCCAGTTTCCCGCGTAGTAACGCATTGCTAATAGAAAGGAAACCCATTCTGGTTTAATATTTCCTAATAAAGGAATCGCAAAAGAGAAGAAGAACAGAAAGACCGCAACTACCTGAGAGTCGAGCTGAAAAGGAGTAATATGAGAATGAGCTCCGAATAGAAAGAAGCCAGAATAAACTACTAAGAAATTCCATTCGATCGGAACTCCCATAGGGAAATTGCTCGTGATATAACTATGCAGAAAGATCATCATTCCTAAACCGATCATAACGATCGTAGAAGAACCGCTCACTACTCCGGTAAATAGAACGATAGGGGTCCCTAATTCTAGCAAGATTCCCATATAAGATTTTACTAATGCAGTATTAGACGGGCGTAGATCATCCGGATAATTCTTATACATTGCCTTTCTAAACCATGCAAATGGAGTGAACGGGCTATTGCTCGCCATTACGCAAACAACACTTGGAAAGTGGGAGTTTAGTTTGGAGAAACCCGCAAAGAGCCAAATAGACAATTGAACAATCATCGCGCCTGCGATCCAATTCGGAGCAAATGCGAATACTACGATGGTAACCCAATAGTGTTCCGCTCTTGCAGCAAGAAAAACAGTTTTATCTAATATTCCCGCGATCACGAGGAGTGCTATGATCGGTAAAAATTGATCATAGCCTGGGGCTGGATGGATCAAGGAGAGCACTAAAGATCCGATCAGTGCCGCATAAGACAGGATCTCTAAGATCCCTCTTGTCTTTCCTCCTATGATAGGAGCTCCTTCGAATAACGGCATTTTGGTGGTCTTTGGTCTTAAGAAGTAAAGAAATCCTCCGATCGGCGGGAAGTATCTTCCGGTTAGTGGACCGCTTCCGCATCCCAATCCTAAGACTTCGAAGAGTAAACTCCAGATGATTGCCTTTTGAAAAGCGACTGGTTGAAACCACCAAGAGATCGTTCCCCATTCTCCTAGTCCAGGGGAGAAGGAACAGAAGTAGATCCATCCCGCGATATAACCTATGATCTTAAGTACATAAACAAAATAGGCTCCGAGCGGAGAGCCATAGCCTTGGACTGCCCAGGCTTGGCAGGATAGGCGTGCCCTTTCTGCGAAGGACATCTTCGCCCAGGCTAGGGCGTCATAGGGAGGAGCTTTTGGTAGGAACATCTTTCTCTCCAAGTTCTGTATTGCGGACCGTGGTATAGTCGATTGTTGCGAAATGTCAATTAAAAATGACTAATTGGTCATGTTCTTAGAATGCGTTTTATAGCAAATTCCTTGGGGATATCGCAGTTTTGTAGGAACATATCATCATGAGAAACGGCCACTACTGCACCTGGAAATTCCTTCACGAGCCTTTCTAAGAATTCTATATTTTCTAGGTCCAGATTATTTGTAGGTTCATCTAGGATGAGAAGTTCGGGAGTATTGGCGCCCAATAGTCCTACGGCGAGTGCAGCTCTCAATCTTTCTCCTCCGCTGAGAGAGTTGCATTTTTGAAACACTCCTTCTCCAAAGAATAGAAATTTCGCGAGCCCATTTCTAATTTCGCTTTCCATCAAAGAGGAAACATCTCTAACATTTTCGAAGATACTTTTTTCTTCCTGGAGTTCTTCGCATCCTTGGCTGACATAAAGTGTATTGAGCTTTCCGATCCTCAGATCTCCTTTTGTTTCGAATCTATTCCCTAAGATTGCTTTCAATAATGTAGATTTTCCGGAGCCGTTTGGACCGTTGATTGAGATCCGAATATTTCCCTTCCAGGCAAAGTTTAAGTTTTCCTCATAGATCCAATCTTGGAATTTTATGTTCAGATCGATCGCTTCGGCCACTAGTTTTTGGGAAGGAATCCCGTTCCCCATAAGGTCTGCATACATTACCGGATCTACTTTCATTCGATCCATTGTTTCATAAACTTCTCGTATCTTTTGATTCGATTTTTCTAATGTGGAAGAATTCAATTTTCCTGATGTAGATTCTGCGCTTTGCTTTCTTGCTCCTAATAGGATCTTGGGCGCTCCTCCTTTTGCGGCAGATCGTTCTCCTTTTTTATTTCTTCTCTCTTGTTTTTCTCTTTCTTCAGTTCTCTTTGCAAGTGCCTTATCTCTTTCTCTTCTTGCTCTTTCTAAGGAAGCAATCGAACTTTCTCTTTCCTTCTCCTTGAGCTCTTGGTAGAACTCCCAGCCGACTCCGTACTTGTTCAGTCCTTGATTAGATAATTCTAAAACTTCTTCGCAAAGGCTAAGGCATCTTCTATCATGAGAAATGAGAAGAACTCCCGATTCATATTCTCTTAGAAAACGAATTAAGACTTCTTTCGCCTCCTGGTCCAGATCGTTTGTAGGCTCGTCTAGGATCAAATAGCCTTCTTCCTGGATTTGAGCGAGCCTCACTCTCATCCATTCCCCGCCGCTTAGGTTGTCGCAAGTATTCTCCTGGTTTATTCCAGAGAGAAGAGTATCTCCTAAAAGGGACCAGGAGTATTCATCCAAGAATTCTCTTACGGTAATATGCTCCGGTTCTTGGCGTTGGGAAAAGAATAGGACGTTTTGTTTTCGACGTATTTCTCCTGCGCTTGGATCGATGAGCCCGGCAATGATCTTTGCGAGATGAGTTTTTCCTACACCGTTTGAACCGACAAGTGCGGTGATTTTAGGTCCTAAGGAGAAATTAAGATTTTTGAATAGAACGCGCCCGTTCGCAAACTCGAACGAGACGTCATTCGCCGTGATAATAGATTGCATGTACAAACCCCGTGCGCAGACGCGCATGTTAAAAAATCGGATGGATTGGGATGGGTTTGCTTACGATGCCATGATGGTCCGGTTGCACCGGAGATCTCAGTCTATCATACTATGGGGTAAATGGAAAGAAAAATAAAGCCCTGCGGTGACTAGGGACTCGCCGTTACGTAATCTCGCATCCTGCTCGATTGGACTCCACGGCGTCTCGAGCTGTGCTCAACACTTCCTGTGTTTCGCACGCGATTCTTTACGCTCCCTATGGGTCGCTAAATCGCTTTCCAGCTCTCGCTTCGAGTGCACCTACCGGGACTCGAACCCGGACTCCAGGCTCCGGAGGCCTGTACTCTATCCGTTGAGCTATAGGTGCCCTACGGTGTTGAGTTTTTGAAAAGAAGCTCCTAAGTCAATCGCATTCCTCCATCGGGGCCTTGAGCAATTTGTTATCGTATCGCATTTGGATTTTTGCTTACATTTTATTCCTCTTCCTCACCTTGCCTATAGGCGGCTTTATCTTTGTTCCTCGTTCGAATCATTCTTCTGGTCTTTGCAATTTGCTTTTCCTTCTCCTTATTCGCAGAAGATGAAAGAGTCGCTATCGAGCTAAGTGAATCCAAGCGTCTTTCTCCAGAAGAATTGCAAGAGAAGAGAGAAGGTTGGTATGCTACTGGATTGCCTGTCTTCTCCCAAGATCCTGTAAGAGGCCAAGGCTATGGAGTTCGAGGTTATTTATACCAAAACGGAACCCGCAAGAGTCCTTATTTCGAATTTCAACCTTATATGTACAGGATCGGTGGTCAGGCTTATAAGACTACGAATGGCGCAGCATACTATGAGATGACCTTCGACAGTCCTTTCTTATTCGATACTGCATATCGATTGAAGGGAAGTTTCAATTATAGTGTGAATAAGAACTCTCAGTACTTCGGAATAGGAACATCTACTCTAAAGGATCTGACATATAGAGAAAAGAACCAGCCTACAGGAGCCTTGGTCAACGGTAGTTCTTTCGGGGATCGTGAGGATGCTCTTTCTTACCGTAGACAATCCGATCCTGGTTCTCCTTTTGCGTACCAAAGCAATCGGGAATACAATACATACGAATTTCGTTCCACTACTGCTACCTTCTCCGTCGATAAGACTTTTGCAAAAGCATTTCGTTGGATCGTTGCTCCGGAGTTTTCTCAAAATATAATTCGTACATTCGATTATCCTAATGGAAGGATCACGAACAATCAGGATTATTTTACCCCAGCAAAGGATCCTAATACCGGCTGGGCTTCTTCTACTCCGAATGGTACGAGCAAGTTGACGCAAGACTATCAGAGAGGCCTGATCAATGGATATCATGGGGGAAATGTAAATTACTTTCACGCCGGCCTTGCATACGATACGAGAGACTTCGAGCCAGATCCTGATTCAGGAATGCTATTGGAAGTGAATTACTCTACAGTATCTAAAAAGTCAGGCTCGGACTTTGATTTTCAAAAGTTCTTCGCGCAAGGGAAATTCTTCTATACGCCTTTTCCTAAATTGTTCGAGGAATTGGTCTTCGCAGCCCGAGGTGCAGTTCAATATTCTAAGGGTGAAGTTCCTTTTTCAGAATATCGTTATATGTGGTCCATTGACGGAGCGATTAACGGTCTTGGTGGTCTGCAAACTTTGAGAGGTTATAGGCAGGAACGTTTTATCGGACCGATGATCGGTTTCGGGAATTTCGAGATCCGTTGGAGATTTGGTACATTCAAATTTTGGGATCAATTGATCACGTTGAGCCTTGTTCCCTTTTATGATTTCGGAAGGGTCTGGGATGGTTATCATGATATCGGTACTCAAGGATATAAGTTCTCGTACGGTAGCGGCTTGCGTATCATTTGGAACCAGGCCACAGTCATCCTGATCGATTATGGTAAGTCCAGAGAAGATTCTCAGTTATTCATAGATGTGGGACATATCTTCTAAGCTGGGTCGGAAGAGACTTAGAAATTTGCTATCCAGAATTTCTAAGTCCTGTTTCCTTGAGCTTAAGCCGAACAAAACAGAAACAATCGGCTAGTTAGAATTCCCACATAGAGAACCGAGATGAAATTCAAATATCCTCTAGCAATCCTGCTCCTTCTTTCCTTATTCCCATTTTCAGTTTCTTCTTTTTCTGCAGAAGAGGAGACTAAGCTGATCGAAAAAGCCTTGGTAGAGAGTCTTTCTACTCAAGAGCAAAAGGATATTGTTCGCAAATACTTGCTCAATCTTGCTAAGAAGAAGAGAGATGAAGCGGGACATCTGAGAGAACTGGCTTCTTCCGAGCCTAAGGGCGAGGCTTCGTCCAATAGAAAAAGAAAACTAGTGGAGCTTGCTTCTCAATTGGAAAGAGAAGCTGCCATTCACGAAGCTACATTAAGAAATCTGCAAGCTACATCCACTCAATAATCGATATGATTTAAGGCGAGCTCCGCAATAGATTCGGGGCTCAAATTCGCGTCCAACCGGATCGTATTTTTCGGAAGTATTTCCTCATACGCCTTATAGATCTTTTGTAAGGCAGAGATGGTTTCGAATCTGTCAGCAGTAGTATCTCTGACTTTCAAACGAGAAAGCGCCTCTTCCGGTTTCAGATCCAAATAGAAGACAATCTCCGGCTTGGGAAATTTTCTCTCTATATTCTTTTCTAAGATCTCTCTCGCCGAAAAATTCTCTCCAGATTGATAAGCTGCAGTTGAATACATGTATCTGTCCAAGAGAACGATCTTCTTCTCGGAGAGAGAAGGTAGAATATTCCTTTGTAAGGAAACTTCTCGATCCGCTAAGAATGCTTCGATTTGTTTTTCCGGAGAGAGTTCTATTTCTCCGCTTAAAAATTTTCTGAGATAGATTCCGGATTCGTAGCGAGTCGGTTCCGCAAAGCAAATTGCTGGAACATCTTTCGATTGCAAAAGGTCTAAGAGGCGACGAGTGAGGGTACTTTTCCCGCTCCCGTCTAAACCTTCAAAAACGTAAAATCCCGGTGTATTCGCCATGCTTAAGGAAAGCCACTTGACATGAGTGGTTTTGCTTCGAATGCTGAAGCGTACTACCGGAATCGCATTCCCGAGGACAGGAATCCATGAAAAAAAACGACCGATTCAAAAATTTCCTGGTGATAGGCATATCCGTGATGGCAGGAGTGATCCTTTCTCCCATTTTATACTGCGGAACCGGCAGCGATAGTACGCTGTTCTTAAATGCAAAATCCGACAAAGAACCTAGCCAGGCAGCAAAGGCCGCGATCTCCATTCAAAAAGCCTTTGAAGAAGTATACGAAAATGTTTCTCCTAGTGTAGTGTTAGTCGCTACTGAAGGAACGGTTAACGTGCCTCAGTTCAGTGATCCTTTCCAAGAATTTCTTTATGGACCTCAAGGGAGAGTGAGAACTCAAAAAAGAAAGATCAACGGGCTCGGTTCCGGTTTCGTTCTGAATAAAGAAGGTTATATTCTTACGAACGATCACGTGGTCCGAGGATTCGATAAATTTAAAGTCTTATTCAAAAATGGAAAGGAACCTGTTTCCGCTAAATTAGTGGGAACAGATCAGACCATTGACGTCGCCCTTCTAAAGGTAGAAGGAGCCGCAAATCTGCAGCCCATCGAGATTGGTGATTCTTCCGATGTTAAGGTGGGAGATTGGGCGATCGCTATCGGCGCTCCGTTCGGCTTAGAACAATCCATGACAGTTGGAGTGATCTCTAAAGTGGGACGAGGCGGCATCGATAATTCCGGAGTACATTATATCCAAACGGATGCTTCTATCAATAAAGGAAATTCGGGAGGTCCTCTTCTGGATATCAACGGAAGAGTGGTGGGGATCAACCGTATGATTCTTTCCCCAAGTGAAGGTTCTATCGGTCTAGGCTTTGCCATTCCTATCAACGAAGCAAAATCGGTGGTAGAGGAATTGAAGTCCGGAGGAAGGATCAAGCGACCTAGACTCGGAGTGGGCTTGGACGATCTTACCGAAGAGATCGCAAAAGAATTAAAACTTCCTAGCAAGGACGGAGCATTTGTTCGACAGGTGCAGAATGGATCCGCAGCTGCCGAAGCAGGTATCGACGTCGAAGACGTGATCCTGGAGATAGACGGGGCTAAAGTAAAGAGCGCGAACGAAGTCGCGACCAAGATTAGAGAATCCAAGGTTGGACAAAGGATTACTGTAACTGTTTTCCGAAAAGGCCAGACCCTGAAGATTTCGGTTAAACTCGCGGAATAAGAGAAATCATTTGGCAGGACATACCCTAAATCCCGAGGACAAATTCGAGGAGGACAACTCTCTTCGTCCTTCTCTGTTCTCGGAGTTTGTGGGACAAAAGGAAATCCTTTCTAATCTTTCCGTATTCGTAGGTGCCGCTAAGAAAAGACAGCAGGCACTGGATCATGTACTTCTCTCCGGACCTCCCGGTCTTGGAAAAACCACATTGGCTGGAATTATTTCCCAAGAATTAGGAGCTCGCATCGTAGTCACTTCTGCACCTGTTCTTACAAGAGGTGCAGATCTCGCTAAATTACTCACAGATTTAGAAGAAGGGGATATACTCTTCATCGACGAGATTCATTCCCTAGGCAGAAAGGTCGAAGAGATCCTTTATCCAGCCATGGAAAATTTCATGATCGATCTTCTCGTGGGAGAAGGGATCACAGCGCAGACGATACAAATCAAACTTAAGCCTTTCACTCTGATCGGAGCGACGACTCGAAGCGGACTCATTTCGGATCCTCTCAAGAGTCGCTTCGGGATCCATTTCAGATTGGAATATTATGACGATCCTGAGATGCAGCAAATTGTTCTTCGTTCTTCTAAAATTTTAGGCTATGAGATCGACGAAGACGCTGCCTTCGAAATAGGAAAAAGATCCCGAAAAACTCCTAGGATCGCGAATCATCTTCTAAAAAGAGTGAGAGACTTTGCGGAGATCAAAGGGGAGAGAAGAATCCGTGCCCATGCATGCGAAGAAGCATTCTCTCGCCTAGGGATAGACGAGCTCGGCTTGGATAAGATGGATCGCAGGATCCTAGAATGCATGATCGACAGATACAAGGGAGGGCCTGTGGGCCTGAAGCCGATCGCTGCTGTGGTGGGGGAAGAGGAGCGTACCTTAGAAGATCATTATGAGTCTTACATGGTAAGAGTTGGCTTGATTAATAGGACCTCCTCCGGTAGAGTTGCCACAGAGAAGGCCTATAAGCTGATGGACAGGATCCCTCCGGCACTCGGCAAACATATAGAAGAAGATGCAACTCCCGGCCTTTTTTAAATCCGAAATAGACGCACCAAGCAATTTGCAGGAAGACGATAAGCGTCTTCTATTCGCAGCGTTTTTGGTATTTGCATTTTGTTCCTTTTTGGTCGCTCACTTATTCACAAGAAATATTCTATTCCAAATCCTGGGCGAAGATCCTCTCGTACAGGTAAAAGAAAGGGCCGAAAGAGAAAAGATCTACGAAGTTCTACTCGAACAAGAGTTCGTAGATAAGAATATCAAAGATGAGTACAAGGCTCTATCTAACGCGGACTCCGCAGGCTCAGGAGGGCTTACAAAGGAAAAGGGATTTCATACTTCTTCTCCTTTTCGCGAATTCATTTTCGGGAATATTGCACGAAACCCATCCAAGGCCACTCCTCAATCTGCTCAAAAGAAAACAGAGGATGAGCAAGTATACGAGGTCGCTATCCTAAAACAGGATCCTGTAGAAAATGCGAATCCTACGGAACAAACCCAGGAGCAAACTGCGGCCACAGGAAGAATGACCAAGATTCCTTCCAACTATCGTTTCCAAGAGGACATTCGTTTTCGTTGGGACGGAAGTCCGAATACCGCAATTCCCACCAAGAAGTTAGTAGGTTACGAATACTTCAAAAGAATGCTCCGACAGATTGAGCAGAGTTTCTCTCCTCCCGGCGGAGGAAATTACGGCTATCGTGATGGAGCCGGAACAGTGATCCGAGAAGCGATCGTTCCTGGAGAAGCCAGAGTGCAATTTTTGTTAAACGACGCGGGCCAGGTCATAGATACTAAATTAGTTTTATCTCATGGACAATCATTAGTAGATCAATCCTGTATGGACGCGATCCGAGGACAGAATTTCGGACGTGTCCCGGAAGAAGTGAAAGCGCAGGGAATGATTTACGGGATCCGTTTTCTCTTCCCTGCTATTTATAGAAGGTAGAAGAGGGAGAGATGCGTTATTTTCTGTTCATTTGCATAACAATTATATCACTAAACTTATACGGGCAATCCGCTCCTCCGACTTCTTCTGAACAAGCAGACTTTGAAAAAGCGGATATGTATATGCGGGAAAGGGATTTTCAATCCGCATTGCCTATCCTTCTCAAATTAGCAAAATCCAGAGAAAAGGACGATACATTGCAATACGCAGTGGGCTTCGCCTATTTTCAGTTAAACGATCCTAAAAACGCTCATATCTATTTTGAAAAAGCGATCGAGTTAAACCCGAATAATGCCAGATACAGAGATCACTATGGAGTGAGCCTGTATTTGTCCGGAGATTTTAAGAATGCTAAGAAGCAATTCTTGAAATGCATAGAGCTGGATAAGACATCTCCGAACGCGTATCCATTTCTCGGAAATATCTACTTGCAAGAGAAAGAGAGAACAAAGGCGATTGAATCATTCGATAAGGCTTTGGAGATCAATCCAGATAATATGATGGCATTGGTCAATCTGTCCAATATCTATTTCATCGATCGAGACTTCAAGAAGTCGGAAAAGTATTTAGAAGCAAGCTACAAACAGGATCCGAATAACTTCACGTTAGTGAACATGCTTCTTGAAAATAAATTCCAACTAAATAAAACCAAGGAAGCAGACGCCTTAAAAACCGTTTTGATCAAACTGAAAGCCTCTAGCACGGACGAAAGAATCAAAAGTGCGGAGTATTTCCGTTTCGATTCTTTTTCTTATAAGGAAGTAAACGTAGTCGCCCAGGAAGCATTTCAAAAAACCGGGGACCTGTATTACTACTATATCTTTCTAGTCTACGACAAGGAAGATAAACTATTAAAGAGTATTAATTTAGAATCTTCTGCAGTGATCCGAGAGCTTGGAATGAAGTATATTCTCGGTAAGGACACTCTCGAAAATGGTATTCGTAAGCATTATAGTTCTCGCTTAGGGTTTAAGGATCTTCCGGATTATCAGGATCTGAAAAAGATCGTGACCAAGGAATTAGACGGAGAGATTGAATTTACCGCGAGTAGCGATAAGAAGTAGGTGAGTTAGAAGAAATTCGTAGCATTCCACTCCGCTTTTAAGGGATAGGAAAATTTGATTTACAGTCGTTTTATAATGTAGAGTAATGACTGTCGAAGATTTAGGATGTGGAATTCCTGCCTCATTTGATTTTCAATTTATAGTTTTTAAAAGTAGGTTAGCTCTTGAGTCCGGAATATTATTTTAAAAGTTCCAAACGAGTGAGCTTCCTAATTTTCTGTCTCGTTTTCTTTTTAAGCATTATCTTTCCGATTCTCCCTAAAGCTGACTCTAAGTGGGCTGCCCCAACTAGCATAAGTATTATTCGTGAAGGAAATGTAAATTTAGATGAATTTGTTAATCATCCAGCTTTTCAAAATTTGCCATCCCAAGGATTAGAAAAAGTCCAAGATCATTATTATAGCTATTATCCTATAGGGAGCTCTCTTTTAGGGATTCCACAAATATTTCTTTTAATGCAGATTAACGGCCCTAATGAAGTTGTGCAACATTCGCTGGAGGCTGGAAAGCTCGTCGCCTCTAGCTGGATGGCAATTTCTGCTGTCTTGATTTATCTATGTTTTCGAAGAAAATTTGGTGAAATGAATGCTGTAATGGCAAGTTTACTATTCGCTTTCGCTACCCCGGCACTTTCTACCGGCTCTCGCGCGATGTGGCAACAAAGTGGAAGTTTGTTTATTAACTGTATTTTGATATACTTATGCATGCTTGAAACGGTTAAGAATAGGAGCTTAATATTTCTAGGTTTCATTCTTGGCTTGGATATATGGGTTCGCCCAAGCACTATCATTTTTACATTTCCTGTGTTTGTATATTTTCTCTTTCTTGTAAAACGCAGAATATTTTTTGTGATTGCTGGCGGGATTGTGCCTGCAGTTCTTTATTTAATTTATAACCTGAATATTTACGGATCGCTTGAGTCAACGTACGCAAGCCAGCATATAAATAGAATTTTTCAATTCTCAGGTTTTGGTAAGAAGCTTGTCGGAATTCTATTAAGTCCTAGTAGGGGTGTTTTTATTTGGTCCCCATTTTTGTTATTTAGCTTTTGGGGAATAGTAAAAATGAAACAAGATCCTGATCGAAAATTATCGATTCTCTTTCTTACGTGCATTGTTCTTCATACTCTCTTGATTGCAAGTTTCGATGATTGGTGGGGTGGCCATTCTATCGGGCCAAGGTTGATGTCGGAAATTATTCCTTTCTTACTTTGGTTCGCGATGAAGGGCATTGCTGATCTTCCTGAAGAAGGAAGAAAATCTGCATGGTTTCGTAATCTATGGGTGGCGGCTTGCATATTCAGTTTAATTGTACACGTAAGAGCGTCCGTAGATTTTGGGCCGGAAGTTTGGAACAAAGCTCCGGATGAAGGACCGCGATCTTGGGAGCTTCGAAATCCTCAATTTATTGATGGGGATTGGACTATTAAACTTTTATATTAAACGTCGCAATTCATTATTCTTGCGGAAAAGCAAAAGAGCATTCTGTCGATTTGGATGCTTCACCTCTCTTGGTTTCTAATCTCAATCACTTTGAAATAAATTTCTTCGAGCAAAGCTTGGCTAGATAAATTTAGATTTTTCAATTAACTCTAGATACCAATTTTTATCAATCGGGTTCCCAAAATTCGAATAAAACATTCCTTAGGGGATGTTTTAATTTGAGAAATTCCAGAAAAAAGAACTAAAGTTTCAAAAAAAATGGACAGCATATGTCAAAAATCAGAAATGGCAGTCTCAGTGACATTTTTATCTCCCTTTAGTCCTTTGGGATATAGAAATGATCCAGTTAAGAATTATTTAAACTAGCTAACCGGTGCTTTTATTGCGTGAGCATATATTGAGCGAACTTGGAAGGCTTAAACGAGATTACCGGTATGAAAAAGAAATTGGTGCTATTAAAAACAATATTGGTTGTTCTTCTCTCTTTAATTTCCTTGTCGTGCTTCGGCGATTGGGGCTGGGGAAAGAAAGGGGACGTTGATTTATCAAAAGCTACTCGATTAACAGCAGAGATGGTCCCTCTTTTGATAGATAAGAGTGGTATCCCAAAGCAAAACGGGGGGCAAATAACTCCTGTTAATGGATTATTTAATCTTCCTCCCGGCACAAGTGTTCCAGTCGCTGCGTTAGGCGGTGCAATAGATCCGACAGGAACTACGATTGTAAACGATTTTGACGGCGACGGCATATTAAATGTAAGTGAAACCACTACTAATGTTTGGGTTGCGGATTATCCACAGATCACTGCAAAAATTGCTCCGCCTGTTACGATGAAGATACAAATTCTGAATACCAGTTCAAATACTTCGGATGAGATTGTAAGCGAGATCCATGCGGATGATCTTGAAGACACTAAGAACCAAGGTACGGAAAAAATCCACCAGAATGAAATCAATCTAAAGACTGTCCAATTCCAAGATACTTACGCTAGTTCTCTTTCTTTAAACTCAGCGGGATCCAGTAGTATGAGCGCTGGAATCACTGGTCCTTCTCCAGCGGGAGCGATTCCTGGGTCTGGGCCAGGAATCAATTATGGACAAAGTAATTCGAATAGTTGGGGCGTTACTGCATCAACAAGTAAGACTGTGACCAAGTGGGCAGATCGCCCTTTCAAGAACAATTTGGATAGAGATGCTGTAAGCCTTAAGTCAGATTCAACAGGTAAGAATTCTCGTAATTATCGTGCTGAAAAGACTCAAAAAACTTCCTCTTCAACTACAATTAAATCAGATGCAGGTTATGTTCGCGCTGCCTTGTATATAACGAATGAGTCCGTTAATATGCCAGTTAAGCTTACGAATATTCTTTGCTCTCTCATGTTTGAAAATGCTGCTGGTGATCTGATTCCAGTTCAAAGTTTCCGTTTGCGGAATGATGATTACAGCTTGTTCGAAATATCTGTTTATGGTGGTTCGGAATTTGGGCCTTACGTTGTAGAATTAGCAGGTTTAAATAAAGTTGAAGTGGAACAAGCGATTACGTCGGGCTATAATCCGAAAATCTTTATCGTTGATTATGAAATGTCCCATGTGCCTAATTCGAATTACGCCTCTACACTATTGAATTTTAGCGGAGATAATTTAAAAGTAATCGAAGAGAATGCCAAAGGCAGGACTGCGATGGTTAAAATTATCGGACCGGATATTCGTGAATCATACAGAGTTGCTGCCTTTGATGTGACGGCAGGAGGATCTGGAGATCCTTGCACTACAACTAATGCAACTCAATTGGCGCCGGGGATTTCTTTTGAGAAAGCATTGAATCGTATTAGCTGTTCGGGAATGGAAATCATTTTCAGTGAATATGTTTTAGATCTATCGGAAATAGCCCCTACATTAGGTGCTTCCAGAATATACACTAGAGCGATTAAATCGATAGCGGGAAAAGAGACTAATTTCCCTTGTGATTTGAAAACCTTTACAGGCTCCGACGGGACTTCTCGTACTGCGTGTGTTCAGAAGCCGATTAATCAGTGGACTGATGCAGAAAAATCGACTGCAGGTATATGGATTGTTTTCTCAAAAGGGAAATACTACGATTCAACTACCTATTTGAAAAGTGGGAACAATAAAGTTGTATTTGATCCGATTAACTCCAATGGTGCTTTTGTTTTGCAAGGCGCTAGTTCTACTATTTGGGCTGGCGACTATTACGACATCGTCTATTATTCCATTGCTGATTACCTGGCTGAGTTAGAAGCATTTGGAAAAAATCCATTGGAGAATGGACAAGAGTTTTCAGTAAATTCCAAATGGGACAATGCTGAGTTGGGAGATAACCCTTATGATCCGGATAAGAATTCGATTTATCTTGGGGAAGCTGGTTTCGGAGAAAAAATAGAACTTACTATTTCTCTCTTGAATACTAATTATCTGAATCCATCGTTTGGAACTGCGCAGCTTTCAGGCAACTATCAATATTTTACAAACTTTCGATATACTCCAGCATTTACCACCAAGCGTTTTGCGATGGAGGAAGTCACAGATTTTGAATTAAGTTTGGGCTTTTCCGGATATAGGACTGATTGGCTTCATATCGTTAAGGACCTAACTCCAGGAAGTACGGATAAAATTCAAGATTGTGGAAGTTATCCTGACTATCAAAACCAAGTATTCGTCAGATGTATTCAGCTTCCTTCAACGCATCCGATTTACGATATCACTAAGACGCCTATAAAACTTTATTTGCGTCCTGCATTTAATAGTGCATATAGAAATACCGCTTGGCCGTTGAATTATCAGAATGTTCGAAAAGTCAGAGGAGAGCTTGGCGTTCCGATTAAAGCAGGAGATCTAAGTCTCAAGCTTCTAAACGTTTACGGAAATTTGCAAACGGGTGATACTTTATATATTGAAGGAGATAATACAAATTATCTTGTTTCGGGCGTAACTGGCCCTGATACAGACGGATATCTAGTTGTAACTATTACAAATCCGATTTTGAAAGCTGCAATTAAGACAACTGCCGTTTATATTCCTGGGACGTTAACAGACCCGGAAATTCGACTAGCCATTGATAATAATTTTGTAAGTGATTGGAATGGCCAATATGCGACAACTCCAACTTCTTACACTACGGATCAATACGTACCACTATCGAACGGAATTGCAATCCCATGTAGTTCAAATCTTTTTAACCCTTTTGGGTGTCTTGGACTTTCTCCTGATTACAATGCATTGAACTGGATGGGAAGTTATAACAAGGGAGTAACTAGGTGGAACTCATGGTCCGATGGAGGAGGCTTTGCTGGCTTCCTTGCAAAAGGCTTGCCTTCCTTGAAAACGAGTACTTCTCGATTCTTTAGATTTGAAGCAACGGCAAACGATTATATCTTTAGTGATCCTGGAGTAGTTGCAACTTTAAGTAATCCGGTGACTCTCGTTGAGGGTGATAACGGATTTGTAATTTGGAAGCAAGGTACATCACTTAAAGGTAAATTCTTTCAAGTTTCAACGGGACTCACTACGTCATCAGAGCTGACACTGAACACGCAACCTATTGGAGAAGATTTTGTAGCGAAAGTCCAAAATGGAAAGGCTGTGATTTCCTGGGAGAATGTAGATAAGATCTATCTTCGTGTTTGGGATATGAATACGAAAGCAGCTGTAGGAGCTGAGAATTTAGTTGTAACGAGACCGTACGCTTCAGCAGTTTATCCTGATTTTCTAAGCGTAGATTTAGCATTAAGTGACACTAGAGCTTTAGTTGTGTGGAACAGTGTAACTGGATGTGCTAGCGTTTGTAATTACCATCATAATGTTAACGGAAGAGTATATCAAACTAGCGATGGCACAAGTGTGAATGCCGCAGCTATACTTTACGCATTTGATATTACAGGGTCAGTGGGGCGAATGGTAGTTGTTGCTGATGCAAATGGAGATAAAGCCGTCGTCGCTTCTCTCGCACGCGGCAATAACGAAAAAATTAAGGTTCACGCTATCCCATATACTTTAAGTACGGCGACCCCCGGCACCTCAATTCTTGTCGATAGTTATGCTACTTTCGGAAATATGAATATAGCGGTTAAGGCTTCAAATGGAATTGGGTTAATAGTATATGACTTTCTAGATACTGAGTTATATTCTAGATCACTCAACCTTTCCACTTCAGCATTGATTGGTTCTCGAGTGACACTTTCAACAGGAACGACGATTGCGAACTTTAAACTAGGAGTTTCAGGTGATACTGGACTTATAGCTTACAGTGTCGGCAATCGCATTAATTTGAAAGCCTTGTCCATTTCTGGATCAAGTCTCGTTTTTCCAAGTGCGTTGATAATGGATTCTTCGACAACAGCTAGTTCAAAATCGATTGGTTCTGTTGTTTTAAGCGGGAATAATATTATTACTCTGTGGGAGCATCAGGAAGATGCGATCAAGACTATTCGCGGCCGTTTAGGAACTTTATCACCTTTCCAAGTGAATGGAAGCGGGGAATTTTTCCTAAGCACAACGAACCAAGGAGATCAGACTGGCCCTACATTCCAAAATATTGGATCAACAGGATTGGCAATTTGGTTATCGCAAGACTCGGATAGACAGAAATTCCGCGGCTTTTCTTTCGATTTAATGAGCCCTGGAACTATCCAATACGGATTAAATAACTTCTTCGTTGCTCCGTTGATTGAAAGAAATTATTTGCTGAAGGGAAGAATCATCTTCTAAAGCAAAAGTTTTCACTCGGTAGGTCTGAAGTAAATTTTTAGACCCTACCGAGTGATATTGAATTATCAATTTATTAAAGATTATTTCTAGTATGGAATCTATCAGATCCTATGATAAGAACGGAGAAGGAACGCTTTTACTGTTAAAGGTAACTCTCTTTTCTGGGCTTATTTTTTTTGCTTCATGCGCGCATGGCAATAATCTCCTTTCTCGCTTATTACCGATGGCACTCTTGCCTTCCGGCACTTCTTTGCCCTCGCCTGGTTCCGCTCCGGCTCCTGAGGGAAGTGATTTGTTCTCAATATCGAATAATTACAGTGAGGCAATTGATGATCCACAATCCAAAGCGGATCCTATGTCAGGGGCCATGTTCATCGCTCCCCCTGAACCAAACCATTTCGGAGCTGTATCTCTAATTTACCCTATCTCGATCCCTTCTGGACGGGGTGGAATGGAACCAGAACTAGCCTTATCTTATTCTTCTAATGGTGGAGATGGATGGGTCGGTATTGGTTGGAGTTTAGGTTTAGGGGCGATCACTCGGACGCCCGAATATGGAGCCTTGTTCTACGATTCAAGGGACACGTTTACATGGAACGGTAAAAGGCTGATCAAGGTTTCAGGTTCCACATCCAATGAGAATGGAACGTATCGTGTCGAGATTACTGACCAGAACTTTGTTATTTTAAATTTAACGAATATAGAGAACGGAGGGATTTGGATCGTCCAGGATTCTTCCGGAACTAAATCTACATACGGGGATACATCCTCAAACAGGATCTATGATCCGATCCAAATTACTAAGACTTACGCCTGGTATCTTTCGAAGGAGGAAGATAGGAACGGTAATTATATGGAAGTGCAGTATGATACTTCCCAATATTCTGATAAACGAAATTTATATATTCAAGAAATTCGATATACTGGGAATACGCAAAGCGGCGTTGCTCCAAAACAGTATGTTCGATTTAATACGAAATCAAGACCGGATCCTTATGTAAGTAAAGCACCTGGATTCACTATGACCATGGATCGTCTTTTGGACACGATCGAAGTCGGTTGGAATGGAGGCAAGCTTTGGACATATACTTTTGTTTACGATACTTCCTTTGATTCTGGAAGACCTATTCTAAAGACGGTAAATTCCGATCGCCATACCACTAAGCCTGAATTCCAATATAGTACGGCGACACGCATATTGAATTGGCAGACAATTACCAATCAAGCATCCAGCGAGTCGGAAATACTTCCGGATTCTACTCAGTATTTCGAAGGAGATTTTAACGGGGATGGAATCTCGGATATGCTCTTCTTCAATCCTCAATCCGGGAATTGGAAGGCTGCGGAAGGTCGAAAGGAAGGCGGGTATAATTTCAAACTCTACGCGAATCGTTATAAGAATTATGACAGCCCATCTAAGATTCGATTTTTTAAAGGAAATGTGAGTGGTGATTTTAACGGGGATGGAAGATCTGATATAGGTTTTTATCTGCCAGAAACAAAGGACCTGATTGTAGCTGAACATGATGGCAGGATATTCCAGTTCAAGAATTACGGAAGATTGATGAGCGGTATTCCGGATATCTTCCGCATGGAATGGTTTCCGGGAGATTATGACGGTAACGGTTTATCTGATTCCATGTTATTCGATGAGCCAACCGGGCTTTGGACTCTTATGTTGAATAAGGGTGGATACTTTGAATTCTTAAAGATTGGAAAGAAATTCCAGAACTTATATAGATCTGATTATTCTCCGAATGCCAATATGGATAGTGTTAGTACTACCGACACTTCTATAGAAGGCGGATCTCAGTCCAAAACTAAGTTTCTTGTGGGAGACTATAATGGGGATGGTCTTACTGATATTTCCCTATATGATGATCGCAATGGATATTGGTTCGTTGGAGAGAATCTACGAAATCCAGATAAGACCGATCCGATCTATTTCAAGACGAATTGGGTTCTCTATAAGATTTTTACCGCGCCAGAACAGGCATTATTCTCCAACGATAGATTTTCTGGAGACTTTAACGGGGACGGTCTTTCAGATTTCCTTCTCTTTGATCGTTCTTCCGGAAATTGGACCTTGGGAGCAACATCTAACGGTACGATCAATTTTCAGATCTGGTCCAAGACCCCTCAGTTCACTTCTGTTACTCGTTGGCTCCAAGGAGATTTCAACGGTGACGGACGGACAGATATAGGATTCTTTTCCGCTTCTGATGGAAAATTCTGGATCGGGGAAGCTACGACTAACGGATTCAGATATAAAGTATACAGTGATATGTCTTATGGCCCGGATCAAAGTCGAGTCATGAAGACTCCTCTTCCTCTTGATGAAGTAAAACTCACCAAAGGATTCGGAGTGATCAATGCTGCGTCCGATACGAAAACTGTTCTACTCGACTATCAATATGATGGCAATTCGAACCCTGGAAAAGGGGAATTGGTATTTCCAGGTTGCTTTACTCAAGACGATTGCAGCGCTTCCCCCGAGCTTTTGATCTATGACCGCAAAGCTGGGGTATTCGATTTTAAGAAAGGATCTACTTTCACCGAATCTGTGCTGACAGGATTCAATCCAGAGGCTTCGACTGTTAAGACTCTCTTTAAAGGAAAAGCGGATCGATATACTACAAATGCGAGAGATGAAGTTCTCTTCTTTATGGATTTGGGCTCTACGAATAAATTCTTTGTAGTAACTCAGGCGAGTGGGACTTCTTTTCAGAGCAAAGACCTTGCAGGCATTACAGATTCTCAGATTGGGAATTTCGATATAGGATCGAGTGCTTATCTAGTCGATAATTTTGATTCTACTTCTACCAAATCTGTTCTCACTCTGGATGATCAGTCTACTACTGGGACCGGAAGATTTTTGATCACCGGTCCGAGTGGGACTCGCTATTTAGATCCGGCAGGAGATGTTCTTTCTTCTTATCTATATAATTTATTCCAAGTCGGAACCTCCGGTGCGAATCGGAGTAACCGTACGAGTTTCAGTTTTTTTTCGGGCGATTTCTTGGGAACCGGAAAGGCGCAAATCCTATTCGTAGATCGTAGGACAGGAACTCATAAATGGTATTTGGGAACCATAGGATCCACGAGCATCCAGTTCAAGCTATTGACTGGAGGAGTAACTCTTCCAATTACTACTGCAAATTACGATCTATCTAGTCAGGCTGGGATCCAATTCGGTCTCTTCCCTGAAACGATTGGTAAATCCATTGTTTATGAAGATCCTTCCGATTCTTCTGTAGTATTCTCCAAGATCCGCATCACTGCGACTAGCATTACGCGCACTGTATTTAATCCAGGCCTTGTGAGTTTCTTAAATAGTTTCGATCATCGAGGATATCCGATCATCATCTCAAACGGAGAAAACAGTCTTTACGATCTTTCTCAGAGTAAGATCGTAAGTTTAAGCGGTCCTGTTACGAGTGCGTACGTGGATCGCCCAGACTTGATGACCAAGGTCTATCCGTTCCAATGGATCCAAGGGGACTATAACGGAGACGGGATCACAGATATTGGGATCATTCATCTCAAGGAGCCGAGCTGGTATTTCGCCATGTCCAACGGAAGTGTTCCGGATATCATGGAGAAGGTTGTCAATGGGATTGGCGGTTCGTATTCTTTCGAGTATGAGAACTCTACGAAATTTGAGAATAATGGAACGGATGATATACCGGACCTTCCCATCAATTACAGGGTTTGCACTAAGATCACCTTAGATGACGGTTTTGGGAACACGATTCCGAAAACATATTCATACTCCGGTGGAGTTGCTTTCTCAGGATTTATAAATGGGAAGAAAGAGAGCGACGCGTTTGGATTTACTCAATTCACAATGACTGATGCGGCTGGGTCCAAGACTGTTCACACATACTTTAGCCAGCCTTACTCCAATTTCATGGATAACCGTGCCTTGGGAGGAGCGGAGCAGCAGACACGTATCGTTGGCTCGGACAATAAGGATTACGGAACTGTAAAATACACCCATGATATACAGCATATCGAGATTACTACGGGCAAGGTCTCTTATCTTTCTCATACCAATAAAGTGGAGAAATTTATCAATGGGACTGCTACCGAAACTACTCAGAATTCGATCACTCTAGACGGATATAAGCTAACCAATAGTGTTGAGACAGGGACGGACTTGTTTGCGGATACGTCTCATTCTACCCAGACATTTACTACTTCTACAGATTTCGAGACGGATACGAATTCTAACCAAACCCGTCCGAAACGGGTCGTATCCTTGGCGAGCTCTACTAATGAAACTACGACTACGATCGTATATGATTCCAAAGGGAATCCTACAAAAAAGACAAGTGTATATTCTGGAAGCGGGCTTCCTTCCGCTCCATCTAAGATAATTGATTCTAGTTACGACTCTTACGGGAACTTAATCCAAGAGAAGGATAGCAGCTCGAGCCCTAACCGTGGGACTTCCTACGAATATGATGATGAACTGCATCAATTTATAACTAAGAAGACAAGTTTCGGCGGATCTGTCCAACTACCGACCCAATTCACGATCAATTATGCGAAAGCATTCGGTTCTCCTGAAGATAGCACCGATCCAAACGGCAATAAGACTTATTTCGAATATGATGATTTTGGTAGGTTGATCGAATCCAGCGCGGATACCGACGGCGGTGCGAAAGTTCTGGCAGCGTATGAATTCAATTCCAATTATCCATTGAGTGCGAAGACAACCTTCCCATCTGGAAGCGGTGATCCAGATTTTGCGACCAGATCATACAAAGATGGAATGGGCCGTATCATTTATACGGTCAAAAGAGCGTCTAACGGTCTTTTTGTGAGATCCGGAAAGATCACGTACGATGGGGATGGAAAAGTAGCCCGCACTGGTCAACCGGATTGGGCAGATGCGAGTGAGATCGACACGTATGCTCCTCACGCAGAAGAAAAGAATCCAAGTCAACTCCGCTATGATTCGATCGGTCGTTTAGTGCAAACCATTCTTCCAATCGCCGCTGGTGAGACGGAAGCAACTGTTCTAAGTGTAACTTATAATGATCCTTTTGAAACAGTAGAAGCCCATAGCGGTGGAACAAGCAAACGCACAGTTAAAAATTCACGGGGCCAAGTTCTATATGTGGAAGATTTCGGCTCCGATGGAACGGATTCCCAGATCGGATTCTGCTATGATATCGCAGGAAATCTGATCAAGAAATCCGACCTGAACGATGGAGGAAATCTAAGCTGTGATACAAGTGGACTTTCCGTAAAAGATACTTCCGGAAAGAACCAAGCATACTGGCAATATGATGCGTTCGGTCGCCAAAGAAAGCAGAGCGATCCTGATTTCGGAGTTAGCACGAACACTTATAATGCTTTTGGAGATTTAACGCAAAGCACAGATGCACGCGGGATCACCACAACTTATTCTTATGATTCTTTAGGAAGATTGAATACCAGAAGTGTTCCTGACGGAGACACGTATTACGATTATGATTCCGGAAGCGGAAGCGAGAATGCTTTAGGAAAACTAGTAAAAGTAGAAGATGGGGCCCAGACCAAGACCTTCAGCTATGACAAACTCGGAAGAGTAAAGAAAGAAACTAGAACCCTCAAAAACCTAACGATAGATCTTGCGGGTGGACCATATATTACGGAATACCAATACGATCTTTTGGATCGAGTAACTGTCATAGATTATCCGGAACATCCGGTCAATCATTCCAGAATGAGAGCCTGCTATGCTTATGGAACCGCAGGATATATTTCTGGCATCTCAGTGCAGGTAAATACGAATGGGATCCTTCCGGGGTATTGCAGTAAGACGATCGTAGAGAATATTACGTATAACGAATTCGGACAAACTGCTAGTTTCACTTTAGGCAACGGGATCCAAACCAACTATACCTACGATGTAAAACAGAGGATGATCCGCATCAACTCTACGGGAGACGTAGACGGAAACTCCAAGACCTTGCAAGACGCAGTGTATGCGTTCAACAGCAGAAATAATATCACTTCTATCGCGAATAATTCCAGCGATTATACAACCTCTTACAATTATAGTTACGATGGATTGAACCGACTTGTAGCAGCCGATGGGATCTTCCAGGAATCCGCAAGCAATTATACCAAGGCATTCCGCCAAAGCTTCTCCTATGCGAACAACGGAAACCTGACTGCAAAGAGAGATCATAATTATACCGACAGCTCCATCCAAGACGAATGGAATTATCAATATAGCAATCACCAAGTCACACATATCAATTCTACACAGAGCGGGAACGATAGACTCGTAATGAGCTACGATTCCTCTGGGAATATGCTGACCCAGAGAGATAATCTCAAGGATCTGACCAAGAATATCAGTGTAGATTCCCAGAACCGGATCACTCAGGTCCAAGATTCTCTGAATGTAACTATCGGAAGCTATTGGTATGACGATGGTGGCTTTAGGGTCCGCAAGAAAGCGCTGGTCCCACAAGGTGCCGGCTCCGTAACCCAAGAGATCCTATATCCAAGCAAATTCTATGGATTGGAATATCTAGACCAAGACAATCTATTACGTTCTATTAATAATGTTTATTTGAATGGGGTCCGAATTGCAGCTCTCAATGAAGAAGGAACAACAGCTTACTTCTTAACGGATCAAGTAGACTCGGTATCGCATGTTTTAGATGAAGGCGGTCATACCTTAACCCAAACACAGTACGAGCCTTATGGAGAAACCCTTGTCCAAAGAGGAAATCTGGACTTCGCTCCGAAATACAACTCCCAGGAGCTAGACAAAGAAACTAATTTCTATTTCTATAATGCACGCTATTACGATCCACAGATCGCAAGGTTTACGAGTGCGGATACTGTGATCCCGAATGGTGGAGCAATTACACAAAGCTGGAATAGATTTTCGTATGTAGCTGGAAATCCGATTCGGTATAAGGATCCTACGGGGCACGAGAAAGAAATTAGAAATGTGGGTCCAGATAGAACGTATGGAAATAGTGTTGTGAAACAGTTTGACGGCTATGAAAATAAGACGTTTACCGGTCGATATGTGCAAGTAGCCACAAATTATAATATTGAACGAAGCGAAGACAAATTTTCGAATAATGGATTGTCGGATAGTCATACTATAATTGAAAGATATCAGATGACCGATGCAAAAGGGAATAAATTTACTCAACCGAAATTGGTCTCCAAGCATATTCAATACCATGCAGTTAAGAATATATATGGAAAAGTAAATGATAAAGGAGCGACCTATACTATTTGTTCAGGGGCCGATGCCTGCACGGGAGTTTCGGGAACTCCTGTTCCAGTCGCTGTAGCATACAGATTCTTTAATACTGGAACAGCAATACCAGGGGATGTTAGTTATTATGAAGAATACGAACTTATTACAGAGAAATATATTCAAACAAGAGATTCAAATTTTATTCCAGAGAAAAATCCTTCTACCGGAAAACCGTGGGATCCCCCTCACGGACCTGGATCCAGAACTCCAGCAGCTCTTCACTCAAGTAGTAGTCCCGATACCGCAATTAGGGGGGGAAGTGGAACTTCGACTTTGGGTACTCACGATTGGGAATTATACACTGGCCCGACGGCGCCTGCGTCGCAGGCTCCGCAGCCATCGTCAAAATATAGATCTGATCCAAATAACTGGAAATGAGGTAACATTGTGCATATAAATTATAATCTTTCCTACTTAGTTATATTTATATTAATAACAAATTGTTCACTTTTTTTACGGGCGAATAAAGTCCAAAATATTTTATATTTACCAGGGCATACAGAAGGGAGAGTTTTTACTGATCTTGATAAAGTTAATAAAGAATTTTTCTTTTCTAAATTTTCCGCTCAAGATGAATTATTAGTTGATGGAAAATGGAATAATGCATTTTGGCAAATTGATTTCATTGATGAATCGACTGCTACTTTAACATTATATACTTGTTTTAAGTGTTCCTATCCCACTACAATACGAATAATGAAAAATCATCAGCTTACTAGATTAATCGGGAGCTTGTTGAAATATAATGAAAATGGTATATTGGAAAAAGAGGTTGGGATCGGTAAATAGTATCTAAAACTAACACTTGATACTGGCCCATATAATAGTTCTAGCTTGGAGTTATTGAAAATTTGATATATGACAGTTTTACTTGCTCTCCCTCAAAACATCTCCTTTACCTTCTCCCATAACTTCGCCCATTCTTTCTTTCTCTCATCTTTGTCTTTCAACTTCAACAAAGTCTTGTTGAATCCATTCGTACCAACGATCTTGACTCGGTTCTCGTTTAGAACTTCAAGCTCGTAGGTAACTCCTTCCACAGTATACGAATAATTTAATATACTGGTGGACTTCATCGGATATTCCTTATCTTCGAGATAAGCCTTTCCCTTTCTGAAATCCAGAGTGATGCATTGGGTTTCTTTGAGCATAGGCTCGCAGAATTTTCCCGCAGGAGGAGGGACCGGTTTGAATCCGCAGTCAAGGATCAGAAATGGGATGAGTAAAAAGAGTCGTTTCATTTTATTCCTCTATGGGGAGTTTGGTTTTGAGAATAGGGTTCTTTGCCAGGATCTCCCTCGCTAATTTCAGGACTTCTTCCTTTCTGTCAGCAGAAATCGGATAATATTCTTCTAATAGAGCGATTGCTTTCGGAGAAAGGTTTTGGTAAAAGAAGATCTTCGCTTCCAGGATCTTGGAACTTCCTGTTAGAAAATCCTCGTTTGCATTCTTTACTCTGCGCAAGAAATTCAAAGAAGATACATATTGCCCCGCTCTGAATTCGGATAATGCGATCAGAAAATCGGATTCTCTTCCGGAGAGTAAAAGTGGTCCAGAGATCTCGGGTCTTGCTAGAGTCTTCTTTAAGAAATCAGTATTTCCGGAAAGTGTGCTTCCTGCCAGGCAGGTCCATGCGTAGCCAGCTTTTAGTTCCGGGCTGAGTTTTTCAGGATCAATGGAGACTAGTAATTTGTTCAATGCGCTGCGGCTGAGTTTTTGTCGGATAGCTTCTCCGAATGCGATCAAGTAACGATTGTCCGTTGATTCTGCAAACTCTGGATCCACTGCTTGTGCTCTTAAGGCTTGTCTGTAAGAGTCCTCTACCAAGGGAAGATAAGAGCTGTCTTGGGCTAAAAATTCCTCGAATCCTGTATAAGCGATCTTTGATAGAGTTGCCGAATCAAAACGAAATCCTAATAGTAAGAATTCATAATATCCTGATAGAGCAGAGTAGTGATAGGAGATTCCTTCCTTCGGATTGGTGGATGCAAATTCCTTTGCAACCGATTTGAAATCCTTGATCTCTCCTTCTTTAGGATCTCCTTTTACGATCCCTTCTTGCAATATCTTTCTTTCTTTTTCAAGAAGGATGCGTCTGTCTCCTGCAAACAGATTCTTTATATCCTGACGAAAAAAGAAAGCGATGCCTCCCAAAGCTAAGAAGATGAGGAAGAATACTAAGGGCTTATAATTGGCTTTCTTTCGATAACTTCTGTGATTGGCTTGGTAGAGCATGTATCTGACAGATTTTCCAAAAAGGCCAAAGGTTTCACTTATTTTTTGACGTAGGAACACCTACTCGGGCTTGACTCCAGGACCCTCCTTGGATTCCGTGTAAATATGCCTTATAATTACGATTTTGACGAAGATTACGAGACAGACGGCGACGAGGATTATCTCGACGACGAAGTCGTCACTTTTGTTTGCGAGGACTGCGATCATCGTTGGGAAGATGACGAAGAAGGTTCCTATAACGGCCCCGAAAATCATATCTGCTCCATGTGCGGTTCTTCAAACGTAATCGAGCTTTAATCTCTAAGCGGTCTTCCCTTTTTTCATTCGGGATCCTTATGACCGCTTCCAAATTCTCAATCATCCTATGTATTTTTCTTTTCGGGTCTTCTTCGTTCGGAGTGGATTTCGACGAAGTATATGAATATTATAAAAAAGGAAATTACGATACTCTCGTAAAAGTTTCCCGCCACGGTCTCCGCTCGGGAGAAGTGGATTATAAGATCCTTCTTCTGTATGTGGCATCAGAACCAAGCCTGGAGGAGATAGATAAGACTCTTCTCAGCATTTATTCCAGGACAAAGGATCATCCTTCTATCTTCTTTAACGCAGTATATTTATTCTTGGAAAGAGCCTTGGTGCTCGAAGCGTATGACTCTGGCACTCGTTGGGGAAAGATCTTTTTGCAAAAGGGAGAAGCCTCCGTCCGTTATGCGGAAGGCGTCTATACTTACGCTTGCATTTTATATTCGGCAGATAATTATCAATCTGCTGAAACAGTTTTGGACAAGGTCAAGTCCACTCCCAGGGATTCCAAATTGGGAAAACGTATCCGCATCCTGGAAATGAGCCTGGATAAGAAAAAAGAGGAAAAATGAAACCAAAGAAGGGGAAGGGACTTCGGATCCAAACAGGAGAATTGAAAGGTAGAGTGATACCTTCTCCCGTAACTCCGGAAGGTAAGAGTAATTTTACTCCTGCGATTATTAAGAAATCATTATTCGATATTCTAGAATCCTTGCAATTGCAAGGGAGATTGAACATTCAAGACTCCGCTTTTATCGATCTGTTTGCCGGTTCCGGGCAAATGGGAATAGAATCCTTGAGTAGAGGTTTTGCCCGGGCCGTTTTCTTGGAACTCGCTTGGGATCGTTTCGAAAGCCTGAAAGGAGTATTAGAAAAACTTGGAAAACCTCATCTTGTGATGAGAAAAGACGCTCTTAGATTCCATTCAGGACTGAATATTCCTGAGACTTCCAAAGTGTATTTCATGGATCCTCCTTATTCTTTTTGGGAAAAGAAAACTCCAAAACTGAAAACGGTAGTAGATGAGATCATTCAGAATGAACCGGGAACCGCAGTAATCATTATCCAATCTCCGGAACCTTTGCAGTGGGAGGATTTTACCTCTCGTTCTTTTGGAAGGAATACTTTGAATGTCCGCATTCTGGTCTAAGTTCAAAGCTTCTTTCTTATTAAACTTTCATTCAGGAAATCCTTGGCTTCATACAGGGATCTTTGTATTCGTTCTTTCTATTCTTTGTCTGATCACGAATACTTCTTTTCATGTGATGGGAGTAGATATCAGTGAGTTTGTTTCTTTATTCTATGGCTTAGCTCCTCTTCTTCTACGAGACTTGGGTGGAGTTCTTCTTTCATCATACGCATTTTTTTTAGGAGCTCTGGTCTTATTTTTAGGTCCGGAGTTTTTGGACTGGAAGAAGGGAGAGAGGCTCCAACCGATTCGGATCTATTCCATTCTCATTGCGGTTTTATTTCTTTTATTTTGTCATTCGGTCGCTAAGTACCCGCAAGTATACGGAGAGTTTTTCTATTACAGGCACACTTGGGCTCTCGGGTTTCTGTATTTCATCACGGATCATTTTCCTCCTTGGGTATTCACATCCCTGCTCGGGATCTTTCTGGGCTTACAAGTTGGCAGGAGTTTCTTCTCTCTCTGGCAAACGAAACAGTATCGTTCCCTGATAGAATATCTAGTATTTATAATACTCTTCTATTTGTTCCATCTGAGCGGTTTGTTCTTGGGAATTCTTGCTCTTTGCTTTTTGTATAGTAAGGATTTTTTACTTGTCACTTCTGCAATTGTGAGTAAGGATCCTTCGGCGATTGGGGAAACAGGATCTTGGAAAATTACTGGCGTATTCCGATCTAAAAAGGATTTGATCGTCGTCTCGGTTCTTCTCTTCGCATTTGGGATTTCTATATTCGTACATCATGATTTTCAAAAGGGACCTTCTTCTCCCCAATTTTCGATCGCAAAGAAGTCTAAAGAATTCAATGTTCTCATTCTCGCTGCGGACAGTATCAGAGAAGACAAACTTGGTTTTGTAAAAGGAGAAAAGGATCTTACTCCGAATATAGATTCTCTTGCCAAAGACTCGGTTGTATTCTTGGATCATCATACAACGATTCCAAGAACCTTTCCTGCTTGGGCAGACCTTCTTACTGGCACTTATTCCTTCGAGCATGGGATACAAGACATGTTCCCGGATAAGGAGGACAGATCCAAGCTTGGGATTTCTATTCCGACCCTTCCTTCTTTCTTGTCCGAGACGCATCGCACTGCAGTTGTCTCTTCTTTTGCAGGAGATATTTTTCCAAGAGCGAATTGGGGCTTTGAAGAAGTATATGCTCCGAATTTTAGTGCGGAGACCTTAACCCAACAGAGGACGATCGAGTCTCAGGTTTTCTTTCTTCCCGTATTGACAGGTTCTTTTTTCGGAGGAGGGGAATATCTTTCTTCTGTTCGTTCCTTGCCTACTCTTGGGGATGATTCTCGTATTCTTTCCGATCTGGATCCGATCTTTCAAAAGAAGGAAAAGCCTTTCTTTGCAGTGTATTTTTCTTCGGTCACTCACTTCCCGTATAGTCCTCCGTATCCTTTTTATAAGGAAGGCACGGATCCGAAATATTACGGTCCTTCGAAATACTTTAGGTTCGTAGATCCGAGTAATTCCGAAAAGCCAGACACGAGAGAACGGGAACAGATCCGAGCAGTCTACCAAGCCTCTCTAAAGTCTTTCGATCATGCTGTAGGAGAGATTATCTCCCGATTGAAAGAAAAAGGTCTATATGATAAAACCTTAATTCTCTTAACATCAGATCACGGAGAGTCCTTATTTGAAGAGGATCATTCTCACGGACACGGAGAGCATCTTAGAGGAGAAGGGGTGACCAAGGTCCCTTTGATCATTAAATTTCCCAAGGATTTTGCGGGCCCAAGGATTGGCAGTTTCAAAGGAATTACTAGCTCCCTCGATATTTTCCCCACAATTCTTAGTATTTTGGAAACCGACGAAAAGCCTCATTTAGCGGGAAAAGACCTAAGCAGTCGGCCTGGAACAGAGTATTGGCCCGAAAACAGAGCCGTTTATTCTGAAACGGGGATCTGGTTCTCGGACCGGGGGAATCATTTCTTCCAAAAGGATAGGATCCGTTATCCGAATATACTGGAACTACATACGATAGACCCCTTGGACGGGAATAGCGTAACGGTTTCGGATCCTTATGCCAAGGAGACAGTCCTATTTTCAAAACATAGAATGCTTCAAGATCGAAATCGCAAGCTGATCTATGTACCAGGCCCGGAAGGAGTGAAATACTTCTGTTATGATCGGGAGAAGGACCCTTGGAATACGAGGCCTCTTCTGAATGGGGCCTGCGCCGATCTTAGGTCCCGATTGGAGGATCTTCTTCTCCGTTCCGGCAAATGGAAGAAGGCTGGAGAATATTTCTTACACGGAAAGGCTTGAAGTACAGGCAGGAATAAAAATCCTGGAAATAATATGCCCAAGAGGGAAGAAATCCGCTCCGTTCTCATCCTAGGATCCGGGCCGATCGTTATCGGTCAAGCCTGCGAATTTGACTATTCCGGAACCCAAGCCACCAAGGCTCTGAGAGAAAAAGGAATTCGAGTCATCCTTCTTAATTCAAATCCCGCGACCATCATGACGGATCCCGATCTTGCGGATGCCACTTACGTGGAACCCCTGACCGTGGCAGTCGTCCAAAAGATCCTAGAAAAGGAAAAGCCGGACGCGATCCTTCCTACTGTGGGAGGACAAACTGCGCTGAACCTCGCGCTTGCCTGTCATAATGCAGGTGTATTAGAAAAATATAATGTAGAGTTGATCGGCGCAAAGATAGACGCTATCAAAAAGGCCGAAGATAGAGAGCTCTTTAAGAGAGCGATGCAAAAGATCGGAGTAAACGTACCGAACTCCGGACTCGCAAATAATATCAAAGAAGCATACGAGATCAAGGCAAGGATAGGCCTTCCTCTGATCGTAAGACCTGCATTCACTCTGGGAGGAACCGGAGGAGGGATTGCCTTCGACGAGGAAACCTTCGAAGAAGTGGTGAGCAAAGGGCTCAAGGCATCTCCGATCAGCCAAGTTCTCCTCGAGCAATCCGTGCTCGGATGGAAAGAATTCGAGTTAGAGGTCATGAGAGACCTGGCGGACAACGTAGTCATTATCTGTTCTATCGAAAATATAGATCCGATGGGAGTTCATACAGGAGATTCCATTACGGTTGCTCCTCAACAGACTCTTTCCGATAAGGAATACCAAAATCTCAGGGATATGTCGATCAAGATCATCCGTGAGATCGGTGTGGAAACCGGCGGTTCTAATATCCAATTCGCGGTGAACCCTGAAGACGGTGATGTGATCGTGATCGAGATGAACCCTCGTGTCTCTCGCTCTTCTGCACTTGCTTCCAAGGCTACCGGATTCCCGATCGCTAAGATCGCAGCTCTTCTCTCCATCGGTTATACCTTGGATGAGATCAAAAATGATATCACAAGAGTTACTCCTGCGTCCTTCGAACCATCGATCGACTATGTAGTGACTAAGATCCCAAGATTCGCATTCGAAAAATTTCCAGGCACGGACGATACACTCGGAGTGCAGATGAAAGCCGTCGGAGAAGCGATGGCGATCGGAAGGACTTTCAAGGAAAGCTTTCAAAAGGCGATGCGTTCCCTAGAGATCGATCGGTTCGGTTTCGGATCCGATGGAAACTTTGCTGAGCTAGTCGAATTTCATTCCTTATCTTCTCCTCAAAGAAAAGAGAGAATAGACGCATTCTTACGCAGGCCAAACGACAAGAGAATCTTTTATGTCAAAAAGGCTTTGGAAGAAGGGTATACAGTAGAGAAGATCCATGATCTATGCAAGATCGACCCTTGGTTCCTCTATCAATTCGAAGACCTGCAAAACCTTGAAAAAGAGTTTTTGTCGAAAGGGGACACTGTCCTCGGAAAACTGAAACGGGCGGGATTTGCGAATCGCCAGTTGGCCTTCCTTGCGAAGAAATCAGAGATCGAAAAGATCCTTTCTTCTACCCAAACTCCTGATAAGAAAAAGGCCGAAATAGGTTCTATTCTTAAGAAAGAGGAATTGAGACTCGAAGGAATATTGCAATCCTCTAATATAGCTCCTGTATACAAAAGGATCGATACCTGCGCCGGAGAATTCGAGGCATACACACCTTATTTCTATTCTTCTTATGATGAAGAAGATGAGACAAATGTTACTTCTAACAAATCCGTAATTATTCTAGGCGGCGGGCCGAACCGCATCGGACAAGGGATAGAGTTCGATTATTGCTGCTGCCATGCTTCCTTTGCGCTACAGGATCTGAAAGTGGAATCTATCATGGTGAATTCTAATCCGGAGACTGTGTCTACTGACTACGATACTTCCGATCGACTGTATTTCGAGCCTCTGACCTTAGAAGATGTAATGCAGATCTATAAAAAGGAAAAGCCGTCCGGAGTCATTATCCAGTTCGGAGGCCAAACCCCTCTCAAACTCGCAAAAGATTTGGAGAGCAGGGGAGTTCCCATTCTTGGAACGAGCCCGGATTCTATCGATAGAGCGGAAGATAGAAAGCGTTTCGCAGAAGTATTAGAAAAACTGAAACTGATTTCTCCAAAGAACGGGATAGCTACTTCCATGGAAGAAGCTCGCAAGATTGCCCAAGCGATCACCTATCCTGTTCTTGTTCGTCCAAGCTACGTTTTGGGCGGAAGAGCCATGCTTATCATCAGCGAAGAGAAAGAGCTGGATAAATACATGGAAAAGGCAGAAGAGATCTCCGAAGACAGACCTCTTCTTGTGGACTCCTTCTTAGAAGACGCGATCGAAGTGGATGTGGATGCTCTTTGCGACGGCAAAGATGTATTCATCGCTGGGATCATGGAGCATATCGAAGAAGCAGGGATCCATTCAGGAGACTCTGCTTGTGTTCTTCCTCCTCAATCCCTTTCTAAAAATGTTTTAGAAGAGATCCGCAGGGCAACGAGAGCTCTTGCACTGGAGCTCCAGGTCAAAGGACTTATCAACATTCAATACGCGGTCAAAGACGAAGTGGTTTATGTAATCGAAGTAAACCCTCGTGCTTCCAGAACCGTTCCTTTCGTATCCAAGGCTCTTGGACATCCGATCGTGAAATATGCAACTCGCATCATGATGGGAGAAACGTTGAAGGATCTTCCTCTTCCGAAAGAGATGCAATTCTCTACAGTCAACGTAAAAGAAGCAGTATTACCTTTCAGTAAATTCCCTGGAGTAGATACCATTCTCGGTCCCGAGATGAGATCCACGGGAGAGGTCATGGGGATCGCCGACACAGCAGGCGAGGCATTCTTGAAATCCCAGTACATGGCCGGAGAAGAACTTCCTTCTCAGGGAACCGTTTTTGTTTCCGTAAATGATAAGGATAAAAAAGAATTATTAAAGTATATCAAAGACCTATCGAATCTTGGATTCAATCTGATCGCAACGGAAGGAACTCATAAATTCCTTTCGGAAAACGGGATACTTTCCTCTAAGATCAATAAGGTCTATGATAACCAATTCCCGACTGCTCTGGATTATATAAGAGAGAACAAGATCCATCTTATACTGAATACTCCTCTCAGCCGAGTGACCAGAGACGATAGCTTTGCAATCCGCCAAGCTGCCATCCGCTACAAGATCCCTTGCCTGACGACTGCGAGCGCCGCCAAGGCACTTATCAAGGGAATGGTGGAGATGACGGATAAGGGATTTACCATCCGTTCTCTGCAAGAAATTCATAGCTCCAAGTAAGAAGACCCTAAAATTAGAGACATAATCCCGAAAGGGAAGAAGATAATTTTATAAAGTCATCAAGGAATTCCGGCATATTTCGATCCTTAATACTGCAAGGGGCGAGCTATGCAGATAAGAACGGAAGGACCAACCAGAGAAGAAGGGTATACAATCCCTACGGAGCCCAAGCCATCCGTTTTATCCGAGAAAACGAGCGCTCCTTCTACAAGCTTCATGGACCTCATGAAGTCCATTCAACTTCGCTCCCAAAAAGTCTTGGAAGAAGGACAGAGATCAAGTGAGCCTGTCTCTGAAAATATTTCCCGAGAAGAAATAGAAGATAGAGAACTCTTCGAAGAAGAGGAGATCGATACGGAGGAGTCGGCCGAGAAGCCTGTCGATGGAGAAGATTCCAAACTAGTACGACTCTTTGAAAAGAAATCCAAAGAAGAAGTGAGCGAGGAGTCGGAAGAAGGCTTTGATCCTGAAATGGAGATCGAAGAGGAAGAATGGGACTCTCCATTCATTAACCAGATGAGTGCGTTTATCGCAAATCTGGAATCTAAGCAGGATAAGGATACCGAGATCCATCCTGCCAACAAAGAAGAAACTTTATCATTCAAAAAGATCTCCAAGCAAACTAAAGAAGAAGCTCAAGTGCAGCAAGCAGTTCTGGAGAAAGAAGAATCTGTATCTTCTTCTCGTCCGACCGGCAAGGAAGAAGAGAAACGCGCCGGCAAAGAGATAAAAAGAACTTCCGAAAAGGAAAGTCTCGAAGAAGGCTTAAAAAGCCTGGAAGAGGTCCGAAAGCTCTCCAAGCCTGCTAACGAAGAAAAGATCCTAACCGTATTAAAAGATTCTCATAAAGAAAATTTCATCCCCGAGTCCGAGAACTGGAAGATCACTCGAGACAAGAAACAGGAATCTCTGTCTGCTATCTCTAAGAACCAAGCAAAGATCTCTTCTGCAGAAGATGCTTCTAACAAATCCGATTCTTCCGGAAAGGGTTCTCAGAACCAAGACTTCTCTCAGAGACAGGGAAACGAAACTACACTGACCTTATTGAAAGCAGGATTAGGAGTGCAGGAGAACAAGGACGTATCCGCGTCGTCGTCTTCTTCTAAGGCAAAGACGAATTCTCCCATAATGGATCGTTCTCAGATGAAGGAGAACTTTCAGAGACTGGTCCAATCAGCAAAATTGAATATAGTCGAGAACGGAAGATCGGAAGCTACTCTCCGATTGAATCCGAAAGAGCTTGGACGAGTTTCTCTTCGCATCAGCGTAGAAGACGATAAGGTACAGGGCAAGATCTTAGTCGAGTCCGACCAAGTTCGTAAGCTTTTTACCGGGGACTTAGAGCAACTTAAGAAAGATTTCAAAGACCAAGGTCTTCAATTGGAATCGTTGATCGTAGAAGTAGAGGATTCTTTTCAATATTCTTGGGGAGAGGGCAATTCTTCCGCTAAGAATTTCGACGAGGCTTTCGGAGAACAATCCTCCGCAATCTCCTCTTCTACTCTTTCCGAAGAAGTTTCCGAGTTAGACTCTACAGAAATTTCAGAATTCGCCGACAAGAATACAGACAGACGCTTAAACATTTTGGTTTAAGGAGAAGAAGATGCCTGACGCAAACGCAGTTTCAAGCGAAGCAACACGTAGCCGTTATCTCGAAGGAGACAGAAGTTACGATTTAAGGAAGCATTTTGATAAATTGGAGAAGGAAGAAAAAAGCGGTCTCCAAGGAATCGAAATCCGTTCCACTGCGAAAGCATTAGGAAAAGATGATTTTCTAAAGTTACTTATTACCCAGCTTTCTTCTCAAGATCCTACCAATCCTGTGAAAGACCAGGACTTCATCGCACAGATGGCTCAGTTCTCCTCTTTGGAGCAGATGAATAATATTTCTCAGGGCATTGGCAAGATGAGCAATCGTCAAAGTTTCTCTCTTGTAGGCAAGGTTATCTCGGGTCCTGATTTCGTGACCGGAGAGAATGTAGTTGGAATGGCGGGAGCCTTATTCTTTGACGGAGAAGGAAAAACTTTCGTAAGAGTGAACGGTAGAACTGTAGAAGTGGATGCAATCACTCTTATCACCGATCCGAGCGCTTTGAACCAGCAAGAAGGACAGACTGCCGCTCCTAAAGGCCCAGCACCTTCTCCTGCAGGAATGGGAACTCAAACCGCTCCGAATCCGCAACAAGGAACATTACAGAACCAGAATGTAGCGGCTCCAGCTTTCTCGGAAGCACCGCAAGAACAGAGTTTTGAAGATACAAGTTCCGGGGCTCCAGGTTGGAATTTCCCGGGCAAACCAAGCGACAGCAATTATTAATTAAACAGAAAATTTCGAGGTATAAGCGCCATGATGAGGTCCCTTTATTCAGGAGTATCCGGTTTAAAAAACCATCAAGTTCGGATGGATGTGATCGGTAACAATATTTCAAACGTGAACACTCACGGTTTTAAAACGGAGCGTGTGACTTTTCAAGACATGATCTCCCAAGAGCTGAGAGGAGCTTCTGAGCCGAAAGAAAATATCGGAGGGGTGAACCCGCAACAAGTGGGTCTCGGAGCCTTGATTGCAGCGATCGATAAGATCATGACCCAAGGTGCTCTTCAAACTACAGGTAAGAATACCGACGTAGCAATGTCCGGAGAAGGATTCTTTATCGTAAAAGATGGGGACAAACAGTTCTATACAAGAGCGGGCGCTTTTAACTTGGATAAGAACGGATATTATGTAAACCCTGCAAACGGGCTTAAGGTCCAAGGTTGGAATTCTCGTTTAGATGATAAAGGGAATAAATACATCAACTCTTCCGCTTCTATCGAAGACATTGTCATTCCAGTATATTCTAAAGAACCTGCAAGAGCGACTTCTAAAGTGGATTTCAGATCCAACTTGAATTCTTCTGTGCAAGCTGTTCCGCCTGACGCGACTCAAGAAGAGATCACTGCAATGATCAATGATCCGGATCCTAAGGCAAGAAGAGGACATGTTACTACAATTAAAGTATTCGATGACCAAGGTGCTGAGAGAGAATTCAAAATGGAATTCTATAAGGTCCGCGATAACACTTGGAAGGCGAGAACCTCTTTAACTGATGCAACTCAACTTTCTGTTGACGTAGCTGCAACTGGTGGACAAAACACTCAACTCCCAGGACTGACTGAGCTTGAGTTCGGATTCACTCCTGACGGTAAGATCGTATATGTTTCCGACGGAACAGATGTGATGAACACCGGTAAATTGAACGCAAAGGTTTCTTTCAAACTTCCTGGAAACCCACAAACTCAAAGCTTCGACCTTTCTTTGGGAGAAGCAGGAATGGTAGACGGGATCACTCAGTTCTCTTCTGATTTCACTACGAAAGCAGTGAAGCAAGACGGATATACTATGGGATATCTTGAGTCTTTCTCCATCGATAATTCAGGAACCGTTACTGGGGTTTACTCTAACGGAATCAAGCAACCTCTCGCAAGAATTGCAACTGCAGTATTCAATAACCCGGCAGGTTTGGACAAAGCTGGAGATACAATGTTCGCTTTCTCGAATAACTCTGGAGAGCCTTTGATCGGAGAGGCTGGCATTGCAGGTAGAGGTAAGATTAACGCAGGTCTATTAGAAATGTCGAATGTGGACCTATCCGATCAGTTTACTGACATGATCGTTACTCAAAGAGGTTTCCAAGCAAACTCGAGAACGATCACTACCACCGACCAGATGCTCCAAGAGGTGTTAGGATTAAAACGTTAATATAATTAACTAAATCTCCTAATCAATTCATCAGTTGCGCCCGTCGGAGAATTCCGCGGGCGTTTTTCTTTTAGAGGTTGATAAAACCCATTTGAGATTGCAGTATTATTTCTTTTTAATAGCCTGTTCCTTAATTTATACCAGAGACTAACGCGGTGAGAGAAAAAAAGAAGAAGACCACAGCAAAGACCAAGCATGAAGGGAAGAATATCCGGTTTGGATCTGTATTCTCGTCCAATCAGGAATTGTTCCGAGATTGGGAGAAGGAGGAAACCGATTCCTTTGCCGGACTTTTCGAGTACAAAACCGTAAGCTCTGGTGCAATTCTCCTTCCTGCCGAAAGGTCTTCCGAGTGGTTCTATTTTCTTTTAGAGGGCAACTGCGAAGAATTTACTAAGGCTTCTTCCGGAGAGGAGTTGATGATCCGTCGACTAGGTCCTAATTCTCATTTTGGAGAAGCGGGATTTTTTCATTGGAAGGAAGGAAAGTTCGGAGTAAGAGCAGAGACCGACTGCAAACTTTTACGAATCAGTTCTAAGCACTGGAAGAAATGGGAAGCAGAACATCCCGAAACTTCTAAGCGTTGGAAGGAAAGATTAGAAACGAAACGATTTTTCAGAATGGCCTCGTATGAGCCGAGCCATAAAGAACTCTTAGCATTTATTTCCAACATAGAGCTGCTCTTTCATATAGATCATAGAAAGATAGGCGAATTACTTCCTTACTTGAGATGGTTGTACGTTCCGGGTGGAGAAAGGCTTATGCTCCAGGGAGAGCCGGGAAATTCACTTTTTGTAATATTATCCGGACGATTTAGATACACTGTTGCGGACGAACAAGGAAATATCACTGGAGAAGGAGAGTTTGCGAAAGGGGATATCATCGGAGAAATGTCCTTACTTACTGGAGAGCCTCGATCCGCTTCCGTATATGCAGTGCGTTCTTCTCAGGTGATCCAGATCTCTCGAAATGGATTTAGAAAGTTTATTTCAGATTCTCCGGAAGCACTCTTTCATGTGACTGAGACAATTGCTAGACGATTGGGACAGAGAAATAAGGAATCCTATCGCTTCAGTAGAAAAGTCCATACGATCGCTTTGGTTCCGGTTACGGAAGGGTTTCCTCTTCGTCATTTTTCTAATGAACTTTCCAAGTCCTTAAAATCGTTCGGTTCTACACTTTCCGTAAACGAAGAGAAACTTTCCAAATCTTTAAAAGAGAAAAAGATATATCAGAAAAACGGAATTCGATTTGGGATACCGGATATCCTTTCTTGGTTCGGAGAATTGGAGAAGGAATATGATAATGTGGTATTCGAAGTGGATCCTTCAGGAGATCCTCTTTGGACCGAAGCGAGTCTTAGACAAGCGGATCGTATCCTTCTACTTACAGAAACGGGGCGACCTATTTTAAAAAACTCTTATTCTTGGAATTTGATCCAAGGAGAGAGCCTGAGCGAAACCATGAAAGAATCCTTAGTATATTTAGAGGATTCTTTTACTCGTTGGGAAGAATTAGAGACACTCCTTCACGAATTGCCCGGCCAAAAACTGATCTTGAGAAAGAACAGAGCCGGAGAATTCGATCGGATCGCAAGAAGATTGGAAGGTAAATCCGTCGGGATCGCGCTTGCAGGAGGAGGTGCCAAGGGCTTTGCGCATTTAGGATTTCTTAGGTCTCTTTCGGAAGCCGGTGTCCCGATCGATATTATCGGAGGAACAAGTGCCGGTTCCATCATGGCGGGATTATTCGCTATGGGTTATGGATTCGATGAATGCATTCGTTTGATCAAAGAGGTTTGGATAGAAGCAAAACTTACCAGAGACTATACTCTTCCTTTTGTTTCTATTTTGAGAGGAGCGAGATATTCCAAAGCAATCAAAGAATTTTTCGGAAATAGAAAGATAGAAACATTATGGATCCCATTCTTAGCAGTTGCCTGCGATCTTACGAATTCCAAACCTAAGGTATTCGAGGAAGGAGAAGTTTGGAAGGCGATTCGTGCGAGTACTTCCATTCCTGGTATCTTTCCTCCTTTTTATTCCGACGGTTCCTTGTATGTTGACGGAGGACTTTGGGACAATCTTCCCGGCACCTTGGTGAGAAGAAAGGGAGCCGATGTACTTTTCTCCGTAGATTTGGGAGCAGGTTCCCAGCCGAACAAGGACCAAACCTACGGACAACTTGTAGAGTCCAGATTTCCGGGAGAAGCGCCTTCTGCCTTAAAGCTTTTAGGAAATCAGTTTATGAAAAAGGAACAAAGGTATTCCTATCCGCATATCGGAGAATTGTTCATGAGATCCATGTTATTGTCTAGTCGAAACAACCTTATAAAAACCAAGGAGAATTCGGATATATTCGTAGAATTGCCTGTTAGAGATTTTTCTACATTCGACTGGGATGAATACAAAACATTGTACGAGTTAGGCTACGAGCATTCTCAGAAATTCGTGAAGGATTGGGCCAAAATCATTAAGGACAAAGTATATTCCGAAAAAAGGAAGAATTAGGAGGATCCATCTAGTTCAATATCTCTAATTTAAAATAAATCTATATGATAGAATTTGAGTTTAGATTCGTCTTATGTGAAATTAAGGATCTCAAATGGATCTTGAGGTTTCTTTTATTTTAAACCAAACGCACGTTTTTCGGCAGTGAAGAGGCAGGAAAGACGTAAAAAACTCCTTTTCATGATTTGGAAAGGAGTCCAGGATGGATCGGAATGGAATCCAAGTTTCAGCAATATATCGTAACGGATTCCAAGACCCTTGGGCTGAGACTCTCCATTCTTAAGAACAGGATGGTGCCTGAACTCCTGACCTTGGAAGAATTCTTCGAGTCCACTTCCATCAGAGACACTCCTCAATTCGTAAACATCGTATTCTATATTTCGAGTGCGGGTCTCGAAGCAGAACATAAGAAAATTCGAGAACAACTCAAGATGAACCCACTCATTTTAGGTAGGTTCCTGCTGAACGCAGACTTAGGTTATGAGGGCTATAAGAATACCGAGATCGAAGACGATCTGATTTTCGGATTACTGCCGGATATTACAAGCGATCTACATATTTGTAAGGCTCTTGCAAATGCGTTTCTAAATCTACAGATGATTACGGATCAATTTGATCTATTACATAAAATTAATACTGCAAAATATGAGATCAATCGTCTGACTCGAATAGGTATTAGTCTTGCGAATGAGAAAGATTTCGATAAACTCTTGAGAGAGATCCTTTATAGCGCGAGAGAGATCTGCAATGCAGATTCAGGCTCTCTCTATTTGGTGGAACAGGACGATATCGGTTTCGTAAAAAATCTCAGGTTTAAGATCTCTGCTTTGAGCATAGATACAGAAGAATTCATTCTTCCTATCAATAAGTCCAGTATTGCCGGCTACGTCGCCGAAACCGGAAAGGTTTTGAATATTCCGGATGTTTATAATCTTCCGAATTCCTCCGAGTTTTCTTTCAATCGCAACTTTGATATTCTTTCCACTTATCATACCAAGTCTATGCTCGTAGTCCCGATGAAGGGCCATAGAGGAGATGTGGTAGGAGTACTTCAGCTCATCAATCGAAAGAGAAATTTTAGTCAAAAGCTGACAGTAGAACAGATGAAGGGTGAGGAGATCCAACCTTTCGACGATTATTCCGCTCAGTTAGTTCTTGGAGTGGCGGGACAGGCTGCAGTTGCCATCCAAAATAATTATCTGTTACGAGAGATAGAGACCTTATTCGAAGGATTTGTTACAGCATCCGTAAATGCGATCGAAGCAAGGGACCCTACCACGAGTGGTCACTCTTTCCGAGTTGCCCAACTCACAGTCGGCTTAGCGGAGACTTTAGACTCTGTGAGCGATGGAAAATACAGAGATACAAAATTCAGTAAGGAACAAATAAAAGAAATTCGTTACGCTTCTCTTCTTCATGATTTTGGAAAAGTAGGCGTGAGAGAAAAAGTCTTAGTCAAGGCCAAGAAACTCGAGGATTTGGAAATCGATCTGATCGATTGGAGATTTCGCTATTTACGAAAGGATTTCGAATCCAAATTAAATATCAGAAAAATAGAATATTTAAAGAAGCACGGTTCCTTGGGCTATTCGGAGTTTGAAAAGGCTATCGAATTCGAATATGCAGAAGAATGTAAGCGCTTGAATTCTATGTTCCAAATCATCGCCCAGAGCAACGAGCCTTCTATTTTAGAGGAAGCGAATTCTCAGTTTCTAGAAGATATTGCAAAGATGCAATACGTTACGACAGAAGGGGAGAGTGTGGAGCTAATCTCTCCTTATGAATTCAGTTTCTTGACGATCAGAAAAGGTTCTTTGGACTTCGATGAGAGAAAGGAAATCGAATCTCATGTGGAGCATACATTTCAGTTCTTAAGCAAGATCCCATGGACGAACGATTTGAAAATGGTCCCGAGCATTGCGCATGCACACCACGAAAAATTAAATGGGACAGGATATCCTAGAGGACTGGCCGGAGAAGATATACCAGTTCAATCCAGGATCATGACGATTGCGGATATATTCGATGCTCTCACAGACCAGGATCGTCCATATAAGAAGGCAGTTCCTTTAGATAGAGCCTTGGATATTTTAGAAATGGAAGCAAAAGAAAATCATTTAGACAAGGATCTTCTCAATGTCTTTATAGAGGCTAGAGTCTGGGAAAGACTCAATCATACTCAAATTAAATAATTCTAATATTAGGGCTCTTCTTTGGCCCAGGCCCCAACCAATCTTAAGAAATGATCCCCTCTCTCTTCGAAATTTTTGTATAGATCGAAGCTCGCACAAGCTGGGGAGAAGACTACGGAAGATACTCTTGCCCTTCCGGAACGAACTGCAGTTTTGATCTGAGAAAAGCCTTCTTCTAAATTTTCGGCCAAGATCAAATGAGAGCCTAAGATGGGAGAGATTTCGGACGCCCACTTTTCTCTTGCCTCTCCGATCAACAAAACCCAGCCAATTCCGGAGGAAAGGAATTCTTTTAAAGGCTCTAAAGGCTCTGCTTTGGGCCTTCCTCCCAGGATTAAGAAGGTGCCTTTCTTATCTCTCCAAGTACTTAGTCCGGCGAGCATACTGTGCAGGTTTGTGGATTTGGAATCGTTTATAAAGGAGATCCCTGCTGCCTTCCCCGCATTTTGAAAGCGATGAGGAAGACCTTGGAAGGTTCCGATCAATTTTTGGATATTTTCGGATTTTGCTCCAATGGCTTCCGCCGCCAGAATAGATGCCGCGAGGTTCTCCAGGTTATGTCCTCCCGGAAGAGGAAAGGAAGAAACATTATACTTTGCCTTATTGGTTTGTATGCTTTGGTGTTCGTCCAAAATCTGAGCGTCGTTCCCTTCTTCTCTCCCGAAGGTGAGAATGCTGCATCGCCAATCGAATCTTTGGATCCTTTCTTTAAATAATTTTGAACTAGTTACCAATGTATGTTTCGGATTTCGTGAATCCACGATCCTCGCCTTGGCGGCGAAATAATTGTCCAGAGACTTATGCCTTTCTAAATGATCGGAGGCCAGATTTAATATTACAGATACATTAAGTTCTAAAGGTCCAGAATCTTCCAACTGATAGCTTGAGAGTTCAAGAACGGTAAGCGGGATCGGCTTCAGACAGAAATCACTGAACGCGAGTCCTATATTTCCTCCGGCAGTCGCTCCCGGAAAATCGTTCGAAGCCAAATGACAAGTTAAAGAAGTCGTTGTGGACTTTCCATCAGTCCCGGTGACTCCAATGAGTCTTCCGGAGTAGAACGCTCTTGCCAATTCCACTTCGGAAACGATAGGGATTGCGAGAGCTTCTGCTTGTACTAAAATAGAATGAGTGGGAGAAATTCCTGGGCTCTTCACTATTAGAGAAAGAGGAAGTAGATCAGAGAGAGGAATATCTTCTCGAACATACTCTACTGACGAATCGGAGATCGGTTCCGAGTTACATAGAACAGGAATCGCCTGTCTTTCTTTCAAGAGTCGGAGAGCTGCCTTGCCGGAAACTCCCCCTCCTAGAACCAGGACTCTTTGGCCTAACAGGGAAGTCGGAAAATTCTTCATCGTGGGGAACTTGGTTGACAGGCTATTTTTCGCACCGAGAATTGTCTCTAATTTATCTCTAAGGGTAGGTTCCTTTGCTGGATCACAAGGTGCAGGACGGAGTTCTCATAGTTTACCTCAAGGGACGTTTGGACGTCTCTATCGCCAATGAGGTGGAAGAAAATCTGAACGATCTAATTGATAACCAAGGACATACTAAGGTTATTTTGAATATGCAGGATGTGGATTATATGTCTTCGTCCGGTTTTAGAGCCTGTATTTCCACGCTGAGGAAGTTAAATGCAAAAGAAGGTGGGTTGAAAATTTGCGGGATCAAGCCTGCGGTCAAAAGAATTTTTGACGTAATCGAACTCACCTCTCTATTCGACATTCGCGAAACGGAAGAAGAAGCTCTAAAAACCTTTCGTTCCTGACTGATGGCTTTACATCGGGTTCTACAAGAAATCGTAGAGACAAAAAAGAAAGAGATCGAATCGATCCCGGAGTATACTCCAGTTCCTTATCGCGGGATCGGCTTATGGCAATCTCTGCGATCCAGAAAATTTTCCATTATAGCCGAATGTAAAAAACAAAGTCCTTCTTCCGGAGTGATCCGAGAGGAGTTTGATCCGCTTTCCATCGCCAAGACCTACTCTGAATGCGGTGCCTCGGCAATTTCAGTGCTTACCGACAAACAATACTTTGGTGGGGATCTTTCTCATCTTCGCGAAATATCTTCTTCTCTACAGATCCCTATATTAAGAAAAGATTTCATACTGGATCGAAAGCAAATTCTGGAAGCGAGAGAATTCGGAGCTGCCGCAATTCTTCTGATCGTTCGCATACTTACCCCAGAAAAACTCGCTGAGTTGATCCGTGAGGCCAGAAGCTTGAATATGGATGTCTTGACCGAGATCCATACGGAAGAAGAGGCCGAGATCGCTAGTAAAGCCGGTGCCAATATTGTGGGAGTGAATACCAGAGACTTGGATGATTTCACCATTCACAAGGATCTTGTTTCTAAGGTGGCGGGCAAACTCTCTCCGAATATAGTGAAAGTAGGGGAGTCTGGAGTGAAGAGCAAGGCCGATCTAGACGAGTTTCGTCCTCATGTGGATGCGGCACTCGTTGGTACTTATTTCATGGAAAAGCAAGATATCCGTAAGGCCTGGCTGGAGTTATTCTAGCCCCGAGCGGAATCCATTTCTCCGCTACTCTAAAATTCTTCTAACCTTCTTCTGTGGGAACTGTTGCCGACTTTCCCCCTCAAATCTTTGGAAAAAAATTATTGCTCCTTTCCTTGTTGAGCCTATAAAATGCCCTTTCGTCTTTCAAGGCAATCGGAGGGAAGAACATGGCATTTGAAGATTCGGGAGAAGGCGGAGGCATACTCGGTTCCATTGGTGAATCGATTAAGGGAATTCTTGCAGGAGTAGCTTTATTTCCTGCCTCTTTATTTTTGATCTACCAAGTGGAGACTTGCGAGCAAGCGGGAGCAGCATTGAAGGGAGCCGTTCCTGCCGCGCAAGCGCAAGCAGGGCTCGCATCCTATGTAACTGGAAAATTATCTGCGAATTCTCTTGGAGGAGAATTCGTAAAACCAGGCAAATATATTTCCTACAGTCAATCCTCCGAGGTATATGCTTGGGAAGAGACAAGCAAAGAGGACTCGAATAAGAAAAAGACCTATGACTGCAAACTGGACTGGGTCTCTTCTCCTAAGAATCCTCGCGACTTTAAATCTTCTCAATGTAAATCCAAACAGTATCACAGAAGCACGGTAGAAGACAAAGATTCCTATGCTTCCGATGCTAGGATCAAGGGAGAAGAAGGAAAGACCTACACAGTTCATCTAGGCGAAGTCGATTTTACTTCGGAAGTAGGTTCCATTGTTCCTGAAGCTGGGCAGTTGAGCAGAGGCACAGTAGAAGATGGATATCTTTACTTATCCGAAAAATGCGCTCGCGACACTGTCGAAGGATGTGAAAGGATTAGTGTGAGCGTTGTCCCAATCCCAGAAGAGAATATGACCTTTGTGGGATCCGTAAGTGGAGCTTCTGTGGGAAAATTCACAAGCAAAGAAGGGAATAAATTCTTAAACGCTTCTGTAGGGGATTATCTTACCACGATGAAGGATATCCAAAGTGACGACAATGTGCAGAAATGGGTGATGAGAGGGGTTTGTTTCGTTGTTATGTGGGTAAGTTTCATTCTTCTCTTGGGACCACTCATGTCATTACTCAGTTTTATTCCTTTTGTAGGAGAATTTGGAAAGGCAGCCCTTTCTATTTTCTTAGGGATTATAGCTTTCCTGATTACCGGGATCACTATTTTACTCGTTAAATTCTGGTATATTTGGCTGATTTTGGGGCTCGCCGCGATCGGATACGCGATCTATAAGAGAAAAGCAGCGACCGCGTAAATTAGATCAAAAAGCGGAGTTTTAAAAAGGCCGGGGACTTGTTTCCCGGCTTTTTTGTAGATTGATAAAGTATTAAATAATTTGAATGTTATAAAACACCGATTAGAACTCGTTCCGAACGATTGTTCAAAACTTGTCGGTAAATTATTTCTTAAGTGTATATTTACATTTTCTTTACGAAAATGAAGCAAGGTTATTGTCAATAAATATTTGACTAAAATGCCCTTCTGACCCGTTTCTTCTCCCCTCTGAAAATTCACTGAATGGGTTAAAAATGACCATTTTTACGAGAAATAAGAGACGTATAAGAGATTAAAAAATAACGATCGTTATCTTTATTTTAGAGAATTATGGTGAAAAAAAGCCTTGTCTAGTCCGTTATAATATGTACCAGTATAGCGAATGATACAACATTAGAACGATCGATATAAAAAAAGATTGAAGGTTTTTCTGAACTGGTGTATAAAAAAAGGCCGGCCGGGTAGAAAAACATAACATTCGTTCTAAAAAGCGAATCAAAGCCCAGCGAGGTTTTAGGGATGAAGATGCTGCCAATAGGAGAAAAAGCTCGGGGAACTACGCTCTACCGAGATTTTAAGAAATTTATAATTTTCATTTCTCTTATATTGTCATTATTCGGCGCTTGTTCTCATGCCGGTACTGACACTAGCGGAGTAGCACAATTCTCGGATAATACCGACGATTATACAGGCGTTTCTCTATTTACTTTCTTAAATCCTTATCCAGTGGTGAAGAGCTTTTTCACCGGTTTGGACCCTGTTTCCTTCAATGCTGCCTTGGGAGACTCCTTATCCGAAGCTCCTAGATTGGACAATTTAGGCACAATTCGCGCTGTTGAAGCGGCTATGCTGCAAAGCCGTACTGCTCTACAAACTCTTTCCTTGGGCCTTGCTGACCTGATTGAAAAGTTTCAAACTTCAAATCCTACCGCATATTCGGACATGCAGCCCGTCTTTGAGAAGATCCGTAAATACGATCATCCGGTGATGAGAAATCTGATCCCTTTAAGCGCGAATCAATTGCTGATCGAATACAATACGAATTCGACGAATCAGATCACTACTTCTATTCACGATACTGCGGATATTCTTATCGATCCTGGTACGATCGATAACCTGCATGATATAGAGGATTTTTTATTCAAATCCTTGAAGTTGAACGCAAACTTCCGCACTGGTATGGAGGATCTCCTTGGAGGTTTCTTTGCTCCTTCTCTTCTTACGGATCGATCCTTAAAGAACGGATTTATCTCCATTATCTATGATTTGGGAGAGATGATGTATAAGGCCGCAGGTTTTGCGGACGAACTTACTCCTCAGACTTCTTTCAAACAATTCATTATTCATGCAGAGAATTTCTTCACTGTGAATTCTGCAGGAGAACCTACTCCAAACGAATACTCTACGAATGCTGCTTATAATTCTCCGGGAGGTACCTTACATCCTGCGGAGTTGGAGACAATGCTTCGGGACTTGTTCGGAGTCATTAAGGCTCTCATCTTCCCCGCTGGAGAAGTTACTGTAAACGTACTGAAGGAAACTGCTAAGAACGCATACACCTTGGACTTCATGAGAAATTCTACAGGTTCAAGCCAGACTTTCCGGGATCTTCTTCAATTGGATGGTGATGGTAAGAATCGCCAAACCGATATAGATAGTCGCCCTGTTTCTTCTTTAGAGAGCTTATTTATTGTTCTTACTCTTGCGAATAATTACGGTTTTAGATGGAATCCGACTGGAACTCAGACCCAAAACAACGCTTTGACTGACACTGGTTCAGTAACCACAGGCGGAGAGCTGACCTTGGGAGATGCAATGTTCAGCATGGGCTCCATCATCGGTTCCTCCGATAATTTCAATTTTAAGAATATTACAGAAAACAGTAGGACCGGTGGTGCTACCGGAAACACGAAAGTCTTTAGAGATGAAACTCCTGATACTGGGCCTGCCAGTGCGGATGTGTATCGCATCGGATTCAATACAAGAGTACTTTCTATTCTCGAGGCTCCTTCTAGAGGTGTGACTCTTCCGATTACGGATACTTCTACTGGTACTGCAGCTATGAATGAGTCTCAATTTGATAAGGTATACAACAAGACGATCCCTTGGATGTTGGATTGGATTGTAAAGGTAACCTTAGAAGGATACGGTCCTTATTATAGCCAGAAAGACTCTGGTGGAAATCCGATTGCGCCTAACGGTAATCTTCTGCAATACCAACCGACCTGGAAAACTTCTCAGTATTATATCCAAGTAATTCCACGCACTGGTATGACTGCTGCAGATCGACTCGCATGTGATCCGAATCCGAATGGAACTGCAGTTACAAATGCCGCTACTGCTATCGAAACAGAATGTAGGATCTATCTTGGCGGTCTTCAAGAAGGAGCGACCAATCCTGCGACTGTGAATCCTGGAGCGACTAAGGGAATGTACAGTATTCCCGAAACCATTTCTGCTCCGATCCAAGTCTCCACTGCAGAAGAAGCATTCTATCGCAATTTACAATGGCTCATGTATGAGAAACGTTTCGTAGCGATTCTTCCTGTGAGAGCGAAATTGGCTGCGACTGTTACTTACGAAGAAGCTTTGTTCATTACCGCGATCGGGAACGGGATCTTAGGAATGATGAATCTTTCTCCTAACTGCGGTCCTACCGAAGACAATTGTACTAATTATAACGGTTATTGGCAGAAGAAAGGAACTCCGATCAAAACTTTCTCCGGAACCCAGAATGGTCCTTGGGAAGTTATGGGATCTGATTTTCAGGATATATCCAATGTTCCGGGTGACGCAGTCTTTTTTATGGAAGGATGGGGTTACGGGCTGGCGGGTGATGAATCCTTCCAAGTGACTGCAGTGTATTCTGCGTTATTCCCTCTTTTGATTCCGGATCCGACAACTGCTTACGGAATGATTCCTCCTACGATCTCTCAAAACGCAGGTGTAATCAAGCAACTTGGGTTCTTGGGAACCACAGATGTTCCTTCTGCGAATGCAACCCCTTCTGATACGAATTGGAATAATAGAAATCGTCTGACTCCGTTTATCGTGGCCTTAGCTAAAGCTCTTGGTGATGACGCTAAGACTCCTGCGAACCGCGCAGCAGGCAATAACCCATACAAGGTTTTCACAAATCTTGCTGAGATATTTAGCAGACCTTACTTATTCTATGGACCGGATACGACTTCAGTTACCGGGAATAATTTGCCTGCGACTCCTTCTTTCAATCAGATCCGTACTGTGGGTATTTCCTCTGGTATTAGAAACGGAGCGGCAACTCCTGTAGAGTATAAGCCTTCTAAAAATTATAGATCTCTACTAAGTGTCTTGATTGAAGGGAATGCCCTGGATGGAAGCGGCACAGAGACGAACGACCGTAATCGTATGACGGACGGTCCTTTAGATCTATTAAGTAAAACTGATATTCTTTCCGGACTAATCACCTTTACAACCAATCTTGGAGATCCGAACAAAACGGACGCGAGAGACCTGATCATGAACGGTCTCCAATTCATTTTGGGAGAGACTAAGCTTTGGTCCGATTGTGGAGGGCAGGCGAATTTTTATACGAATTGCCCGAACCAATTCTCTATAGACGTAGCCTTCGATTGGTTGACCGTTCGGATCGCAGATAATTACGACGCTATGCCTCGTAACAATCTATACGATCCTGCCTGGGGTAAGATAGACACTTTAGTAAAGAGGATGAGAGATTATATTTCTCAATCTTCCGGTTGGTCTCTAGTACGTTCTCTGGACTTCTTGTTGGACCTTTTATTGGATATTCAGATCACCGCGACGGATGTTACCAATACATTAGATCTACTTTCTTCTCTTTTGTATAAGGATGATCCTGCGCCTCCAGGTTATGTGAGAACATACACTATTTCTGATATTCTTACTACAAGCCTTCCTCCTGTGTTGGATGCTATGGCTCCTTATGGAAAGAATCTGTATGCGACCGGTTATCAAATGGGTAAGTCTGGCGGTTTCTTCAGTTACTTGGAGAATCACGCATACATGGCTCCTCACTATTCCGTGTCTGATCTATTCGATAATACTAAAGTTCTCTTACGATCCAATATGATCCAGACTCCTTTTATGGACAATAGAGCCTTCCTCTATTCTGCAGGCACCTTGATCGGGCTTTTCGGAGATATTTACGAGAAAGGTCGTCGTTTCTCAGGAGAAGACGCCTTCTTCTATGACAATTGGAATGATAACCAACCTACGTCGACCTATTGGGACGACTTGAATGCGATATTCTCTTTAAGATGAAAAAGATAGAAATAAGAAACAGGAAGATCTGATAGAAATGTTTATTATAAAAAATCTGGTGAGATCCTTACTTGCAATTTTTGTTATGCTCGCAACCTTGATCGGTTGCGGCGGAACGAAGGGCGGTAGTCTTTCGGACTCTATCTTTGCATCCCTGGGGATTGCAGTGGGAGGCGGGGGAAGTATGCCTACTAGCGCTTCCCTTACTCCATACAAGGATACAGATCAGCCTGCAGTTCTACCTGTAGATTTCGGAACTGCTGGTCCTCAGGCATTATTGAATCTGGCTTCTCTATCCCAAGTAGATCGTTATAAAAGTTTGGAAGTAGTCTTCTCTGAACCGATGACACAAGCCTCCGTATCTGCGGATTTTTCTTTGCAAGAACAAACTGGCCCTAGTACTTTCGCTGCTCTTCCTGGACCTGTTTCTCAAAAAGGAGGAGTCTTTTATTGGAAATCCGGCGGAAGATTGATCTTCGATCCATATAGAGAGTTAAAGCCTAATACTACTTACCAATTGACTCTGACTGCTGCCTCCCAAGCTTTAGAAGGGGGAAATCTTCAGCCGTATACAGTCCAGTTTACCACCGAACCAGATTATCTAGTCACTGCTAGTTTGAATGGAACTGCGGTAGGACCAGCTAATAGTTCTAAGGATCTTACGTATGCGGATGCGACTCCTGGAACGATAGCGATGAATTTGAACGCGAGCTTCTCTAATCCGGTAAGTGGCGCGAATCAAATCATAACTATTAAATTGAAGCATTTGAATTCTACACAAGAGTATGTGATCTGTTCCGCTTCTCCTTGTGATATGACTGCTCCTCTTGCTTCTTCTTTAAATCTAAATTCATTTAGTGGATCAACTTTGGGATTGAAACCGTACCAAGGAGGAAACTCTTATTGGTTCGAGATCACTACTGCAAATGGAAAAGTATTTACTCGCAGCTTTGGTTTTAATTACGGAAAAGTAAATTCCTCTCCGTATGGATTGGTAGCAAGTGCTTCGGCAGCGGTATTTGATCAGGCTCAAACTTTGAATCTTTTCGCTAAGATCTTGGAGAAATTCGTGCATGCGGATTACAAGATCAACTCCAAGACATTTAACGATTATGCAGGAGCTCCTACCACTAGTAGTCTTGGTCCTCTTCAAGATCCAAACGGGGATGGAAACACTTCCGATAGACGTTGTATCGATTTCTGGTCCATCACTGCTAACGATTTCCCGATCACTGTAAATTATATCCAGTCTTATGGCGACATGGCCGGACAATATGGAAACGGGTATTGCGGAGCAACTGGCAATCCGGGAGCGTTCGCGATCACTGCAAGTTTCGCAGGAAATCTTCCCATGTATTTGGATACGTATTTGACAAGCGTAAGTGTTCCTGCTCTGGCTCCGGACAGTACCGCCAATGTGACCGACTCGATCTATGTGCAGGCTGACGGTGTTCTGGGAATAGATCTGAACGGAAAGAGAGCAGTAGTAGGCCTTGTTCCTGTCGGTTATTCTCATGACTGTACTGGGCTTGCATGTTTATTAGGAAACGGTGATACATACGCGTTCTCTACAACGGCGACTCTGAATAATAGCTCTCCTTATACATCTAGATTAGCTCGAGCTAAATCAACGGCTACATTCGATAGTTCAGGAAATATCGCGATCACTATCAATAGCCCTTATACTCCGTCGGATACGATCACTCAGAACTTCTACGTTTCAGAATGGACCAATAACCTAACTGTTGCGGGTGTAACTCTTCTTGCTGCGACTGACGATCTTGGTTCTTGGCTTTCTTCCGTTACTGAAAGTGTTGCAAACGGCGCGGTTCCACAGGCAACACCTTATATCACTCAAAGTATGCTAAGAGACTTTATTCAAAGGATCTCGGTTGCAGCGATGAATGCAGTGCTTGTATCTTTGAATAATCCAGGTCTGGACATCACTCTACCGGATTATCTTCCTGCTCCTTTGAGTAGCTTTCCTCTTTCTCTTAGATTGATGGCTCAGAATGACGCTGTCGTAAAATCGGATGGAACGAACAAAGGGATTCTGACTTCTGCCAGCGTCTCCTTGGTTGCTAAGAATCCTCTGGCTGCGAGTGATCCGAATTATCATGGTCATCAGTTGGCAACGGGATTTGTAAGCACTAAGCCTGCGGCAGCGGCTACTCCTCCTAAGAGTTATGCGTTTGCGAATAGCAATGCAAATCCTGGACTTCTTCTTACCCTGACTGCCGACACCGTTACCCAAGCTGCATACAGCCTCTGGCAGAATGGTGCTTTGAATTTGAGAATTAACAAGGCATTCATCAATACTATCGAGGCATACGCTGGAACTGACCCTCTCTTCCAGTTGACCCAAGAATTGGTGCAAGTGGGAACTCTTTTGAATATTCTTGCTCCGGGCAGATCTACTTTGGTGGGCTTAAATCCTAGTGATCCTACAAAGCTGGTTACGAACGTAAGTGCTACTGACGAAGTAGATATCGATGTATATGCGATCCATGCTCCGAATGGCGAGTTCAAGTTTGTGGGAAGTGCGGCTCAATTGCCAACTCTTGTAGTGAACTTTACGGATCTTGAATTAAGGATCTATGGAAGAAGACCAAACGGAACTCAGATCGGATATCCGGTGCTTAGCTCTCTCACTTGTTCTTCTGCAGCGGCAGATAGTGCGGCAAATTCTTGTCGTTATCTATTGAATACCGTGAGAGTCAGCATTAAGGGAGACGGTTCTTTTAACTTCATTCCTTTTACAAATCCTGATCCGACCAATAAGCCTCAATACAACAATCTGAATGCTCTTAGTCTCGTGATCAAAAAGGATCAGGCAAGCATGTCCTACACTCTGGACATTTTGGAAGGAAGCCAATACAATCCTTTCGGTTTGGATCCGAACGGGATCTTCCAAGTAGTGGATCCTTTGATCCGCTCTTTGATCATTCCGTTGGTAAACAACGTATTGCGTCAGGTGCCTCTGCCTCAGAACCTTCCTTTGGCGGCAATCACTCATCCGACGAATGGTACTCCTTGTGCTCTTTCGTCTACTACGGATAAATTGAAATTGATTACGATCCCTGTTCCTACTTCTCAGCCTTACCCTTATCTGTTTGGCGGATTGCAGTTCCAGGGAACGGCTGCTTCGAATCCGGGGCTCGCGATCTCTTGTCCTTAATTGAATGATGAAAATATAAATTATAAAATAGTGAAGTATCAGAATGAGGAGCAATTTATAGAAAGAAGAGGATAGGGAAATATAACGATCTGTATCAGTTTTCTCCTAAAATTGAAAATAACCTTTAAGGGCTCATTCCTTCTACTTAAGGGAAGGTGGGCCTGAGGTTGAAAAAGACGATCCGACGGGATTGTCTGCTTCAGCCGAATTGCATACGAATGATACATATAGAACTGGAGAGAGAAAAGATGAAGATCGGATTGGGTTTTTCAAATAGTTTTGCGCGGAAATGGACTGTTCTTACGGCAGGTCTGACCGCTCTACTTATATTTTCTGGATGCGGCGGAACCCAGAAGGGGGGAAGCATGCTCGACTCCTTCTTCTCCTCTATTGGGATCCCTGTAGATACAGGTGGAAAAGTTCCAGGCACTTCTAATCAAATCACTTATACTGAGACAGATACTCCTGTTCAGCTCCCGGTTGATTTCGGTACTACCGGTCCTCAAGCAATTCTGAATCTTGCAAACGTTTCCCAAGTGGATCGTTATAAGAGCTTAGAGATCGTCTTCTCCGAGCCCATGGTTACTTCTACAGTCCAGGCTGACTTTGTTTTGACGGAGCAGAGTGGTACCGCTTTGCCTGGACCTTCTGGAAACAAGGGAGGTGTTTTCTATTGGAAATCCGGCGGTAGATTGCTTTTCGATCCATACAGAGAATTGAAATCCAATACAACTTATAAGCTCACTCTCACCAGCGCATCCAAAGGATTAGAAGGAGGAAATCTCCAACCATATACGGTTACATTTACGACCGAGCCCGATTATTTAATCAATATGACTTTAAATGGAACCGCTGTGGGTCCTGGAAACAGTGCGAAGGACTTAACATACGCAGACGCTTCTCCAGGCACAATCGCTTTGAACTTAAATGCTAGTTTCTCGAATCCGGTGAATCCCAATCAGATCCAATCCGTGAAGCTTCAACATTTAAATTCTAATACGGTCTATAACATCTGCAGTGCTCCTTGTGATATGACAGCTCCACTCGCTTCTTCTATGAATTTGAATGCTTTTAGCGGAGCGAACATAGGATTGAAACCATTTCAAGGCGGAAATGCTTACGAATTCCTGATCGCTACAGCAGACGGAAAAGTATTCCGCAGAAGTTTCGGTTTTAATTACGGTAAAGTAAATACGACTCCTTATGCGTTGATCAGCAAGGGGGCCGCCACAGTTTTTGATGAAGCTCAGACTTTGAAATTATTCAGCGGTCTTTTGGAAAGGTTAGCTCATAACGACTTCAAGATCGGCGGAAAAACTCTATCAGATTATTCTAATACTCCTACTTCGGGAACCAAGAGAAGTTCCTACTGCATCAATTATAGCGATGCAAACATCACTTATATCCGTAGTTACGGCGATGCAACCGATTACGATTCTTCTGCAACTTATGGAGACGGTTACTGTGGTGCCTCCGGAGCGAATCCAGGAGCATTCGTGCAGAACGGATGTTTTACATTCATCTTCAGTTTCTGCTCCGACTTCGATATCGACGTTTATATTACGAGCGTCAATATGCCTCCTACTTCGGGAAGTTCGAATAACCTGAACGGAGGACTGAAGGCGACCGCGAACGGCGAGCTCACCGCTCAGTTAAACGGTAAGACTGCGATCATCAATCTTGCTATGGTCGCTCGGAATAGAAGTTCTTTAGCTACGGTTTCCGCCGGTAATTATTTCTATTTTACTGCGACTGCAGAATTGAATTATAATTTGAGCACCAAGCCTTCTCGTCTTACGCAAGCAAAGACGAATTCAAGTGTGGACTCAACCGGTAGTTTTGTGATCCAGATCAAGACTCCGTACACTCCTACCGATCCAGTCACAGGGAATTTTTATACTTCCGAATGGTCCGGAAATTTGACCGTTTACAATATGAATCAGGTCGCTTCTACGGACTGGTTGGCGGACCTGATCACTTCCATAGGAACCGGTATCGCGAGTCAGATGACTGCTTCCTTAACACCTAAGATTACTCAGGTTATGTTAAGAGACGTCTTTCAAAATATTCTTCCGAGTACTCTGAATGCAGTGGTTCTTTCTTTGAACAATCCAGGTTTGGATGTGATCCTTCCGAATTATCTTCCTGCTCCTCTGAGTAATTTCCCGCTCAGTCTGAAACTAAAAGCTCAGACAGATGCAGCAGTTAAAGTAAGCGGTTCGAATAAAGGAGTGGTCTCTTCTGCGGATGTGGGTCTTGTAGCTAAGAGCCCACTGGCCACCTCTGATCCGAATTATCACGGTCATTTGCTTTCGAATGGATTCGTGAGTACTAGGCCTATTCCGACAACGGATCCTTTGACTAGCACTTTCGCTTTCTCTAAGAGCGCTGCAAATCCAGGGCTCCTTCTTACGTTAACCGCTGATACGGTTACTCAGGCGGCGTATAGCTTATGGCAGAACGGAGCCTTGAATTTACGCATCAATAAGACTTTTATCGATACGATAGAAGCGTATGCAGGAACCGATCCTCTCTTTCAGCTAACCCAAGAATTAGTAAAAGTAGGGACCCTCTTGAATATTCTTGCTCCGGGTAGATCCACTCTTGTAGGTTTGAATCCATCCAACCAGAGTCAGTTGGTGCAGAATGTGAGTGCTACGGATGATGTGGATATAGATGTATATGCGATCCATGCCCCGAATGGAGAATTTAAATTTGCGGGCGCGAGTGCAATTCCTACGTTAGTCGTGAACTTTACAGATCTAGAATTAAGGATCTATGGAAGAAGGCCTAATGGAACGAATAACGGAGTAGCTACATGTTCCTCAGCTGCGGCGGACAGTGCTTCCAACTCTTGTCGCTATCTTTTGAATACGGTCCGAGTGAGTATTAAGGGTGATGGGAATTTTAATTTTGTTCCTTTCGTGAATCCGGATCCTACGAACCTTCCACAGTACAATAACTTAAACGCGATGAGCTTGGTAATCAATAAGGATGAGGCGAGTATGTCTTACTTCCTGGATATCATGGAAGGCTTGCAGTACAATCCGTTCGGTTTGGATCCTAAGGGAATTTTCCAAGTAGTGGATCCTTTGATCCGGTCCTTGATTATACCGCTGGTGAATAACGTGTTACGTCAGGTTCCTCTTCCTCAATCCTTGAATCTGGCAGCTATCACTCATCCGACTAAGGGAACGGTTTGTAATCTTCCGTCCACAACGGACAAGTTGAGGCTGATCACTGTTCCGATCCCGAATACGGAACCTTATCCGTATCTGTTCGGAGGATTGCAATTCCAAGGAACCTGGGCGGCCAACCCTGTGACCACCATCGTTTGTCCTTAAGGAACTTTACTGCCTCCGTAAGTCTCGTCGCTTGGAACCGAATCGTCCGGCGTCCAGCCTTGCGGAGTGTGGCAAGAAAGACAGTTCTTTAAAGAAATGTTTTTCTTCATCAGGTCCTTGAAAGGAGGCATGGACTTGAACTTCACGATAATTCCTTCGTAGGTACTTCTCTTAGGCTCTCCTCCATCTCCAGGATAATAGCCTCCGTTCCCTTTTTCTTGGAGAGTGCCGTCTTTAGGATCTCCGGAACCGTTCATGAGCACCTTACCTTCGCAAGTACAAAAGGAAGAGTCCTTGGTTCTCGCATCATGAAAAGCGGAGAATGCGGTCCCTCTCACACCTGCAGTAGTAGTAGGAGTGCCTACCTCGAATTTCTTGCCTTTCAAGTTTACCAATTGGAACCAAGCAAATCCGCTGAGGACTTCTAGTTTTCCGTTTTGATTCTCATTGTAAAGAGTAGCGATTCTTAATTTAGTATTCGGTAATATTTTAAATTCCGATCCTCTATACAAGAGAGTTGTCTTGGAGGCATTCCCAGTGGAGATTATATCTCCCGAGGAGGCTGTATCTCCTTTTTGTAAAGTAGCCCAAGGACCCTTGCCGGATCTTTGGATCTGCACTTTGCCGATTAGAAAAGAAACTCTTGCGTCTTTTTCGGAGGATTCTTGGCTGATTAAGACCAATGAACCCAGGGATAAAACCAGAGTTAAGATCATCCATATTCTTAGTTTCATACTTATCTCCGTTAAAATTCTATCGTTGTCCAGAGAGTTAACTCTTTCGATAAACGACCATAAGCAACGATTCCTTGATTGACCGCTTGGCCTTGGAATTGTTGCATATATTCAGCTTTCGTTCTTTCGTTCCCTGATTGGTCTATATAAGATTTCTCTCTTCCTCCGTCTGCATCCCTGTTTCTAGATTCGGTATAACCTAAAGAGACGCGAACATTATCTAAAACGATCCATTCGAAGAAGATGGAACCTCTTCTGAAAGAAGTATGGACCGAATATCCTGAGGAATTCACCAAGGGACCGACAGTATAACTTTTAACATTCCAATATTCGGAAGCGGGAGCTCCCGGAAGGACCTGATTGATCTGAGCCTGGTTTGCTGCGAGCACTCCATTTTGACCTGTTCCACCTTCCATTCTTCCCACCACTCTAAAATTCTCCCAACCTAAGGAGAGCCAAGCGTAAGCGGCATTCCCGGTTGAGTCCAGACCAGGAGAAACAGGATTGAGCGATTGACTGGAAAGATCACGGATCGCTCCACCTTTCTGCTTTCTGAACACATATCCTAATCCGAAGTTAAGAACTTTTTTACGATCAAAATTAGTTTCGAGAGCATAGGAATCACTTTCTAAGGAACGAACATCCTTAATTAGATTGGTTTTAGGATTATTATCGGAGGCAAGGCAAGAGGTTCCTTCTCTACAATCATTGTAAGAAGAGCCCGAGAAATTAGAACTTCTATAAAAGAAATGCAATCCGAATCGATTCTCATCTCCCAACTTAGGTTCGTACGAAACGCGAGAAGACATATCGAATCCGAAAGAATCGGTGCCTTGGATCTGTCTGTAACCTTCTCCATTTGATAAGACTACTTGGGCGGAGAAGTTATCCCATCTTGCATTTCCCCCCAAGCCAATATCTGCCGGAGCAGGAGCAAAGCCTAGACTTTCGAGAGGACCTTTGTCTACATATCTCCAGCGCCAATAATTCTTCCATTGAGTATACGTGTGAGGGAGTTCCTGCATTCCAAAGGTAAGCGAATATTCCCCCAGATTGGTTTCCCAGGTCTTGCGGATAAGTGCCCTACGAATTCCCATGGTAAATGGATTTAGTTTGGTCCCGCCGTCCACTGGAGTGTCAGAGGTGAATTGACTGGCTCGTATGAGTTCTCCCCAAAGTTCAGCGGTGACTCCTGTGTCCTTCCATTCTTTAGTTACGGTAAGAAGGGTCCATGGGGTAGAGAAGCCAGGTTCATGATTCGGATAAGGGTTACTTAATCCGGAGGCGCCATCTTGCAACCTTTGGTTATAAGAAGGGGAGAGGATGCCCCCGATCTTCAAACCGTAAAAAGCGTCGGGTTCGTCCTTCTTTGTCGTTACGATCTCTTCCGAAGACAAATTCGCGGATCCCATAATAAAGCAAACGGTTGCGACTAGCTTACGTAAGGTTCGAATCTTCAAGGAAAGTCCCCCTTGACCCTTTCTCCTAACGGAGGAAAGAAAAAATTTCGTTTAGCTAATCCTATCTCTTCTCTGCTGTCTACTAGACTTTCATTTTAATAAGCGAGTCTATCCGATTTCCGTAGTTTTCATTCCAGGCGGAACGAACGATACTCCGGTTGGAACGGGTTAGGAAAAAGCGGATCGACGGAGTTTCGGAAGAAGTGCTAGATGGGATTCGGTAAATGGATTGTAATAATACAAATCCTTCTTTAGTATCCTGAGCAAAGATTCTTATGCGCACTTTCAAAATATTGTTTTGGTTCACCATTAATACGATCATCGGAACGATGAACTCTTTATTGGTGGCCCACAATTCTACTGTTCCTTTTTGGAAGGTATTTTTGGCCACTCAGGTCACGACGCATTCTGTTTGTTCCATCGTCGAGTTTTCAGTAGAGTTTTTGAATAGAAGAAAGTTCGGTCCTTTCTTTACAGGCGCCTTTTTAGTGGTCGCTTCTGCCGTAGCATCCGTGTTAGGCGTTGCCGCGGGTGGGATTATACATGTTCTACTTTTGGTGGGGGAAGGGGTGGAGAGACCTCACGGGGGTTCGTACAATATTCTTCTCAGTAGTTTAATCTTAGCATTGTTTATTTCTTTTTTGGAAAAATCCATGCAGATACTGATCGAAAGAAGGAGAAAAACGGAGAGCGAGTTAAAGGAAATCCAATACAGGACATTCCAGAATCGTATGGACCCTCATTATCTATTCAATACTTTGAATACGGTCCATTCTCTTTTAGTGACAGACCCGCAAAAGGCAGATCATGCACTCATCCTTCTCTCAGAAACATATCGATTTCTTTCGGATAGGATCTTTGAGAAGACAATACCTTTCGCAGAAGAATGGAATTTTACAGTGAACTATCTGGAATTGCAGAGGATACGATTTTCAGATTCACTCACAATCCGGATCCAAAAATCGGGGGATTTCTCCAGACTCAGGATCCCTCCTCTTACCTTGCAACCCCTGGTTGAAAATAGTTTTAAACATGGTCTGGAGAATCGCTCCGAATCCGGTATCCTGGAGATAAGCGCTATAGAGGATGATGGAAGGATCCGAATTGAAATAAGAAATAACGGAAATGATAAATCTGAAAACGGGTTTTTACCGGAGAAAAAGAAATCCGAATTTACTCGGACCTTGGATAATATAAAATCAAGGTTAGAATATAATTTCGGAAATGCCGACTTAATACTAGAGAAAAATAAACTGGGTATTACCGTCTTAAAATTGGAATTTGCCACAAGATGAAGGAATCAGTATATAAAGTTTTAGTAATAGAGGACGAGGTCCCCGCTAGGGATCTTCTCCGAAAATTCTTAGAAGATTGGAAACAGTTTGAGGTCGCCGGAATTGCTCGGACGGGATCCCAAGCCTTGGACCTTTTGCATAAGGAAAATTTCGATCTTCTCTTTTTGGACATCAATCTTCCCGAAAAAACAGGACTTCAGGTCTTGGAAGAAATGGGAGAAAAATCTCCGGTGATCGTCTTTACCACCGCGTATCGAGAACATACTCTCAAGGCATTTGAGGTAGGAGCCTGTGACTATCTATTAAAGCCTTATACAAAGGATCGATTTGCATCTTGCATGGAAAGAGCGCTACGTCATTTGCAATTGAAGTCGATCTCCAGTTCCAAAGGTTCCGGAGAACCGGATCCAGTGTTCGTGTTCAGAGATGGGGGACTGATCCATAGGGTTTTGTTCTCTGATCTGTATTATTTGACTGCGAATGGAAAACGTTCCGTCCTGCATACCAAGGATGGTGACTTTGAAACGGCTAGGCTTTTGGGAGACTTGGAAAAGGAACTTCCTAAATCCGATTTTTTAAGAATTCATAGAAAGCACATGGTGAATCGACATATAGTTTCTGCAGCCAAGTCCCAAGCTGGCGGAGCTTACACCGTCTATCTAAAAGATGAGGATGAAACGAACCTGCCAGTGGGAAGGGAGTTTGTGGACGGAGTGAAAAGTCTTTTTGGAAAAGGCTAATCTGAGAATATTACCAAGGAATTTCTTTCTTATCTCTTAAGAATACACCTGAGGGGCCTTTTTCATTTAGAAGTGCGGCCCATACGATTGTTTCCGCGCCTTTCTCTACCGATCGGCTCGCTCCTGGACCTCCCATATCTGTTCGGACCCAGCCGGGACATACTGAATTTATTTTGATATTCGGACTTCCCGCTTCTGCATGAAGGATTCGCGTAAGAGCGCTTAACGCAGTCTTGGAGATACGATAGGCGGCATATCCCGAACTCATATCATAGAGTTGTCCCATACCGGAGCTTACATTTACGATTCTTCCGTAACCGTTTTTCTTCATTTGGCTCAAGATCTTTTGGGAAAGAAGAAAAGGACCGATCAGATTTACATTCAAAGTGCCTTGAAGCATTTCCAGAGTCGTATCTTGGATGGAGCCTTTGTCCAAATAGATCCCTGCATTATTCACAAGAATGTCTATTCTTGGAAATTTAGAGATCACTGTAGAAAGAAATTCCTGAATGGCAGAAGGGTCCGAAACGTCCAAAGCAAACGCTTCCGCAGAGCCTCCATTCTTCAGGATGAAATCCACAGTTTTTTGGGAATCTTCCTTTTTGCGAGAAACGCAAACAATATGAACGCCTTCCTTAGCGAGCTCCTTGGAGACTTCTTCTCCTATTCCTCTGCTTGCTCCGGTTACAATTGCGATTTTTTTGTCCATGGAGATTGGACTAATCTTTGAACCAATTTTTGTATTTAAAATACAAAATCATCAATGCCGGTATCGTAAGAATGGTAGTAACGGAGGCCGCTAAGAGAGTTTTACTTCCGTAAGGCAGGTCGGCAAAATTCATCCCGAAGAAACCGGTTAAAAAGGTGAGTGGCATGAATATCATGGAGACCAGGGTCAATTGCTTGATGATATCGTTTGTTCTTTGGGACAATAATGAAAAATAAGCGTCCATAGAGTTTCCGATCAGATCTCTGTCCATGTCTATGGTTTCCACAAGCCTACTCAAATGATCGTAAACGTCCCTAAAATAAAAACGGATCTTTTCAGAAAGGAATTTGTCTTCGTGCCTCATGATCAGGTTTAGGACTTCTCTTTGCGGGGAAAGAACCCTTCTCATTCTGACCAGATTTCTTTTGATGTATAATATATTCGTAATGAAGTCGGGCCGAACATCATTCATAAGGATCTGATTTTCCAAGTCGGTGATCTCGTCGGAGATTTGATCTAAAATTGGAAAATTAGAATCTACAAGCAGATCGAACAATAGATAGAGAACATGATCCGTTCCCTTGGAGGAAATATTCGGTTCACTTGTGCAGCGATGCCAAAGGAAATCGATCAGAGGTTCTTTATGTTCATGAACCGACACGATGAATTTCTGATTGAAGAATACATGGGTTTCTTTCGCGGCATAGGACTGTTCTCCTTCCGACTTGAAACTATGCAAAACGATGAATGCGTGATCCTCGTAATCTTCGAATTTAGGTCTTTGATTTCGGTTAATGCAATCTTCGATCGCAAGATCATGAAATCCGCAATTATTAGAGAGAAAGAGTAGGTCCTCTTCTGTTGGATTTTCTATATCGATCCAAACCTTTTCTTTTTGTAAGGTCTTTGCTAAAGAGAATTTCTTGCGAAAGGAAAGATCTGTTTGTCTAAGGACTGCCTTGGAGTTGGAATTTTTTGAGTGAGAGGGAGGAAAGGAAAGAACGCGGATCATCTACCTATCTCCGCAACCTTTTAGGTATTCTCCAACGCGTATACTATATATGCACGAAAATCTTCTAATGTAAATTCTCTCTTATTGGTAAGATGATTTACCATATAGCCGATGATTGCCGAAGTAAGGTTCTTCACTTCAAATTCTGAATAATTCGGTTTAAGCACCAATATTATCTTTTTAGAATTCTCATAGAAGATCAGATTTACCAGATGGATATTTCTTTTCTTCAGTCTGTGGATCTTTGGTTGGAGCATTAGGCTCCAATAGAGGCGTAGATATTCTTCGTTTTCTTTTACGAGTTTAACGATCTGTCCACCTAAGAACTGGATGAGCTCGCTTCTGTTTTCAGAAGGGTTCAATTTCTCAGGTAAATACTTCTTCAATATAGTATCGTGAGATTCTATGATACCTTCTAGAATGGATTCCTTGGATTCGAAATAACGGTAGGCGAGTCCCAAGGAAAGGCCGGCTCTCTGCGCGATCTGACGCATCGTAGAGCCGTGGTACCCTTGTTCTGAAAAGAGTTTTAAAGAAGTTTTTAATATAAGATCTCTGGTGTCTTTGGCCATTTTTTACCGGATAGAGTAGAGGACCTTTCTGGACCCGATCCTTTCCCGGTTCGTCTCCATACGATTCTTATATCCGTAGGATTTCTCCGGCTTTAATATAGAAAACAGATCATACAGTTCTATCTCGAACTGAAGCATAGCTTCCGCTACTTCTTCTGCGACTTTTTCTGCCGATTGAATAGCGTCCACGCATACGTGGCGGGAGTTGATCTTGTCCGGACGAATTTCCTCGGCGATCTTTCTGAAATTCTGTTTAGTGATCGTGCCGCCAACAGAAGTCTTCTTTCCTCTATCTTTAGAGATGGCTACGATTGTACGGGTCACCTTCATGACTTCTATATCATCCGGGATGAGTCCCATGGATGCGGATAGATCGGATCTGGCAGCGGTTACTTGGTCTAGATCTTCGAATGCTTTAGAATCGGCGATCTCCAGCATATTCTTATAACCGGTAATCGTCTCCAAATTGATTGCCTTATTCACTTTTGAAAAAGTGACAGGAGTGAGCATGCTTTTGAGAGTAGAAATAAAATTCTTAAGAGCGTAAGCAGACTCGATCATCGGAGCGGAAATCCCTTCGATTTCTTCCTTCACGAGCATCCGGATATCGGTTCTCGCCTCCGGGCCACCAATCTTAACAGTGACCGGGACCAGATCCTTAGCGATCATATGCAAGACTCGGATCTCATCAGAGTCCATGTCTTCCGTCTCCGTTCCGCCTTTGAGGCCGACGATAGGATAACTACGCATCAGAGAGATGAGGTAGCGTCTGAGTTCGATGATTTTGCGGTCTATCTGCTCTTTCACGTTTCTAGTATCGTCTTTTTCCAAAAAAGAGTAAGGATTTTTGATTTTTTACTGAAATTGCGAGACGCTCTGAATTCGGATCTTCGGCCAATACCGGCGTGTTATTGACGGGAAATCCACTTTCCGTATCAATAGACCTATGAATAAGCCTAAGGGCAGTACCTTCGTCAAACATCTCCCTTCCTGGGTCCAAACAATCATCGGGGAAGAATCTGTAGATTCCACATTCTCTTTTCTTTTCATCGTTTTATTAGTATTGGCTTTTAAATCTTCCGTCTTGGACGCGAATAATATTCCTTCCGGTTCGATGATCCCTACTTTGAAGATCGGAGATTTTCTCTTTGTGAATAAGATGAGATATTCCCTGCGCGTTCCGTTTACCGAAAAGGAGCTGCTCCGTTACGATGATCCTAAGAGAGGAGATATCGTGACCTTCGTTCCACCGGCTGGCGCGTTACGCGAACCAGGAGAATCCAGAGAAGGTTGGTTCCCTAAGCGTTTCGTAAAGAGAGTGATCGGAATTCCAGGTGATCGGATCCGAATTACTCCCAAGCCTTTGATCCGCGATGGAAAGCAGATCTATTACGGTGCCATAGAATATATGGAGAAGGGGAGCCAAGAATTCCAACCGTACGAATTCCAAGAAGTCGATCCCGGAAGTCTGCTCTATGATCTAGATGATCCGGGTGCCGTGGAGAACTATGTTTTCCAAGAGAAGAAACCTGGCTTCGGACATTATGTAATCGAGGGTCCTCATATAGAAAAGGGCACTGATTGCTATAAGCCTACCGGTTGTCTAATTCCAGAAAATTATTATATGATGCAAGGGGACAATCGACCGAACTCATTCGATTCCAGAGATTGGGGATTTGTGCCAAGAGAAGACGTGCTCGGAAAGGCCCTCATGATCTATTTCTCCATCAATTGGAAGGATCATGTTTGTCAGTACAAGAGCGGAAAAGATCTGGCAGACCTAGGGCAAAGCGATGCACCCAGATATGAAGGAGACGAATTAGAATCCAAGTGTAAGGACACCGGATATTACAATTCGATCCCTAAAATGCATTCTAGTTATTTGGACAGAGACCAAATGGGCTGGCTTAAAAGCACGATCTTCTATAGAATTCCTCGTATGGAGATCCGCTGGTCCAGGATCGGAACCATCTTAGAATAATATGGAAGAATCTCCCAAACCTCCTTCTGATAAAAATCAATCTCCTTGGGGACTCGCTAGCCTCGGAATGGAGTTTTGCTTTATCATTGGCGCTTCCTTCTTTATAGGGAGATACTTGGATTCCAAATTCAGTTGGTCTCCCTTCGGGATCCTCGGAGGTTTAGTCTTCGGCTTTAGCTATGGGATCTATTACATTTTGTACAGAGCAGGGCAATTCGAGAAGGGAGATAAATAATCGCATGGGAGAAGGGGGAGAAGGCCTTCTTAAACCCAGAAAATATTATATCGGGGCATTTTTCCTTCTTCTGGTATGCTGGGTCTGTTACGGATCTCTACCGGAACCATTTTCCGGATTTTGGAAGGGGGTGTTTCTTTCTCTTCTGCTCTCTTTCGGTTTTTATTCACTCCGATTTTATATACTTTCTAAACTCCCGAAAGAAGACTTTTCCGCCCAACTTGGAACGACTGTTCTATCTTTATTAACACAAACAGCCGGTTTGCTATTGTTTATTTGGATGGGTGAACGGGAAGGTTTTATTCTCGGTTTTTTTATTGCTCATTTCGCGAACATTTTAATATTGGTATTCGCAAGGTGAAGGGCATAAACGCAAAGATATACGCGTTTTACTCGAAATTTTGTAGGAATAAGACCCTGGGATGGTGCTCTCCCGAAATATCTTTCCTCCCTGATGATAGGGATCTTTTATAAGTATGTTGAAACAAATCTTCGCCGCAATATTGATCGTTTTCTCATTACCATTGTTCGCATCCGAGAGTGTAGACAAATCCTTCGATCTGAACGAAGTGTTGGTGCATCACTTAATGGACCATGTTGAGTTTCCTTTTAATATCGGGGGAACCAGAGTGTATGAAGGACACGAAGGTTTCGATTCTCACAACGAGAATATCTTTGTCGATCATCATACCGGTCATAGATTTCATTTCGTAGGCGGTTTTGATCTTCATATCACTCGTCGAGTGACCATGATGTGGATCGTCTCCTTGTTACTCTTCCTCGTTTTCATTCCTGCAGCTCGACTCATCGCTCGAAATCCTCTCAAAATCCAAAGCAAATTTGCAAATGCTGTCGAAGCATTTGTAAGTTTCCTCAAGAAAGACGTAGTGGATGCGAACATGGATGGTCATGGGCATTCTTATTATCATTATATCTTCACGTTATTCTTCTTCATTCTATTCTCCAACCTGATGGGCCTTTTCCCTCCTGTGGGAGAAGTGATCCAACTCGGAATGGATTATATCAATGGCGGTGAAGAAGCAGAGGCAGCAGCGGCATTAGCTTCCGGTCATCATGAGTCGATCTGGATCGCGAAAGTTTGGAACGGGATTACCGTCACTGGAGATATCTCAGTTACTGTCAGCTTAGCTCTGATCACATTGCTTTTGATCTACGGAACAGGCTTTGTATACCAAGGACCTAAATTCATTCTTCATTCCGTACCGAATGGAGTTCCTTGGCCTTTGTATATACTCATGTGGCCTTTGGAATTCATCATTTCGCCTCTTGCTAAAGCCTTCGCTCTTACAGTGCGTCTTTTAGCGAATATGACTGCGGGACACGTGATCATTTTGGCCCTACTTGGATTTGTTTTCCAATTCCAATCCTACGCGGTAGGGGCCTTCGCTTCCGTTCCGGGAGCTACTGCGATTTACTTCTTGGAGTTGTTTGTCGCATTCCTTCAAGCTTACGTATTCGCGTTATTAACCTCGCTCTTTATCGGATCGAGCATGCACAGGCACTAATTTTATTATAAAGCGTTTTGATTTCAAATAGGAGAAAGTAGTAAAATGGAATTCGGACTTGGATACATCGGAGTGGGAATCGCAGCTGGCCTCGCTATTTTAGGCGCAGGTTTAGGAATCGGAAGAATCGGTGGTTCTGCAGCTGAAGGAATCAGCCGTCAACCTGACGCAGCTGGAAAAATTCAAACTGCGATGATCATTTCTGCAGCACTTATCGAAGGTGCCGCTCTGTTCGCAATCGTAATTGCGTTCCTTGCTGGCGGAACTTTGAACGAAGCAGTAAAAGCTAAAGCTGCAAACCCTGCAGCAGTTTCCGCTCCCGCAGAAGGTAAATAATCTTGTTTCTCTTAGCAGCTGGTAAGGGGCTAGGCGGATTATTAGATGTAAATCCGGGTCTATTAATATGGACCCTGATTACTTTTCTAATCGTCGTAGTTATCCTTAAAGTTTTCGCTTGGGATGTAATTCTCAAAGCTCTTGATGAAAGAGCGGAGACCATCCAAAACGATATTCGAAAAGCTGCTGACGTACGTTCCGAAGCGGAAGCCCTGCTCAAAGATTATGAAACAAAAATCGCAGCAGCAAGGGACCAAGCGAGCGGAATCGTAGCAGAAGCAAAATCGGACGCTACCAATCTCAAAAACAAAATGTTGGATGAGGCTGCGAAAGAAGTGAAGTCCCTAAAAGACGGAGCTTTGAAAGACATAGAACTCGCAAAATCTAAAGCATTGGCCGAGCTTCAAGGACAGATCGTGGATATGACCGTTCAGGTTGCCGGATTGGTTCTGGAGAAACAGCTCAAAGCGGATGATTATAAATCATTTATCGAAAGCGAGTTAGGTAAGATCAGGAAACTGAGCGCATAAAATGAGCTATTCTGCGATCCCAAAAACATACGCTGCGGCATTTGCCGAAGCAAGCTCTTCCCCGGAAGAAGCAGAACAGGAACTGGATTCTATCGTAAGTATCTTTCAGGTAGAATCTCAGTTTCGAGATTTCTTCGAAACTCCTTCTGTAAAGAGAGAAGAAAAGGAAGCAGTTTTACTAAAAACCTTCCAAGGCAAAATTTCGGAGACCACTCTGAACTTTTTGCTGGTCCTTCTCCGCAGAGGAAGATTTTCGTTTCTTTCCGAAATCCATGAGGCTTTGAAAGAAGAGCTGGATCGCAAGGCGGGAAGAATTCGTGCAAAAGTGAAAAGCTATCCTGCGTTAGACGAAGGTGCTCTTTCTAAACTGCGCGACGTACTAAAAGAAAGATTCAAATCAGAGTTTATCTTGGAATCAAGTGAAGACCCAAGCCTAATCGGTGGGTTCGTGGTCCGCTTCCAAGACTTGTCAATCGACGGTTCTATGAAGAACCAGCTTAAGAAAGTAAGGCAGACCTTGCTGGAAAGCAAACTACCGGTCGGAGTTGTTTATGAAAATTAAAACGGACGAAATTACGTCGGTTCTCAAACAGGAAATTTTAAATTATAAAAAAGACCTGGGTGTTGAGGAAGTTGGAACCGTTCTAGAAGTAGGGGACGGTATCGCGAGAGTATTCGGTCTTAGAAACGTAATGGCCGGAGAGCTTGTTGAATTCCAAAACGGAGTTCGAGGACAAGCATTCAACCTCGAAGACAACTCCGTGGGTGTTATTATTTACGGAGATTATAAGAATATCCGCGAAGGTTTCAGCGTTAAAAGGCTCGGTAAGATCCTTGAGGTTCCGGTAGGACCGGAAATGCTCGGACGCGTGGTAAACCCTCTGGGTGAGCCTTTGGACGGAAAAGGTCCAATCAATACCAAGCACACTCGCGCGGTAGAAAGCCCTGCTCCAGGTATCTCTAAAAGACAACCTGTAGAAGAGCCTCTTCAAACAGGTATCAAAAGTATCGACGCAATGATCCCGATCGGACGCGGACAAAGGGAGTTGATCATCGGAGACCGTGGAACTGGAAAAACTTCCATCGCTCTCGATACGATCATCAACCAAAAAGGTTCCGGAGTTATCTGCGTTTACGTAGCGATCGGACAGAAAGCTTCTACCGTTGCTACTATCGTAGAAAAACTGAAAGCTGTTGGCGCCCTCGATTATACCATCGTGGTTTCCGCTACTGCTGCGGATCCTGCTCCTCTGCAATACATCGCTCCTTATTCCGGTTGTTCCTTCGCTGAATACTTCATGTATAATGAGAAGAAAGCTACTCTGGTAGTTTATGATGACTTGTCTAAGCAAGCGGTTGCGTATCGCCAAATGTGTCTCCTTCTTCGTAGACCTCCGGGCCGCGAAGCTTATCCTGGAGACGTTTTCTATCTTCACTCTCGCTTGTTAGAGCGTGCGGCTAAACTTGATGAGAAATACGGAGCAGGATCACTGACTGCGCTTCCGATCATCGAGACCCAAGAGGGTGAGGTTTCTGCTTATATTCCGACTAACGTGATTTCTATCACTGACGGTCAGATCTATCTTCAATCCAACCTGTTTGCATCCGGGGTTCGTCCTGCAGTGGATGTTGGTATCTCCGTATCTCGTGTGGGTTCTGCCGCTCAGATCAAGGCGATGAAACAGGTAGCCGGAAAAATGAAACTGGAATTGGCTCAGTTCCGCGAGTTGGAAGCTTTCGCTCAGCTTGGAACCGATCTGGATCCTGTTACTCAGGCTCAGTTGGACAGAGGATACCGCATCGTTGAAATGTTAAAGCAACCTGTTTCCAGCCCTTATCCGGTAGAAGAGCAGGTGGTTGAGATCTTCGCAGTAACCCGTGGTCACATGGACAAAGTTCCTGTATCCAAGGTGCGCGAGTTCGGAACTCATTTGTTGAATACTCTTAGAGCTCAACATTCCGATGTCCTGAATGCGATCCGTACCGAAAAGAAAATCTCCGACGAAGGAAAACTCGGCGAAGTCGTTGGCGCAATCGCTGCTGATTTCGTTAAGAACCTGAAATAAAAGGGAAAGATCTTGGCTACACCCCGGGAAATAAAGAAACGGATTAGCTCCGTTAAAAACACGCGGAAGATCACTCGCACAATGGAAATGGTCGCTACGGCTAAATCCAAAAAGTTGAGTGATAGGGTAAACGCTTCCCATCCTTTCTCGAATAAGATCAAGGAATTGGTGGGAGCTTTAGCCTCTTTGGCTGCCGTCGTGAAGAGTCCTTATTTACGAAAACCGAATGCAATCCGTTCGGTTGCCTTGCTTGTGATCACAGCGAACAGAGGTCTTTGCGGAGGATATAACTCCAAGACGATTCGTGCCGCTCGAAGTCGCATCCAGGAATGGAAAGAAAAAGGCGTAAACGTTCGACTCTTCGTGGTAGGAAAAAAGGGAATCTCCTATTTCCAATTCGCGAAGGAGAAGATCGAGAAATCCTACACTCATATAGACGATAAGTCAGGATACAAAGAAGCAGAGGAATTTGCTGACTTCTTCTTGTCCATGTTCGCAAAAGAAGAAGTGGATTCAGTAGAAATCGTTTCTACTATCTATCATTCTTCTTCGAACCAAGAAGCAGGAGTGACCAAGGTGCTTCCTTTCGAAGCCCAAGGACAGTCCAATGTCGGATCTAACGTGTTGTATGAGCCGAATCCGGAGAGTATCTTAGAATCTCTTCTTCCCTTAGTCGTTAAGACTGCATTTTTAAAGGCGATCCTGGAAGCGAATTGCTCCGAGCAGATCGCAAAGCGCGTGGCCATGAAATCCGCAACGGACGCGGCCTCCGAAATGATCAAGCTATTGACCCGCGGTTACAACCGTATTCGTCAGGCAAAGATCACTCAGGAGATCTCGGAAATCGTAGCGGGAGCGGACTCGCTAAACTAGTTCTGGTATTGGAGTTACTTGGATGAGCAAAGGTAAAGTAAAGCAAATCATCGGTTCGGTTTTGGATATCGAATTCGAATCCGGAAATCTTCCTGAAATTTTCAACGCGCTCGAGATCGAAGCGATTGTGGAAGGCAAAAAGGAAAAAATCGTCGCAGAAGTGCAACAGCATATCGGCGGAAGCGCAGTGAGAGCGATCGCACTTTCTTCCACTGACGGTCTTGTTAGAGGCCAGGAAGTTTCCGATACAGGATCTCCTATCTCTGTTCCTGTAGGTGACGTTACTCTGGGAAGGATCTTCAACGTGTTAGGAGATCCAGTCGACGAAGGCGCTCCTATCCAAGTGAAAGAGCGTAAGCCGATCCACAGAGCGGCTCCAAGTTACGAAGATCTTTCTCCTAAGACAGAAGTCTTCGAAACAGGGATCAAGGTAATCGACCTTCTCGCTCCTTATATCAAGGGAGGAAAGACCGGACTCTTCGGAGGAGCCGGAGTTGGTAAGACAGTACTTATCCAAGAATTGATCAATAATATCGCGAAACAACACGGTGGATTCTCAGTATTCGCAGGTGTTGGCGAAAGAACCAGAGAAGGAAACGACCTCTGGAGAGAGATGAAAGAATCCGGAGTTATCAACAAGACCGTACTTTGCTATGGTCAGATGAATGAGCCTCCTGGTGCTCGTCTTCGCGTTGCTCTTTCTGCTCTTACAATGGCGGAACATTTCCGTGATTCCATCGGAACAGACGTACTACTCTTCGTAGATAATATCTTCCGTTTCTCCCAAGCAGGATCCGAAGTATCTGCGCTTCTTGGACGTATGCCTTCTGCGGTAGGATACCAACCAACTCTTTCCACAGAGATGGGTGCTCTTCAAGAGCGTATTACTTCTACTCGTAAGGGATCCATTACTTCCGTTCAGGCGATTTACGTTCCTGCGGACGACTTGACTGACCCGGCTCCTGCAAACGCGTTCGCTCACTTGGATGCAACTACGGTTCTTTCTCGTGCGATCTCCGATAAAGGGATTTATCCTGCGGTTGACCCGCTTGATTCTACTTCTCGCGTGATGAACGCAGAGGTTCTGGGACAAGAGCATTACACTGTTGCTCGAGAAGTGCAAAGAATCCTTCAGCGTTATAAAGACCTGCAAGATATCATTGCAATCTTGGGAATGGACGAACTTTCCGAGGACGATAAGGTTCTCGTGGCACGTGCAAGAAAGATCGAGAAATTCCTTTCTCAGCCTTTCCACGTTGCAGAAGTATTCACCGGAACTCCTGGTAAATACGTGAAACTTGCGGATACAGTTCGCTCTTTCAAAGAAGTGATTTCCGGAAATTGCGACCATCTTCCTGAGCAAGCCTTCTACATGGTAGGAACCATAGAAGACGTGATCGAGAAGTCCAAAAACCTGAGGGCATAATCGATGGCTTCTCCTAAACTGGACGTTTCCGTAATCTCTCCTGAGAAACTTCTCTTCCACGGCGATGCTGATAGCCTCGTCGTGCCTGGGAGTGACGGTTTCTTCGGAGTGTATCCGGGGCATACTTCCTTGGTATCTCTTCTGGGGATAGGTGTGTTGGAAGTCCGACAAGGGAATAAGACCAAGATCGCGGCTATTGAAGGCGGATTTTTCGAGGTCCGAGACAATAAGGTTACGATCCTAACCGACCATGGCAGCCTGAAAGAAGATATCGATCTGGCTGATGCCCAAAAAGCCCTAGAAGAGGCCGAAGCTCTTCCTCCTTCCACAGAGAAAAATACTCTCGTTCAAAAAGCAAAAACCCGAATTTTAGCGGCTTCCCGCTAATATTTCGGGGGACTAAATTCCGAAAATTACTAAGAGGAACTCTTCTTTTGGCTTTGCCATAGAGAGAGTTCCTACCGGAGAATTCCCACAGAAGAGGTTTCTCTTCCCGGAATTTTTCGGATTGTATTTCCCACTTATATCGGAGATCCTTCGGTATAGGGGAAGAGCGGATTTTTAGTACATTGTAGGAAGCATGGCGGACGATTTTACGATAGAGGAAGGAGAAGGGTTTCCTGCTGGAAGCGGAGATGATTTTGATCCGAGCGAAATGAGCTTGGACGAAATAGATTCTCTATTATCCCCCGAGGGCGGAGACTCTGATTTTAATTTCGAATCACTCCCCGAGGATTCGGTGGATACTGCCGGTTTCGAGGAATTGCTCACTTCTTCCGGAGACAGTTATCCCGAGGATATTCCTAATTTCGAACCTGATGATACAGAGTTCGGTACTGACCTCAGCCAACTAGACGAATCCGTTCACCTGGACGAAGATTTTGATTTCGATCTGACAGATCCTTTGATCGATGCAGAGATAGATCGACTACTCGATATAGATGATGATATTACATCTCCGATCCCACCTTCTTCCGGTTCCGGCTCTCCTTCTTGGAAAGAAGAAGCTCCTGCAGCGTCCGACACGAATGATCATGAAGAAGCTTTCGGAGATTTAGGCGCTCTGGATCTGGGAGATTTCTCTCAGCCTGGAGATATTCCTTCTTCTGCATTCCATTCCGAAGATAAGCCTTTCGAATGGGGAGGAGAAGGAGACCACGACGAAGTAGTCGGACTCTCCGATATGGAAATGGATGAGGCCCCGATCTCTCTTTCCGACGACGAATTACATAATATTGATATAGCTGCCGATCTCGCCGACTTCAGCATGGACGAAGAAGATACTGGCACAACAGAAGAGCCTTCCGTTCGCACTCACGAAGATGATATGATCTCCGATGACGAGGGACCGATCTCTCTCTCCGAACATGAGTTAGACGATATCATGGCGGAGGATTTTACTCCTTCTATTGCTGACGAAGGCTTTGCCGATCTTGGAGAAACCGATTTCTCCACACCTTCTTCCGAAGTTGCCGGAGATCTGGACTTTGAAGGAGAAGAAGAGAAAGACATCGCACTTTCTACGGACGAATTGGATCATCTCTTGGGAGACGAACCTTCCGATTCCAAAGACTCCTTCCATGAGATGGGAGATTTCGGAGATCTGGATCTTGGAAGCGTTCACGAAACGCAACCTTCTTCCTTATCTTCTCTCGAAGAAGATGACGAGCCGATCGCACTCTCCGACGATGAGCTTGGAAACTTGCTCTCTTCTAATCCGGAAGACGACGCGGACTCCATCAGCTTAGACGATATTGGTGCTCCTGATTCTCCTTTTGAAGAAGCTACCGAACTTGATTTCGGAAAATCGGATGATGATTCCGAATTAGATCTGACTGATTTTAATTTTGATCCTGGCGCAGAAGAAGGCGAGGATGCTTCTGACGAATTCTCTTCAGATGATGAAGAAGAAGATTCTATCTCTCTTCCTGTTTCCGATTTCGAAGATCTGGGAATTTCAGAATCCGCAAATCCTTTAGACGGTGGATTGGATCTGGGAGACTTCGAAGATACAAGCGCATCTAAAGAAGAACCTATCTTGGAATCTTTGGGAGATTTCACTTCTGCGAGCGACGATGATATACTTGGATCTTCTTCCACAGAAGAAGAAATTACCGAGCTTCCTGATCTTAGATCCGATGACGAAGATCTATTCGCAGAAGGAGGAGAGGACGAAGCGATTGCACTCTCCGATGACGAACTTGGAAATCTATTATCCTCAGGAACAGAAGAAGAGGCATCTATCGATTCTTCTTCCGAATTAGAAACCTTAGACTCCGATTTCTTAGGAGACGGAGATGATAACGAGCCGATCGCACTTTCCGATGATGAGCTAGGCAATCTACTTTCTTCCGAAGAGGAAGAAGGAACTTCTGCATTCGATTCCGTTATGGACGAAGAAGAGGATCAAGAACCGATCGCACTCTCCAACGATGAGTTGGGCGATCTACTTTCTTCTGGAGAAGAAGAGACTTCTTTCGACGGAATGAATTTCGAACCGGAAGAAGACGCATCCAGAGAGAGCGCCGTTGAGTTCGGAGACTTTAGCCTGGATGCGGAAGCAGACGAGCCGATCGCTCTCTCCGAAGACGAATTAGGAAATTTATTATCAGACGGAACCGAAGAAGAGGAAGATCATACTTCTCTCGGCTTGGAAGAAGATTCCGACGAACCGATCTCTCTTCCTATCAGCGAGTTGGAAGAAACTGCGAATGCAGCAGAGCAAGTTGCCGGAGATTATGAGATCGATTGGGATGGTCCGGTTGCAGATGTAAATGATCTGGGAGCTTCTGAACCTGCGGCTCCTTCCGATTGGGATTTGGGAGAAGGGGCGGATGAACCGATCACTCTTTCTAACGATGAACTCGGAAATTTACTCTCGGATGATGCTCCACACGAAATGGAAGAAGGGGAGTTGGACGATTTATTATCTTCTTCTCCTGCTGAATCCGATCTGGATGCGTTAGGCTCCTTTGGTGGGGACATGCCGATCGCGGATATGGACTTTATCGATCATACTGGAGAAGAGATTATTCCTACGATAGATACTCTTCCTCCTGAAGAAGAATTGAACTTTGTCTTAGACGAGTATGCGGATGAGAATGAACTTTCTCCGTTAGAGGAGATCCGACAAGCGGGAGCTACGCAAACCGCTGATGGAGAAGAGATCGCTCCTACTCAAGACGAGATGAAGAGGATTCTTCTCTATCTGGATGAGCTATTGGGAAATCTTCCGGACGATATGATCCGCGATTTCTCTCGTTCCGATTATTTCGAACTTTATAAGAAATTAATGAAACAAATCGGCGTTTAACGATGGGACTGCTGGATAAGGTCACGCGTTTAATCCGTTCGGGATCCGTTGACCCCGGAGCTACTGCTTCGTCCTCAGTTTCACTTTCTAGCGGAGACAAACCTTCTCTCTTAAAAAAGTCCATGGCAGTGCGCGCTAAAGGACTTTTGGAAAAAGCAATGGACTTCGGTGGAAAGAAGGAGCCGAAACCAGTCTCCGTTTACGAAGATCCTACAAACTTCGAACCTGAAAGCATTTCAGCACCAGAAGAATCTTATTCATTCGATACTAACGGCGAAGACTTTGGAGATTTCGATCTGGGCGCCGACCTTTCTCCTAGTTCCTTTTCTCAAGACGAGGATGCTTCGGATATTTCCTTTCCGGATTCAGCATTTGATAATCAAGGTGCAAGCGACTTCGATATTTCTTCAGGAGAAGACCAAGAGCCGATCGCACTCTCCGAAGACGAACTTGGCAATCTACTTTCTTCTGAAGAAGAAGCTCCTACTTTTGGCGGTGATGATTCTGATCCCGATTTTGGAATGGATTTCGGAGATACGGATCTCGGTTCAGACTTTGGAAATCTAGACGAGCCTGAGAAAAAGGAAGAGGCACCGAGCAAGGGACTTCTATCCAAAGCAAGCGAGGCTAAGGAAGAAGATTCTATTTTTGATCCGGATCTTCCTAAGTCGGATGATATTAAGGATCCTTTCGGAGATTGGATTAAGGATGCTGAGAGCCAGGCGAACCAAGAAGCCAAGCGTCCATTAAATAAAGAGCAAACAGATAGAGAGGCTTCGGGCTTTCTTTTCGATGACGATTCGGATTATTCAACCATGCCGATTGATCTGCAGATCGCGTCCCGTAAGAAGCTGGAAAATTATCTCTCCGTATTCGAGATCTCTAAAGAGATATCCGCCTCTCGCGACTTTACAACCTTCTTCGAAAATTTGAGTTATTCCATCCAAGGACAAATAGGCGCAGAGTCCATAGTGATCTTTTCTTCTACCAATGGAGAGTATGATCTGTTAAGAGTTGTGGAAGCGCAGGGAATAGGCGCGGATCCTGATTGGGTATTAGAAACGGGTGATGAGACCTACCACGCTGCTTTGAAAACTTCTTCGGTCGTATATGCAAAAGAGCTCTTCAAGTCTGCTCTTCCTAAAAAAGAAAAAGAGATCTTAGAAAAGACTTCTGCAGAGATGCTCGTCCCGATCCGCAGCTATGATGAATTTTATGGAATTATAATATTAAGCAAGACTGTTGCTGGAGAGGATTATACGATCGAGGATTTGGAGTTCCTGAAGATCGTAGGAGAAATGGCAGGTTCAGTTCTCCGCAGGATCATGGATCTGGAAAATCTCCACCAAGAGAATGAAAAACTCAGACAGGTCCTGAAGGGGAATGAAAGGATTCTCTCGAGTGCAAGAGATCTCGCATCCGTGAGAGACATGGACGAAGCTTACGATTATTTAGTAGAGACATTCAAGAAAGAACTCGGGCTTAGACGTTGGAGTTTCCTTCTCTTGGATAGAACTACTCGCAAGGAATATAAAGTCTTCGGAACAAATTTGCTGACCCCGGATACTGCTGGAAAATTCAGGCTAGCCCTGGATTCCAATCTGGTTGGAATTATCGCTAACGTTCCTGGAGTATTCAGGATTTCTAATTTTAGAAAGAACCCGGAATTATTGTCCCAGCTTTCCAACGATGAACTTGGGCTTATGAGGGATTTCGATATTCTTCCGTTCTTGAATTTGAATTGGCTAGTGGGAATGCTTGTTGTCCATGAGACCGAAGTTCCTTGGACGGATACTGACAGAGAAACTGCTGTAGGTATTTCCGAGATCGCTGCTCCAGTACTTTCTAATTTACTAATGTTGGAAGAGAGGGACGCTGTCTTCCGCGATCCTTTCAGTCCTGTAGAAACCAGGATTGACGAAGCAATTGCAAGATCTGCAAAGATAGGTGCTCCTTTTAGTCTGACAGTGTTCAAGGTCCAGAACGCAAGTAGAATGGTGCGAATTAAGGGAGCAGGGTTCTTCTCTTATTATTGCGAGGAGCTGAGAGCTTCCATTCAGGAAAATCTGGGAGAAACTGATTATTGCTATAGAGTTGGCCAAGGAAAATACGTGGTCGTGCTGGACGGAAAAGATCGAGAAGAAACTCAGATCGTAGTGCGCAAGATCCGAAATCGTATCGTGGAAATGGATCGCAAGAATAAGGACTTCCAAACTTCCACATCCAACCAAACTCTTTGCTACCCCGCGGACACTCGAGAAAAAGAAAGAATGCTCGAGCTGATCGAAGAGTCCTGAAAAATATTAAAACCGTTTTTTGACCTTAATCCGTCAAAGGACTATGGCTTCTAAGAATCCTAGATCCATTCTTCCAAAGATCTTTCTTCTCATCGCCCTTCCTTTTTTTGTTCTACTGATCTCTTGTAATAATACGTATTATAGAGCTCTCATTCATTTGTATCCGAGCTTAGAAACAAATCGGATCTTTCCGGAACGAACAGTGGAAACTACTCTTCCTGTCTCCGTCATAGAAAAGAAAGAAGGATGGGATCTTCCTGAGAAGTTGACTTTTAGGACAATGAAAGGGGAAGAAACTCTTTTTAGCAAAGAGATCTTAAAGATCACAAATACGAATACTCTTATCATTATCAAAGACGGAAAAGTCCTTTATGAAAATTACTTCAATGGATTTCAAAAGGACTCGTCCCAAACTTCCTTTTCGATGGCCAAGTCTATTACCTCTACTTTGATCGGGATCGCCATCGAAGAAGGTAAGATCGGAAGCGTGAATGATCCAGTGATCAAATACATTCCGGAGTTAAAAGACAGAGGGATCGATCTTCTTACCATTCGAGACTTGATGATGATGTCTTCTGGGATAGACTATACTCGAATCGAGGAGACCTTCTTTCTATTCATTCCATTTTCGAATGACGTGAATACTTTCTACGGAAATAATCTAAGAAGGTTGATCCTTTCTTTGCATGGAGGCAATGATGCTGTTGGAAAGCTTTTTAATTATAATGATTTCTATCCTCTCATAGAAGGAATGATCTTAGAGAGAGCGACTCAGATGAGCGTGTCCCAATATACCCAGGAAAAATTATGGAAGCCGATGGGAATGGAAGCGAGTGCCACCTGGAGCTTGGATAGTAAAGAAGACGGTTTAGAAAGAGCTCATGTAGGTTTAAATGCAAGAGCCATGGATTTTGCAAGGATCGGATTGTTGTTCTTAAACAAAGGGATCTGGAACAAGCACAAGATACTTTCCAAAGATTGGGTTTTAGAAGCGACAACTCCCGATCCGAAAGATGAAAGAGATTGGAAAGTATTCTCTTTTTGGAAGAAGTCCGGAGGGTACTATAAGTATCATTGGTGGGGAATGAAAAATGCAGACGGCACTTACGATTATATGGCCAGAGGAAATCTAGGGCAGATCATTTTCGTTTCTCCTAGCAAGAACGCAGTAATCGTTCGCTTGGGAGAAGAACCGAAGCCGATCTATCAATGGCCATTCATTATAAAATCGTTATTGAATACTATCTAGATTGGCCTTCCGTATAAATCGCACTCCGGATAATCGAGATTCCGGTCTAACAGATAGTTGTCCTTTAAAAATTATTGAATCCGGATTTTAGAATCAAATTAAACCCGCCAGGGATTCGGAAAGCGTAAGTCCGAGCGAAGCTCGGATGAGCGTAAGCGAACTCGCAGCAGCCCGACCCGAAGGGGGCGGCCAAACTGGATATTCTCTAAAATTTAAACTCCAATCCCAAAATGATTCATTTCTTTAAAGAAAAAATCCCAATATGGTGCCGTAACATTTTTTACTTTTTTATTATTTAAACGTTGATTTAATTAAATAATCGTTTAAATAATGGATATATGAACGCCTTTGCAGCTCTTGCGGATGATACCAGAATGGAAATTGTGAGATTGGTCGCCAAGAACGGCGAACTGACCTCTACGGAAATAGGGCAGAATTTCAAGATCAGTGCCCCAGCCATTTCCCATCACTTAAAAATCCTGAAAGAGTCAAAGGTCCTTTATATGAAGAAGGATGCGCAAAGGCGTGTCTATAGTCTAAACGGAGCTCAGGTCAGCGAAATGGAAGAATGGTTAGCGAGCATCATAGATCTATGGCACAAGCGCTTGGATAAATTAGACAAGTATGTAATGAAGATCAAGAAGGAGAGATCCAGTGGTAAAAAATAACGTAGAAACAACGATAGAAGAAAATAAGGTCACCTATAAAAGATACTTCGATGTATCGGTCGAATTGCTTTTCGAAGTATGGTCTTCCGCAGAACATCTTGCAGAATGGTGGGGGCCAGATGGATTTACACTGACCACGAAATACATGGATTTTTCAAACAATGGAGTTTGGGAGTTCATCATGCACGGTCCGGACGGGCATGATTATAATAACAAGATCCGTTTCACGGATATCAAGGAACCTCATTATATTCATTATCAACATTTGGGTGACGGAGAAGCCGACCACGATGTGCATTTTGAGTCCAGGATCCTATTCGAGAAAGCAGGAGAAGGTACGAATCTGATCATGGAGCAGATCTTCCCGAGCAAAGAAGAGCTAATCAGAGTGAATGAAAAATTTGGAGCAATCGAAGGCGCCAAGCAGCATATAGGCAACCTTGCTAAGTATTTAGAAAAGATTAAGTAATAACTCAGACCTATATTTTCTGAGAAGGAAATGACAGGTTTAAATCAAGATTTCTTAAATGAACAATCTTAGATTTGTTTCAGGCTCGGATTTAATGATCCGGGCCTTTTTATTTCTTCTTAGTAGAATCTACTAGATCGTAGAATTTTTGGAACAAATAACGACTATCATTCGGACCGGGAGAACTTTCCGGGTGATACTGCACGGAGAGAAGAGGGTATCCGGATTTTAAGATCCCTTCTACTGTGTCGTCGTTCAAATTGATGAATGAGATCGGTTCCTTTTCGGTTGTCTCTGCTACTACTGCAAACCCATGGTTCTGAGAAGTGATCTCGACTTTTCCGGTCTCCAAGCTTTTTACAGGTTGGTTTCCGCCTCTATGGCCGAATTTCATTTTTTCCGTTTTCTTTCCGAGAGTCAGGCCTATGATCTGATGACCTAGACAGATTCCGAAAAGAGGATAATTATTTTCTAATATGGATTTTGTAGAATCGATTGCGTAGGTGCAGGCAGCCGGGTCTCCGGGACCATTGGACAAGAAGAATGCATCTATTCCATCTTTCATGATCTCTGGCGCGGGAGTTTGGGCAGGATATACGGTTACTGCAAAACCTGCTGCATCCAAGAGTCGGAGTATATTGGTTTTAACTCCGTAATCATACACTGCGAGTTTGTATTTTTTGCCGGAGTTATTTCCGAACTCGTATTTCTTGTTCGTAGTAACCACTTTTGCAAGATCCGCGTCCGCTATCCCTGGGAATTTTTTAACTTCCTGTAGGAATAGGTCCGAGTATTCATTTGCGACGAAGATCCCTCCGTTCGGAGCTCCGTTGGTACGGATAAAACGGGTCAGCTTTCTTGTATCGATTCCCTGAATCCCAGGGATCTTGTAATCTTTTAAGAATTGAGATAATGTCTTTTGCGCTTTGAAATTGGAAGGTCTATCCACGTATTCCTTCACGATCATTCCGGAGGCTTGGATTTTTCCGGATTCCATATTGTCGGGATGGATCCCGTAATTCCCGATCATCGGATAAGTGAGTGTGACGATCTGATTGGCGTAGGAAGGATCTGTAAGGATTTCCTGGTAACCCGCCATGGAAGTATTAAAAACGATTTCCCCGACGGACCCAGTTTCGTAGCCGAAGGACTCGCCCTCGTATACGTCCCCGTTTTCTAAAACCAAGAACGCTTTCATTACGGACAGGCTCTTGCAAGCGGGGCAAGGGTCAAGTGGAATAGCTTGCGAAAAAAACCTCCCACCGACGGAATGGAAGTAGGGGTAACTGTGGCAGTTCAGAATCAATCAATCAAATTTATCTTACCGGATGGTAGCTCGAAAGAAGTCCAGTCCGGATCCACGTTTAAGGATTTTATAGAATCCCAACTTCCGTTCTTAAAGAACAAGGCATTGGCAGTCCGTCTTAACGGCACCGAAGTCCTGGATCTAAGCCGGACCGTGGACACGATAACAACCCCTGATCCTTCCCCCAAACTGGAAGTTCTGACCTTCCAAGACAAGGAGGGTTGGGAAACATTTCAACATTCCGCTGCCCACCTTTTGGGAATGGCAGTCCAGAACTTATATAAAGATGCAAAGCTAACTGTAGGACCAGTGATTGAAAATGGTCCCGGCTTTTTCTATTATGATATAGATTTTACCGAAGCAACTATCACTCCCGAAGATTTTCCTAAGATAGAAGCGGAGATGAAAAAGATTTCTGATGCAGATCATGAAGTTTTCCGCAAGGTCTGGGATAAGAAAGAAGCAATCTCCACATTCGAAAAGATGGGAGAGAATTATAAGATAGAGATCATAGGCCAAATCCCGGATGAAAAAGTTTCTATCTATGGAATGGGGGAATGGTTCGACCTTTGTAGAGGACCTCATATTCCCCGCTCCGGTTTCTTGAAAGCATTCAAACTGACTGCGCTTTCCGGAGCGTATTGGAAGGCAGACAAAAACAATAGAATGCTCACTCGCATCTACGGGATCGCATTCCCATCCAAGAAAGAATTGGACGAGTATCTCTTCCAAATGGAAGAAGCAAAGAAGAGGGATCACAGAAAGATCGGAAAGGAAATGGATCTATTCTCTTTCCAAACTGAGGCTCCAGGCTTTCCTTTCTGGCATCCGAAAGGAACTTCACTTTGGAATACTCTTGCGGATTATATTCGTAGAGAATGCGCTAAGAGAGGCTACCAAGAGATCAAGACTCCTGCGGTGCTTTCTTCCGAGTTATGGAGAAAGAGCGGTCACTGGGAAAACTTCAACGAGAACATGTACTTCGTTTCTATCGACGAAGAAGAGTTTGCGATCAAGCCGATGAATTGTCCAGGTTGCAGTTTGATCTATAAGCATCACCTTCATTCTTATAGAGAGTTGCCTCTTCGATTCGCGGAGTTAGGAAGCGTTCATAGACATGAGTTACATGGAGTTCTGCATGGACTCTTCCGAGTGAGAGCATTTACTCAGGACGATGCACATATCTATGCTCCATTGGAATATTTAGAAACCGAAGTTCTGGATATCATCGACTTCACATTTCATGTGTATAAGAAGTTCGGATTCCAAGAATTCAAAACATATATCGCAACCCGTCCGGAGAAATCCCAAGGAAAGGATGAGGACTGGGAGTTTGCTACCAATGCGTTGAAACAAGCCTTGGAGAAGAAAGGAATTCCATACGAGATCAAAGAAGGCGAGGGAGCCTTTTACGGTCCAAAGATAGAATTCAATATCAAGGATTCTATCGGAAGGATGTGGCAATGTGGAACAGTGCAGATCGACTTCTCCATGCCTGACCGTTTCGAATTGGATTATACCGATTCGGATGGAGCTAAAAAAAGACCAGTCATGGTTCACAGGGCAATTTATGGCTCCTTGGAAAGATTTATCGGGATCCTGATCGAGCATTTTGAAGGCAAATTCCCTCTTTGGATCTCTCCGAATCAGATCCGAGTTCTTACTGTCACAGAAAACGTCCAAGACTACGGAAATGAGGTCTTAAAAAACCTGATCGATCTGGGCTATCGCGCAGAAGCAGATTTCAGGAACGAGAAGATAGGCGCTAAGATCAGGGATTCTATTCTGAAAAAGGCAAATTATCTTCTCATTCTAGGGCAAAAAGAGAAGGAGACCGGCTCCGTTGCGGTCCGTAAACGAGGTTCCGAAGAGACCATTACTCTTACATTTGCCGAGTTCAAGGCTCTATTGGAGAAAGAAGTCTCAGAAGGAAATTGATCGGTATCTATTTTAGCCGCCGGGCCCTTATTTTTTGAGGAAGTCGTCGGCTTTTCTAGAATACTTCGGTAAATTTGCGGAAGCGGCTGTTATAAGCTTCAGAATACTAAATTCTACTTGATGAGCTTGACCGTTCAGATAGAAAATCGCTTGTAAGCGGGCCTAATGGCCAAAAAATTGGAAAAAACCGGAGATTGAATGCAGAGGAAGCCGCAACCGAAACCCACGGATAAACTGTTTAATCACAGAATTAACGAAAAAATTACCGGAGTTTCTCAGGTAAGATTGGTTACGGACGATGGTGTCCTAATCGTTGCGTTCGATGAAGCTCTCCGGAGAGCAAAAGAAGAAAACCTGGATCTTGTGGAAGTTTCCGGAGATCAGGAAATTCACGTTTGCAAACTTATCGATTACGGTAAGTACAAGTTCGAACTACTTAAAAAAAGTAAGGAAGCGAAGAAGAAACAACACGTAATCAACGTGAAGGAAGTTAAGATCCGTCCAAGGATCGACCAACACGATTACGATATTAAGAAGCGCCACGCTGTCGAGTTCCTGCAAAAGGGTGACAAGGTAAAAGTGAGCCTTCGTTTTCGCGGCCGAGAGATGATGCATTCCGAATTGGGAATGAACGTAGTCAACCGTATGGTGGAAGATCTGAAAACCGTAGGTTCTCCTGAAAGAGAACCAGTATTGGACGGACGTCAGATCGTGGTAGTTATCACACCTCTTGCTGCGAAGTAAGAGATTAGAGTCAGGAGTTATCGAGGTAAGGAAATGCCTAAGCTTAAAACAAATAGAGCCGCAGCTAAACGGTTCAAGTTTTCCAAAAATAATAAAATTAAACGGAAGAGTATGAACACCCGTCACATTCTTACCAAGAAAGGTCCTAAGAGGCGTCGTCGCCTTAGAGGAATGACTTTGGTAAATGGATCTGATTGGAAATCAATCGTTAGACTCATGCCTTACGGAGTACGATAATGCCTAGAGCTACAAACGGAACTATTCATAAGAATCGTCGTAAAAAGATCTTAAAAACCGCAAAAGGTTTCCGCGGAGCTCGCTCTAAACTTTACAGAACTGCGAAATCCGCAGTGATGAAAGCGGGGCAGTGGGGATACAGAGATAGAAAAGCAAAGAAACGTGATTTCCGCAAACTTTGGATCATCCGTATCAATGCTGCTGCTCGTGAAGCAGGACTTTCTTACTCTCAGTTTATCCACGGTTTGAAAAAAGCCAATATATCTTTAGATAGAAAAGCTTTGGCCGAACTCGCGTTTAACGACAAAGAAACTTTCAACGCACTCGTTGAAAAGATCAAGGTAGCAGCCTAAGATCAGCCGCCGGAAGGTCGCTTGCGACTTTCCTTAGCACCTAAAAAGCCCGTAATTCTACGGGCTTTCTTTGTTTTTAGAAAAAAAGGTTTTTCTCTTTTCGAGAAATATGAAAAATGGGATGGATTTTGCCGATTTGGCGGGTCCGAAAAATTAGGGCTTGGAAAGCTACTGAGTCCGATGTGTAATCTTACAAACTAATTCGGAAGGACAACGAGGTTCGCATTATGTTAACCATGGAGACTATTGAAGAGCTCGAGAGTAAGGTTTTAAAAGCTCTCGAACTCATAAGCGACCTTCGAGCGGAAAATGGCCGCCTCGAGACCGAAAATGAATCCCTCCGCGCGGAAAATGACCAGATGAAACTGGCCATGGAGGAAAAAGAGAAAGAACTTTCTTCCCTTCGCGAGCAACTCCAAAAAGCAAATCAGGAGTTGGAGGATATCAAAGATAGAGAAAGAGCACTCGAAGCTAAGATCAATCAGCTTCTGGGTCGTTTGGATGGCCTACCTGCTTCCGGCAGCGGATCCTCTTCATCAGCTTCTTCTAAACCGTCTAGCAGTTCTTTTGCGACCGGCGCCGCTGCAGGTGCGGTCGGTGCAGCTGGAGTCGCAGCCGCTGCTGCGGCAGCTCCTTCTGTGGTTCGTGATTCCTCCGACGAGGACTTTAACGAAGACGATGAGATCATTTTACTCGACGACGAGGACGATGATATTTCCGTTCTGACAGAATCTTCTGATTCGTCCGGAGGAGATGACGAGATCATCATCACCGATGAACCGATAGATGATTTCAGTCCTGTTTCTGTAGACGATGATGATATCATTATCGAAGATGATGACGATGCGATCAGCGTTTTCGACGCGGACGAAGATGACGACTTTCTAGTCATCGAAGACGATCCAAAGTAAGGCTGTATGAGTGAAAAGGTCAAAGCTCGTATCCAGGGCGACGACTATACGATCGTAGGAGATACGGATCCAGAATACATCCACCGACTCGCGGAGTTGGTGGATCGTAAGATCCGGGAATTACAGCTTGGAATGCCGAGCGCTTCTAAATTAAAACTCGCCGTGCTTGCAGCTCTCAATTTCGCAGACGAACTCGAACAATCCAGATCGAATGCTCCTGAAACGGGATCTTCTTCTCCGGAAGCCGAAGAGAAAACCAGAAAGTTAATCACTCTCATTGAAGAGGGGTTGATCGGAGATCTGTAATTGCTTTCCAAGCAAGACGCGAGAAAGATTCAAAAGCTAGCTATGCAAACGGTCGCTTTGCGGAGCGAAAAAGAAGAAAATATTCGAACGAATCTAATCCATTTCTTGAGACATAGATCTTCTCGCTCGAATTTGAATATCATCTCCTATGTCTCCGACGAGTTTGAGATCTCCGCCTTTCCGTCCACGTCATGCATTCAACTCGAGGATCTTCGTTTTGACTTATTCTTTCCTAAAATAACCGAAGCGGGTTTGGAATTCAGAGAAGGTCTCGAATTTTCCAAAGGAGCATTCGGCATTCTGGAACCTTCCGGCAAGAAAACTCTTCTTCCCAAGGAAGCGGATTGGATCCTAATTCCCGCTTTGGGTTGGAATGGAGAAGGCGCGAGGTTAGGAAGGGGAAAAGGTTTCTACGATCGAAGCATGCAGAACGTCCCTTCTGAAAAAATGATTGGCTTGTCTTTCGAGGATCTATACCCTTGCGAATTCTCTGCAGAGCCGCATGACTTGCGAGTCGGTACGGTAATAACGGAGAAAAAAAACCATTGCTTTCCCCATAAAATTGGAGAAAAATCAGTCCGATAATTCGGTAAGGGGAGTTCTTTTCAAGACTACCCATGGTGATTTGTACCTGCCGGAAACCGCTGCCAAACGTTTCCGATCAGAGTGAGAAAATGGCGGAGAACCGGTGAAAACCATAGATAAAAATAACCCCGCAGAAAAAGACCAAGAAGGAAAGGAACTGGAAACTCTCCAAGAATTCCTAACTTTCGAAGTGGATAAAGAGATCTTCGGGATCGATATCCTTTACATTCATGAAATATTAAAACCGGTCCCTATCACTCGAATTCCTAACGTAGAAGGTTTCATTTTGGGTGTGATCAATCTTAGAGGAGAGATCATTCCTATCATGGATCTGAAGGAATTATTCGGATTAGGTTTTTGTAATATTATTCCTTCGACTAGGATCATCGTGGTCGTGGATGGAGAGAAGAGAGCAGGACTTCTCGTAGACTCAGTAAAGCAGGTTATCAAGGTTCACAAGGATAAGGTCAGTAAGGCAGACGAGGATCTTAGCGTGAATTATAGCGAACTCATCGAGTCCGTCAGTCAGTTCGACGAATCTCTAATACTGAACCTGAATCTTTCCATGCTTATGGATTATGCCGGGGAGGAAGCGTAAATGGCCGGAGTATTAGGCGAATACACTGAACTCTTCCTCGAAGAGTCCGAAGATCAGATAGAAGAATTGAATGCCAACCTTCTCAAATTGGAGAAGGACCAATCTGATCCCCAGACCATCAATGATATCTTCAGAGCGGCTCACTCTCTTAAGAGCTCCGCAGCATTCGTAGGTCTTTATAATCTTTCCGATCTCGCTCATAAGATGGAAAATCTTTTGCAGAGCATTCGCGACGGAAAACTCGCAGTCAATCTGTCCTTAGTTAATCTTCTCTTCCAATGCTTTGACCTCATTAAGAACGTGATCGTTAACGTTTCAGAAGGAAAGAAAGTGGATACTCCTTATACGGAGATGATCCAAAGATTGGAAGCTTACGAAAAGAGTCCGGAAGCGACTGCGGTTCCTTCTCCGAAAGGCAAACCTGTTACTGAATCGGCGCCTGCATCTACTAAGCACGAGGCAATTTCCGGAAGCGGAATGGAACTTGATGGAGAGGAACTTAAAGATCTGACAGAAGTAGTTCGCTCTAATCCAGGAAAGGCTTGGCTACTTAAAGTAGGCCTGAAGAAAGATTCCCCTATGAAAGGGTTACGTTATACTCTCATTCTTCAGAATTTAAGAGCAATGGGACACGTATTCCGCACCCAACCTAGTTCTGAAGAATTGGAAAAGGGGACCGAAGCACATTTCCTTTCTATCCTTATCGTAAGTTCAGAATCCCAAGAGGAACTTACCAAGGCCGCAAATGTGGACATGGTAGAGAACGTAATGATTCAAGAATACAAACTGGCTGATTCTTCCGCCTCGGCGAGCGGATCTTCTTATCAATTGGATGAAGAAGAAAGAACTAGCGAAGCCAAGGTTACATTAAAAAGTATTAAAGTATCTTCTGACAAACTCGACCAACTTATGAATAACGTCGGTGAGCTTGTGATTACTAACTCAGGCTTTCAGAAGATCTATGACGATCTTCTTCGTACTTTCGGGGATGATCAATTATTCAACGAGCTGAAAGGCCGAATCGATCTTATCAATCGTATTTCTAAGGAATTGCAATCCGGCATTATGAATATCCGGATGGTTCCTATTTCTACAGTCTTCAGACGTTTCTCTCGTCTCGTGCGAGATCTTTCTTTAGAGACCGGAAAAACGGTCGAGCTTGTTCTGAATGGTGAGTCGACCGAGTTGGACAAGAAGGTGATAGATGCTCTGGGAGAACCTCTTCTTCACCTGATCCGAAACTCGGTGGACCATGGGATAGAATCTCCGGAAGAAAGAAAAAGACTCGGCAAATCCGAAACCGGTATTGTGGAACTGAACGCTTACCAAGGCGGAAGCAATATCATGGTGGAGATCAAGGACGATGGTCGTGGTCTGGATGTGGATAAGATTCGCAAGAAGGCGATCGACAAGGGTCTTGTTTCCGAGACGGACGCTGCGGCTCTCAGCGAGAACGAAGTTTATCAATTCATCTTCGCGCCTGGATTCTCTACTGCTGAAAAGATTACCGATATTTCCGGACGTGGAGTCGGGATGAGCGTTGTAAACAGCCTCATTCAGGAATTCAAAGGAAAGATACTCATCCAATCCCAGAAAGGATCCGGAACTTCTTTCGTATTATCCTTCCCGCAAGCGTTAGCTATCATTCCTTCCATTCTTATTGTTATGGAAGAAGAGGTGTACGCCTTCCCGTTATCCGAAGTCAACGAGACGATCAAGGTCAGCAACGAACAGATCACTACTCTCGAAGGAAACGAGATCATCAACCTTCGGGGAGAGGTCCTTCCTATCTATCGCTTGAATCGGATTCTGGGTCTACAAGACAAAACGGAAAGAGAAGAATCTCCTGTCGTAATCGTTCAATACAAGGGCCGCAAGTTAGGCTTCATGGTGGACGAACTTGTAGGAAAACACGAGACAGTGATCAAGTCCTTAGAAAAGAACTTCAAGAATATCAAGGGATTGACTGGAGCTTCTATCATGGGAGACGGAACCATTATCATGGTCCTGGATATCCCTGGCCTCGTAGAGTTTGCAGCAGAGCTAGAAGAAAAAGCAAGATACGTGAACTATCATCTAGAAACGATGAAACGGATCAGCACTCTTCGAACCATAGAAACCGAAGAAGACAGATATATCCAAAAGACTTCCAATCCTACGAACGTATACAATCATAAACTCCACGAGATCACTACTCAGGAAAGAGAACGTCGCAAGAAGAGCGAACGTAAGAAATCGGAAGCGGCTAAGAAGATTGTAGTCACCAAGGAAGAGTTGGAAAGAGAAACTGCTCCTTCCCCAGTGAAACCTACTGTCGAGATTAGACCTGTTGAGGATAAATTGATCTCTTCTGCAGAAACTGCGTCCGAATCTTCTGCGAGTACCGCTGTGCTCGAAAGACCGGCCGCCAAAAAGGGTATGGAAGAAGAATACAGATCCCATATCCGCGAACTCATCTCCGAGGATATTACCGCTGAAGAAAAGAAAAGAGCGGATCATATCATAGAAGGTTTCTTGGAACAGAAGAAGCAGAGAATGATGGCAATTTCTCATTCCAAGGATTTCACCGGGAATTTGACCAAGGAACAGATCAAGAAGATCGAGTCTGTGGTGAATACCGGAATGATGAATGCGGGAATGGTACTTTCTCAGATCCTAAATAGAAATGTGGATCTATTCATTCCTGAGATTATCATGAACGATAAGGAAGGTCTTGCCTCTGAGATTCGTTTCTCCGATGACAAATTCTACGGAATGAAGGTCCGTATGAACGGAGATTTGAACGGAAACATGCTCATGATGTTCTCCAGAGAGAATGCAAAGAATCTTGCTAAAGAATTATTAGATAGTGTTGCGACTGGAGATGCTTTGGACGACGATACTCGAAGTGTTCTCTCCGAAATCTCAAACATTGTTTGCGCTTCTGTTTTGAACTCTATTTCTAATAAGGCGAAAGTGAGTGTGATGCCTGATGTTCCAGAGCTTGTGGAAGGAACCTTCCTCGAAGTCTTGGATGTAGTAAAACCGGAAAGGACGAAATTTTTAAGTATGCTTACCGAATTCAATCATGAGGGTAATAATCTTCTGGGAGTTCTTTTGTTCCTTCCGGACTTCGACGAACTCATGAGCTTGCTTCCAAAGTTCTAATTTTTAGGCTTGTAAATCGTGGTAGGCATTCATACGGACCAAGCAATCAGAGTCGTAATCATCGACGATTCTCTCTTAGTTAGAAATATTATTTCGGATCAGATCCAAAAAGATGAGCGGATTCAAGTCATCGCAACTGGCAAGACTGGAGTGGATTGCATAGAACTCGCAACCAAACTTCGTCCAGACCTAGTGGTGCTTGACGTGGAGATGCCTGTTCTTGATGGACTTTCCGCTCTGCAGGAACTTCAGAAACGAAAATTAGGCATTCCAGTGATGATGCTTTCCGTTCTTACTCAACACGGAGCGGATGCGACATTCAAGGCATTGGAATACGGAGCGATTGATTTTGTTCCTAAGCCTTCCACCACCAATCAATTCAATCCGGAAGAAATAGGTACTGTATTGAGAAATCGCATTCTTTCTTTCTTCGAAAGTGTGCGTCATATTTCTCCGGCTCTCGATCCGAAAAAGATTGTGGAGTCGGTTCGTCATAAAATTTTCAAAGATGAAAAAAAAGTCGTGGAGGCGGTCTGTATCGGGACTTCCACGGGTGGACCAAAAGCTCTACAGACTGTTTTTTCGGATTTTCCGGAGCATTTTCATCTTCCGATTTTCGTCGTACAGCACATGCCGGTAGGTTTTACGAAAGCTTTTGCTGCTCGGCTGAACGATCATTCGAAAGTCACCGTTAAGGAAGCCGAAGAAGGTGAAGAAGTTCGCGCGGGTTACGGTTACGTCGCTCCGGGTGACGCACATTTGAAGATCGAAACTAGGGCAGGAAGGAAATGGATTGCCTTAGGCAGGGAATCACTTGTAAATGGACACAGGCCCTCAGTCGAAGTTTTATTCGACAGCGCAATCCGGGAATACGGGAGCGCCTTGGTCGGTGTAATAATGACCGGTATGGGCAAGGACGGAGCGGCTGCTACTCTTAGAATGAGAGAAGCGGGAGCTTCTACCGTTGCTCAAGACGAGGAAAGCTCGGTAATCTTCGGAATGAATCGCCAAGCCATCGAAATGGGGGGGATTCAATTCGTGGAACCTGTAAGCGCAATAACATCAAGGATACTTTCCATTCTTAAAGAAAGGGGAAACTAATTATGGCCAGAATTCTCGTAGTAGACGATGCAAAATTCATGAGGACCATGGTGAAGGACGCACTCGTCGCCGGAGGGCATGAGATCGTCGGCGAAGCTGAAAACGGAAATATTGCCGTGGATCAGTACAAGGCAATCAAGCCTGATCTAGTCACCATGGATATCACGATGAGAGAAAAAGACGGGATAGAGGCAGCCCAAGAGATCTTCAAATTAGATCCTAAGGCTCGCATCATCATGGTAACCGCTCTCGGACAGGAAGAACTTCTCGCGAAAGCGATCAAGATGGGAGTTAAGGATTTCGTAGTAAAACCTTTCTCTCCTGAAAGATTGCAACAAGCGGCCGATAAAGCTCTGAATTCCTAATAGAAAAGATCATGGAGAGGGAGAACGGCGGGAATTCCTTTGTTGTTCAATGGAACAACTCGGATGGTGGAATAACGGAAGGGCCTTTGAGCCTTCTCTGGTCTTTGATAGAAAGTTATAAAGTAGATATATTCGAAGTTTCCCTTTCTCAAATTACTCATGACTTTTTAAACTTCATTAAGATTTCTGAAAGTATTCATATAGATATAGGAGCTGAATACGCTCTTATGGCCGCCAACTTGGTTTATCTAAAATCAAAGGCATTACTCCCCGATCCAGGATTCGAAGAAGAAGATTATGATCCGCCACTTCCCCCAGAGCTTGTCGAAAAACTTCTAGAACATAAGAAATTCCAATTAACCGCTCAGAAAATGTCTGAAATAGACAAGACCCAAGCGGGGGTTTTCCAAAGGGAAACCAATCAGGTCATAGACGAATCCGAATCATGGCTGGATCTCAGTCTTTTGGATTTAATTTCCGCCTTTAACGAGATCCTGGAAAAAGGCGGAGAAGAGGGGGAGATTCCCGCTTTACTTACCGCGCCCCACCGATATTCTGTCGAGGACAAGATGGTCTCCATCTCCGAACTCCTCGTCAAACGTTCGGATATCTCTTTCGAAGAATTGTTTTCTACGGTCAAGCCGGAGAAAGCAGAGATTGTAGCCGTCTTTCTTGCCATGCTGGAGCTCTGTAAGCAGAGAATCGTATCTATCCGGCAGCATAAAACGTTTGGCGAAATCCGTATATTCTTGGTGGGAGAACCGTGGAACGCGACAAAGCCGGCTTAAAGGGTCTGATCGAGGCGCTGCTTTTCCTCTCTGGAGAGCCGCTCAAACTCGCTAGCATCGCTAAATCCATAGAATGTGAAAAACAAGAAGCCCGTGAGATCCTAGATGAACTCATCTTGGACTACCAAGAAAAAGACGGAGGCTTCGTACTCCGAGAGATCGCAGGCGCGTATCAATTTTCCACCAACGAAAAATATTCCGAGATCCTGGCGAAGCTATTCAAAGAGAAGAAGAGGGAACAACTCTCTCGTTCTAGCCTGGATACTCTTGCAATTATCGCTTATAAGCAACCGATCACATTATCCGAAATAGACGATATCCGCGGAGTTTCGTCGAGGGCGATGGTGACTTCTCTTATTTCCAAGAAACTGGTAAAGCCAGTGGGAAATAAAGAAGTGCCCGGACGACCCGCACTGTACGGAACTACCAAAGAATTTTTGATCCATTTCGGTTTAAATAAACTGACCGATTTACCTGCTCCTGTAGAAGTGAAGGAGCTGAAATTCGAAAACCTGGACGATTTAATAGAGAATGGCCAAGAATAACGACAAGCTGAAGGAATTCAGGGACAAGATAGATTCCTTGGATAAGGAGATCGTCAAGGCTATTCAGGCCAGGGCGGAGATTGCGTCTGAGATCGGAGAGATCAAGCGTGAGAATAACGAGCCAATCTATCGTCCCGATAGAGAAAAGGACGTTTACGAAAAGATCTTAAGCCTGAACGGAGGACCTCTTCCTGATAAGGTCTTGGTTGCTATTTATAAGGAGATCATGTCCGGTTCCTTCTCGGTAGAAAAGGGATTGGCTATCGGATATCTCGGACCAGAAGGATCTTTCTCTCACCAGGCAGTTCGTGCCAGGTTCGGAACTTCGGTTGAAGCAACCGAGTTCCCTTCCATTCCAGAAGTATTTAGAGCAGTCGAAACGGACAAGGCAGATTACGGAGTTGTTCCTGTGGAAAATTCTTCCGAGGGTTTGGTAAACTCCACATTGGATCAGTTCTTAGTCTCCGATCTGAATATTTATTCGGAGATCTATCTTAAGATCACTCTGAATCTTTTGGGATTCGAGCATGATCTTTCTAAGATCAAGACATTGTATGGGATCAAGATCGCGAATTCACAATGTAGAAATTGGATCGCAGCGAACCTTCCTCATGTGGAAGTCTCGGAAACTCCTTCTACTTCTAGAGCGGCGAGCATCGTTGCGGAGAAGAGAGGAGGAAGTGCAGCAGTTGCCTCTTCGATCGCTGCAGAGATCTACGGATTAGATATAGTTCGAGAATCCATCGAAGACATGTCGGATAATACGACTCGTTTTTTGATCATCGGAAAGAACCAATGTCCTCCTACAGGAAATGACAAGACCTCGGTTGTATTCTCTATTCCGGATAAACCAGGGTCCTTATACAAAGTGCTGAAACCTTTCTTTGATAAGGGGATCAACCTGACAAAGGTGGAATCCAGGCCGACTCGTAGGACTTCTTGGGAGTATAATTTCTTTATCGATTTTCACGGACATAAAAAGGATCCGATCATTGAAGAAGTGTTAAACACTCTAAAAGAAAATACAATTTACCTCAGGATACTGGGATCTTATCCGATCTCTCCTCCCAACCCGTGAAGACAGAATTTAAAAAAATTCTAATATACGGTTTGGGAATGATGGGAGCCTCCCTGTCTCTTGCTCTCCGTAAAAAATCTTCCGGTCTGGAAATTACCGGAGTAGTTGGCTCGTCTTCTAGTAAAGAGAAGGGGATAAAGCTCAATTCTGCGGATATTCTATTTACTGCGGACGAATTTTCCAAATCTCCGAATTGGAATTCGTATGACCTGATCGTTTTCGGTGTTCCGGTGAATACAACTGTGGACGTGATCCGAAGTCTTCCTTCTTCTTTTTCCGGGCTTCTGACCGATATGGGTTCTACTAAGTTAGAGATCGTAAGAGCAGTGGAGTCTGTTGTTCAAGGAGAACATCGTTATATTTCTTCTCATCCTATGTGCGGCTCAGAGGAGTCGGGTTTGGAATTCGCGAATGCAGATCTATATGAGAATCGTCTTTGCATTCTGACAAGGCCTAAGGGAGCCACAGAAGATGCATTCCTGAAGATCGAATCTTTTTGGAAGTCTCTCGGAATGTCGACTACCGAAATTCCTGCAGAGGATCATGATCATATTCTTTCCTACGTGTCCCACGCTCCCCATTTGATCTCTTCTCTCATGACGAATTGGGTCTGGGAAAATAAATGTGTGAGAGAGTTTACGGATCGTTCTCCTCTTCCTTTGACAGGAGGAGGATTTAGGGACATGACCAGGATTGCAGGTTCGAACCCTAAGATGTGGTCTGCGATCTTTTCTTCCAACCAAGAAGAGATCTATAAAGCGCTTTTGGATTATAAGTCTAGATTGGATTCCCTTCTTTCCGCATTGGATCCTGAAAACCCGCTGGACCTAGAAAAATGGGAGTCCTTCATGGAAAAATCCCGTTTAGATAGGGATGCAATTTTAAAGAAGCAAAATGATCCCAAGAGTTCTTAGTTCTTCCGGCCGCGAGATTTCCGTTCCCGGAGATAAATCCCTTTCTCATCGTTCCGTTTTATTCTCCGTACTTTCCAAAGGGACTTCACGAGTTTCCGGATTTTTGGAAGCAGAAGATCCTTTGAATACGATGAAGGCATTCTCTCATCTTGGTTTGAAGATTGAGAAGCTTTCTCCCGGTTCTTATCTTTTTACGAGCCCCGGAAAGAGTTCGCTTCATTCTCCCAAAGAAGAATTGGACTTCGGAAATGCAGGCACTGGAATTCGATTGTCTGCCGGGCTTCTTGCCGGACTTTCCGGAATTAACGCGAGGCTGACGGGTGATCATTCCCTACAAAAAAGACCCATGTCGCGTATTATAAAACCTTTAAGTGCCATGGGAGCTTCCATTCATGGAAAGGAAGATAAAGCACCTCTGGAGATCCAGGGAAAGAAACTTTCTCCTTTTGTTTATAAGAGCCCTATCGCTTCTGCTCAGGTAAAGTCCTGCCTTATGCTTGCGGCAATGGCATCTGAAACCTCTTTAGAATACGAAGAAGAGATTCTTTCCAGAGATCATACAGAGAATATGTTCCGCTTTCTCGGCAATAAACTGCAATATTCTTCTCCCACTCATTTCAAGATGGAGCCTCCCTATATTTTTGAAGCGGGAGATTTCAAGGTGCCCGGAGATATCTCTTCTGCGGCATTCTTCTTGGTGTTAGGTGTTCTTTTAAAAGAAGGTTCAGTTCTTGTGAAGAACGTTGGATTGAATCCTTCTCGCGTCGGGATTCTAAAAGCGTTAGAAGCTATGGGCGCAAAGATTCTCATCCATAACGAAAGGGTAGAATGTGGGGAACCTGTAGGAGACTTAGAAGCGGTTTCCTCTAATTTATATTTTTCTGATATACCTGAAGAATGGATTCCTTCTCTGATCGATGAGATCCCAATCTTAACGATCGCCGGTCTTTTTGCGAAAGGTGGATTTGCGATCCGTCATGCAGAAGAATTAAGAGCCAAGGAATCGGATCGGATCACCGCTATGGTGGAGAATCTTCGAAATCTCGGAATTCTAGTGCACGAATACAAAGACGGTTACGAAATCCCGGAACAAAATTCTTCTGCGAATTCCTCCGAGCTGCAAGCTTGGCTTTCCGGAAAAGGAGCTAAGATCTCTACTAAGATGGATCACAGGATAGCGATGAGCTTTCTTGTACTAAGAGCAGTGAGTGGTTTGGATCTAACTCCGGATGAGACTTCTTGGATAGAGACTTCTTTTCCTGGATTCGAATCTTTACTAAAAGGTTTCTTATCATGACTGAAAATGTAATCGCACTCGATGGCCCTGCTGGAACAGGAAAGAGTACAGTTGCGAGAGAACTCTCCAAGAAATTGGGATTTGAATATTTGGACTCAGGAGCTTTTTATAGAGCTCTTACTTTGCACATATATAAAATCTATTCTTCGACTAACAGTTCTATATCGTTTTCCGATTGGCTTCCTCTAAAAGATTTTCTATCTCTCACTGAAGGAGTGGAGATCTTATGCGAGTTTTCTAAGACAGGTGAGAATCATATTTTTCTAAACGGGCAGGATGTTTCTCAAGAGATCCGCAGTCCAGAGATTACTAGAGAGATCAAATACATTGCCGATAAGTCGGCATTCAGAGACTTCGTAAATTCTCAATTGAGAAACCTTGCTCTTACTCATCGTCTCGTTATGGATGGTAGAGACATAGGTACACATGTATTTCCGGACGCTCGTTACAAATTCTTCTTAACAGCTTCTTCTAAGGTGAGAGCAGAAAGAAGATATAACCAGTTATTGGAGCAAGGAATTCATTCTAATCCGGATGAAATAGAAAAGGAAATCATTATTCGGGACAAATCCGACATGGAAAGAGAAATCGCTCCTTTGCGAAAAGCGGAAGATGCAATCCTCATTGACACGGATAAGCTGCCAAAAAATAGTGTAATTAGTAAGATCCTTGGGTGCCTAGAGCCTGGCATTTATAACGATTCGCACTAATCCCAATCAAACACCGAGTATTTCAATCCGTATGAGTAGCCAACAAGACAAGTCCACTTTTGCAGAAGTTTTCAAACAGTGGGAAGAAAAGAAAAACGATGAAGCCGAAATCCGTAAGGATCAGATTGTAGAAGGTAAAGTCGTATCTGTCGATAACGATAACGTTTATGTGGCAATCGAAGGACTGAAACAAGAGGGGAGAATTCCTCGTTCCGATTTCGACGAAAAACCGGAGATCGGAAGTGTAGTAACCGCACTCGTAAAAAGAAAGGAATCTACTGATTCCGGATGCATTCTTTCTAAAAAAGAAGCCGACCAAAGAAAAGGTTGGGAAGTAGTTAAAGACGCTTTCAAAAATAATTACCAAGTTAGTGGACGTTTGGTAAACGAGATCAAAGGCAAAGGCTATATCGTGAACGTCGAAGGTTCCGAACTTTTCCTTCCTGCATCTCAACTTAGTTATAAATTCTCCGATGGAGAAAATTTCAAAGGCGTAGAGCTCGATTTCAAAGTGATCGAGATCAATGAGCGCACTCGTTCCGGAGTAGTTTCCAGAAAGAAACTTTTGGACGAGGTCAATAACGAGAAATGGGATGCTCTCGCTCTGAAAGTAAAAGTCGGAGATAGAGTTAAGGCAACCGTTTCCAAGATCGCAAGCTTCGGAGTTTTCTGCGATCTAGAAGGAGTCGTAGGACTTCTTAGACAAAGAGATATTTCTTATAAGAAATTCGCACCATTCAAACAATACTTCACCATTGGACAAGAACTCGAACTCGAAGTTCTAGAAATGGACAAAGAGAATAACAAGCTCGCTCTCGGACTCAAGCAACTTTACGAAGATCCTTGGGTTTGGGCAAAACGTTCCTTGGAAAAAGACATGGTCATCCGTGGAACCGTTACTTCTCTCACTAACTTCGGAGCATTCGTTGAATTGAAGGAAGGTCTGGAAGGTTTAATTCATACTTCCGAGTTGACCTGGGCTAAGAAGCCTCCTCATCCAAAAGAACTCCTGAAAAAAGGCCAGGAAGTAGAAGCATTAATCTTAGATATCGACTTCGACAGCAGAAGACTTTCGCTCGGACTCAAACAATTACAACCGAATCCTTGGGATACTCTTGGACCAGAAGTAAGAGTAGGTAACGTATTGACCGGAAAAATTACCGGAATCACCAAATACGGTGCCTTTGTTGAAGTAGAGAATGGAATCGAAGGTCTGGTTCATATCAGCGATATCACTTGGGATGAAAAACAAAAGAATCCTACTTCTCTTCTGAAAAAAGGAGAAGAAGTAAAATACGTTATCCTCGATATCAATTTCGATGCTCAGAGAATTTCCTGCGGACTCAAGCAATTGCAAGAGCATCCGTACGAAGCTCTTAGAAATCGTTATCCTGTAGGTTCCGTGGTGCAAGGAAAGATCAAGAGCATCGTGGACTTCGGAATGTTCGTAGAGATCGAGCCTGGATTTGAAGGTCTGGTTCATATCTCCGAAATTCCTGGAGGAAAGGATACGAATCTTGCCGAGTCCTATAAGCCTGGCGATATCGTAAAATGCGCCGTTGTTAAGATCGACTCCAAGAACAAGAAGATCTCTTTATCCATTAAAGATTTCGACAAAGCACTAGAAAGAGAAGAGATGGCTAAGTATTTGAAAACTTCCGATACTCCTTCTCGTGAAAGTCTAGGTAGCTTTATCAATTCTTCCTTGAAATAAAGGAGAAACTCGGAGTTTCCATGAAGCGGTTCGAACCAAAACCCGGAGCATCTATAAAGGATCTGGATCCGTACGCGGATCTTTCCGGAGCCGAAAAGGCTTTTGCCATCTTATTCTCTAAAATCGGAGAACATAAGAAAGAGGTCCTGATCGGATTCGGAGTTTTATTCGTAACCGTTGTCTCCGTAGTGGGATGGAACGAATACAGAGCCGAGCAATTCCGCAAGGGAACCATCGCAATTGAACGCCTCGAAAAGGAATTGGCTCAAAATCCTTTGGCGGAATTGACCGATAAGATCAAGAAATACGAAGCAATCGCTTCTACTTATAGTTCACCTTCTTTGGATCTTCGTCTTTCTAAGACTCTCGGAGATCTGTATGCTCGTAACGGAGAGTTCGCAAAGGCTGCGGATAAGCTAGAATATGCTGGAAAGAAGATTGATGATCTTCCTGAAGCAAAGGCTTATTATTTCTATTTGGCCGGTAATTACAGAGAGAGCGGAAATCAATTCGCCGAAGCGGAGACTGATTATTCCACTGCCTCTTCTCTTTTGAGCAATCGCAGGAATGTATCCGGATTCTACGCTTGGAGTCTATACCAGGCTGGACGACTCAAACTTAAGAACGGGAAAAAGGCGGAAGCTCTGGAACTCTTGAAAAAGGTTTTAGAGCAAGAGATCTCTTCTCCTTCTGAAGAATTCAAGTCGGTCAAAGAACTCGCTACTTATCTTCTACTGAAAAACAGCCAGGGCAACTAATGCTAACACTGGCCCTTCCGAAAGGACGGCTCGCCGAAGAAAGCATCGAATTGATGCTGGAACAAGGCTGGCTCAATGGTCGCCCGGATCCGGATTCTAAAGAATTAATCTTCAAAGATTCTAAGGGAAAGGTCCGCATTCTGCTTGTCCGTTCTCAAGATGTGGCGACTTACGTGGAACAGAATTCCGCAGACGCAGGCATTGTGGGATGGGACGTATTATTGGAAGGTGGATATGACCTTCTTCTTCCCTTGGACCTGGGAATCGGAAAATGCAGACTTTCTGTTGCCGCACCCAAGGGCTGGAGCCTGAGCTCAGGCGAAAGAAAGGTTCGTGTAGCGACAAAATATCCGAATATAGCCAAGGAATTCTTCCTAAAAAAAGGGATCAATTGCGAGGTGATCAAGCTCTACGGTAGTATAGAACTCGCTCCTTTGGTTGGATTATCCGATTGCATCGTGGATTTAGTCTCTACAGGAGCTACCTTAAAGGCAAATAATCTGGAAGAGATCGAGATTATCATGGAATCTACGGCTAGGCTGATCTTTAATCGTTCTTCCTTATATACCAAGAGAAAAGAAATCGGGGAGTTTCTGGATTCCTTCTCTGCACTTGAAAAACAGTTGTGAATTCCCCCTATAAAAAAAACATAGTCGTAAATCGACCTTATCTATAGAGAAAGACAATGGCAGTTCCTAAGAGACGAAAATCCAAATCCAAAGTAAGGATGAAACGGGCCCACCACGCGATCGGCAAACCCAATCTAGTCCCATGTCCGAACTGCAACTCCTTCAGACCTCCTCACAGGATTTGCCCAGTATGCGGTTTCTACAAAGACCGTGTGGTAGTTGAGCCGAAAGTCAGGAAGACTAGCGAAGAGAACTAAGCAATATGTGGGTCGCCGTCGATGCAATGAGCGGCGACTACGGTCCTGACAGGATCGTAGAAGGTGCAGTTACCGCAGTCAACCAAGACGGCAGAAACGTAATTCTCGTAGGCAAAGAAGAAGACCTAAGCGAGATCCTCCTCAAATACGAATATGATCCCGAAAAAATAAGGATAGTTCATGCCAGTGAGATCATAGGCATGAACGACTCTCCTTCCATCGCAGTTCGTGCCATGGAAGATTCTTCTATCGTGCAAGCGGCTCAGCTTGTGGCGAACAAAACCTGTGTCGGAATGTTCTCTCCCGGAAATACCGGAGCCACTATGGCAGCTGCCTTGTTGTATCTTGGTAGAATACCAGGAGTGCTTCGTCCTCCGATTGCGGCTCCCATTCCTAGAGAGAAGGGGGCACCTACTTTGCTTTTGGATGCAGGAGCGAATGTGGACTGTAAGCCTGAATATCTGGCACAGTTCGCGATCATGGGTTCTATCTATTCTAAATATATATTTAATATTCCTAAACCTAAAGTAGGAATCCTTTCTAACGGAGAAGAGGATAAGAAGGGAAACTCCGTCACATTAAAAGCATTCGAATACATTCGAAAACTTCCTGTCGACTTTGTAGGAAATGTGGAAGGTCGGGATCTATATGGAGGCGGAAGGAATGTGGATGTAGTAGTTTGCGACGGCTTCGTAGGAAATATAGTTCTTAAAGCGACAGAAGGCCTTTCTAAATCCATCTTCAGTGTCTTGAGAGAGAGCATTGCTCAGTCTAGCTTAGCCCAGACAGGTGCATTGCTCTTGAAGCCTACCTTTACTGCCATTAAGAAGAGACTCGATTATGCAGAATATGGTGGAGCTCTTCTATTAGGTGTGGATGGAACTTGTTTGATCGGTCATGGTTCTTCTAATTCTCATGCTGTGCGTAGTGCGATCCGTGTCTTGGTCGAGTGTGCCGAAAGAGATGTGAATCGTAGGATCAAAGAAGAGATAGAGAAAGCAAAGATCTGATTCCTAAACCACTTGACCCTGTGGAGAGCGAAAATACGCTAACCGCAGAATCTGGTAAGGAAAGAACCAATGATCGATTTGAAAGGCAAAAACGCCATTGTAACCGGGGCTGCCCGTGGAATCGGTAAAGCAACCGCATTAAAACTCGCACAAGCAGGTGCAAATGTTGTCATCGCCGACTTAAACGAAGAGGCAAGTAAGGCAACCGCAGACGAAATCGCAAAAGCAACCGGTGTAAAGACTCTAGGAGTCTCTGCGAACGTAGCAAATTCAGAGTCAGCTCATGCAGCTATCCAAGCGGTAGTAGATACATTCGGCTCTATCGATATTCTTGTGAACAACGCAGGTATCACTAAAGACACTCTCATGCTTAGAATGAAACAAGAGCAGTGGGATGCGGTAATCGCAGTGAACCTAACTGGAACTTTTAACTGTATCCAAGGAGCCATAAAATTTATGGCAAAGAATCCTAATGGTGGATCCATCATTAACCTTTCCTCTATCGCTGGAGTGAACGGAAATATCGGACAAACTAACTATTCAGCTTCTAAGGCTGGTGTGATCGGTTTGACCAAAGCAGTCGCTCTTGAAATGGCAGGTCGTAAGATCCGTTGTAATGCAATCGCTCCAGGATTCATCGCTACTGAGATGACAGACGCAATTCCTGAAAAGATCCGCACTGCAATGGTTGCGGCTATCCCTCTTAAGAGAGCTGGACAGCCAGAAGATATCGCGAATACGATCGCGTTCCTTGCTTCTGATATTTCTTCTTTCATTACAGGACAGATAATCGAAGTGAACGGCGGGGGCTTCCTTCCAGGAGCACAAGCTTAAGTTTCCGAGTCTCATTCGAGAATGGAATCCAAGAAAGCCCGGTTTTGCCGGGCTTTTTTATTACTTTGGAAAAAGGACTATCATTCATGGAATAGATTGTCTCTTATTCAAGGGACAAGGGGAATAAGAAGGAACTAAATTACAAAACCCGAACGCCGTTCGAAGCGAATCTTCTTTTATAATTTTAATTTCACATAACTAAAAAGGACGAACCTGCGTTCCGTATTCCGTAATACTCTAAAATTCGAATGTGACTTTTTGATTATTCATGTGCGGCAAACGAACGTTCTCGTATTTTTATCGCCTATTAAAATCCTGAATTTATAGAACGGCTTCTTTAGGAAAAACTTAGCAACATTCGATGTTGAAATATTCGGTTTTTTTCCTGTTTCTTTTCCGTTATCGCTTGCCAAAACTTTTCAGATAAAAATGTTTAAAAATCGGTGGATGAATTAATCCCCGATTCTAAACCTAACTAAAACTTACATACCACTCCTGTGGTACGGAGGAAACAAATGGCAGATTTCGAAAAGATTAAGTCTATTATCGTTGAGCAACTTGGAGTGGATGAGTCAGAAGTGACTCCTGAAGCACACTTTATTGATGACCTCGGTGCAGACTCTCTTGATACAGTTGAACTCGTTATGGCTCTTGAAGAAGAGTTTGGCGTTGAAATTTCCGATGAGGATGCTGAAAAGATCCAAACCGTCGGAGACGTAATTAAGTTCATCGACACTCTTAAGTCCTAATTGACTAGACCTCCGGGTTCTTACGGGAACTCGGAAGTCTCTTTCCTTCCTTTTATCAAAATCCTTTGATAAAAAAAAACCAAAAACCAGCTCAAACTCCGCCGGATCCCGAAAGATGGGATAGGCTCAATCATTTGATCTCAGATCTGGGCATCAAATTTCGGAATAAATCTTATTTAGAGATCGCATTCATTCATAGTTCTTTCAAGAACGAGAACCCAGAGTATAAAGAGCATAACGAAAGATTGGAATTCTTAGGTGATTCCGTTCTAGGTTTGGTGATCGCGAAGTATTTATTTAGAACGAACCCGAGTGCTTCCGAAGGGGAATTATCCAGACAAAAAGCCAAATTGGTTTCTACCACTGTTCTGAATGGACTGAGCGACAAACTCGGATTAATCGAATTCGTATTATTAGGCAGGGGAGAAGGCAAGGGTGATTCCCAAAAAAAACTAGGAGCGAATCTATTCGAGTCCTTGGTAGGTGCGATCTATTTAGATCAAGGAATGGAAACTGCCGAAGAATTCATTATAAAACATCTTGTCGGCTTCATTAAGGATTCGGACACCATTCGAGAGGCTACGGATTTCAAATCCATTCTGCAGGAGACCTGCCAGAAAAAATTTAAGCTTCTTCCTACCTATAGATTGATCAAAGAAACCGGTCCGGATCATGAAAAAACGTTTTATGTAAATGTATCGATCCGAGATAAATACTCCGCAGAAGGCCAAGGCCGAAATAAAAAGTTTGCGGAACAGGATGCGGCTAAACAAATGCTAAAGATCCTGAAAATTAAGTTTTAACGATATTATCCAAATGGAATTCTTTTTTAAAAAGAAAGGCTTAAGAGTGAGAGTTGCGGCTCTTATTCGGAATCGTAAGGGAGAGATCCTTCTTTTGCAGCAAAAGAAGAAGGACTCTTATTATTGGCTATTGCCCGGAGGGGGAATAGAATTCGGCGAGAATGCCGAATACGCTCTAAAGAGAGAATTGAAAGAGGAACTTTCTTTGGATGTTACGAGTGCGAATTTTCTTTTTCTAAATGAATCCATTGACCCGAAGGGAAATCGTCATCTTATTCAATTGGTTTTTTTGACTACCGTGAAGAAGCAAGACCCGACTGTGAACTTGAAAGAGAAGGCGATCACTGGCTTCGGATATTTTCCTTTGGGCGCAGTTTTGGAGATGGATATTCGTCCAGATATCAAGGAATATCTTTCTGCGGGAAAGTATAAGCCTTCTCCTTTTATTCGAAGCCAATGGGTATATGATAAATGAATCCGATCCAAGAAGTTAAGATACATGCGTTCTCTAAAGAATATAAGGTCAGCATTTATTCCGATTTTAGAGGATTGGGAGAAACGATTCGCAGGTTCTATCCGGTTTCTTCTATCTTCATTTTAACTGAGAGAAAGCTCTCTGGTCTCTTTTCAAAATTTTATAGTATGGAATTAGGTGGGCTGGGTGTTCCGGTTCATGAGATCTATATTAAAGGCGGAGAAAAGAACAAGCACATCAATCGAACTGCGGACGTATACAATCGGCTTATAGAACTGGGTGCCGATCGCAAGAGTTTGATCCTCGCTCTTGGAGGCGGAGTGGTCGGTGATTTTGCTGGTTTTATTGCTTCTACATTTCTGAGGGGAATTCGCTTTGCTCAGATCCCGACGAGCCTTCTTGCTTGTGTGGATTCTTCTGTGGGAGGAAAGGTGGCCGTGAATGCGGATCTTGGTAAGAACATGATCGGCTCCTTCTACCAACCTGAATTCGTATATGTGCCATTGATCGCGTTATCCACCTTACCGAAGAAGGAATGGAGATGCGGTATGGCGGAGATTGTGAAGCACGGTCTTCTTTCCGGCGGTGAATATTTAGAGAAAGTCCGCGCCAATAACAAAGAAGTGTATGATCATTCTTCTCCTGCTCTTTTGGAATTGATCGTCGGTTCTATTTTATATAAAGCGAATATAGTGAGTCAGGACGAAAGAGAGACCGGACTCAGAAAGGTATTGAACTTAGGGCATACGACTGCACATGCCATCGAGTCTCTTACGAATTATAAAAAATATTCACATGGAGAAGCTGTTGCAATAGGACTATTGACTGCGATCATTCTTTCTGTGCAGAAGCAAGGCTTGGATCAGAATTGGATCGAAGACTTAAGAAAGATACTGGCTCAATACGATCTTCCGTATCAGGATTCGAGCAAGTCCTCGCAAGTGGCCAAGCACACTCTTCACGATAAAAAGAATGTGGGGAGCTCTGTTCGGTTCGTTTTATTGCAATCTGCCGGTTCTCCGGTTTGGGACATTCCGGTCGAGTTGCCGGAGATCGTCCAGGCGTTTCGTTCTCAGAAGAAGATGAAGTAAAATCTAAGAATTGCCTTGATCTAGTTGAAATCAATCGCTAGTCTGGCTTCTCGCTAGTATGGAAGATATTATCCGATTACTGAATCCATTCTTCCTCCTTGGCTTAAAGGAGAGAACGATTTCTCAGGAACTGATCCTGGTCGTTTACTTCATTATAAGTTTAGTTATAGTCTACAAAACCTTTGTATTAGGCTTCGATCGCATTCGTCCTCCTGCGGACAATTCCGTTCGTTACAATAGAAGGAGAGTAACGCGTATCTTGTTCGTGCTCGTCGGAGCAGTTTCTCTTCTTCCGATCATATTCTCCGGTTTGTCTTACCTGCCTACTGTGATGGGTCTTGCCGGTGCCGGTATCGTGATCTCTCTGAAGGATATCACTTTGAATTATGTTGGCTGGCTCATGATACATGGGAGCAACGGTTTCGAAGTGGGTGATCGGATCGAGATCGATGGCATCCGAGGGGACGTGGTGAATATAGGTATTAACCGTTTCACTCTTCTGGAGATCAGCCAAGATCCTAAATCGGAACAGTCTACGAATCGTCTTGTGCATATTCCAAATCATTCAGTGATCCTTCATAAGGTTTATGTGGTGAAGGAAAAGTTCGGTTTTATTTGGGACGAGTTCAGATTGAAGCTTCCTCATGGCACCGATTGGGAGAGGGCAGAGCAATTATTAAACGGGATCCTACAAAATGGATCTATTATAGACCAACACAAGATCGATTCTACTGTGAGAGAGCTTTCTAAAAACTACTTGGTGCGTTTAGGAAAGATCACACCAATCGTCTATGTGAATGTAGAAGAAGGTGGGATCCTCTTCTCCTTACGTTATCTGACTCATATCAAGGAGAAGAGAAATCAGAGAGCCAGGATCTCCCGAGAAGTGTTGAAAGAGTTTGCAGAAGCAAATATCAGGATTTTGTAGGAACTTATAGGACGGAAAGAAATTCGGGGAATATTAATTATTCTCCGCTATTTTTCTCATGTCATGTGGTCCACCTATATTTTGGCGGATGAATTTTTGATTCCATTCTTCTTGAGAAAGCAAAGTTATATTAAAGTTTCGAGCGTCGGAGTTTAAGACTTTTATAATTTCCGAAATTAGATCCGGATGAATATCCGTTTCCGAACTTTCTAGGCAGATCGCAAATGCTTTATTGTCGCTGTGGATTACGGCGAGATATAATATATATTTAATATTCATATATATTATATCGATAACATATCCCCAATCAGTGGCCGAATCGGTTGTTGCACGAATTCCTATTTTGTATAGATTATCCCCAAGTTCCTTTCCCATCTCTTCTTCTTGGTCGCAATATCCATTCGTTATTTCGACTTGAATGAATCGGTTGGTTTGAAAGATTAAATATCGATAATACTTCTTCATAAATCATCCTCATATGTATTCAATATGAGGATCTACTTGATTTTATAAATCTGCAAGAAGTCCACGGATTTTGCCTCGCCTCCCGGCGCACCGGAAAGAATGACCACTATATCTCCTTGGACTAGCATCCCGTCTTCTGGAAGCTTGGTTTCCATATAACGGATCATGTCAAAGAAGGTTTCCATAAAGGGCATAACGTAAGGTTGCACTCCTCTATACAATTTCATCTTTCTGGCTGTCGCTAGGTATGGAGTGAAGGAAAGGATTGGAACCTTAGGCCTCATCTCGGACGTGACTAATGCAGAATAACCGCTTCGGGTGAAGTTGACGATTGCCTTGGCCTGGATGCTATGAGCAATCTCTCTTGCTGCGGAACCAAGGGCCGCTCTTTCGATCTCTAATTCGGATTTTTTAATATTCCAATGGATCTCATAGATGCGATCCAGGTTTTCCGTTTCCCTTAAGATCTTTGCCATCATCTCTGCGGATTCTACAGGATATTTTCCACTGGCGGACTCTCCCGAAAGCATGACTGCGTCGGTTCCATCCATAACTGCATTTGCTACATCGCTTGCTTCTGCTCTTGTAGGTCTCGGATTGTCCACCATGGACTCCAACATTTGAGTCGCTGTGATCACTGGCTTGCCAGCGCGATTCGCCTTGTATATAAGCTCTTTTTGAAGTACCGGAACTCTTTCCGTTTCTATTTCGACTCCCAAGTCGCCTCTTGCGATCATGATCCCATCTGCGGCATCTAAAATTTCGTCGATATTCCGGATCGCCTCCGGTCTTTCTATCTTGGCAATCAATCCTGTCTGATGCCCTCTCATGATCTCTCTGGCCATTTCTAGATCGGAGGCTCTTCGTACAAAACTCAATGCGACGTAATCTACTCCCAGGCTGAGAGCGAATTTCAGATCGAGAAGATCCTTTTCAGAAAGGGCAGGAGCGGAGATCGGGGTGCCCGGCAAATTAATTCCTTTGTTGCTTTTTAGAATTCCCCCGATTATAACTTTTAATACGGCTTCTTTGCTTGATTTGGATTCAACTTCTAGTACGAGTTTACCGTCATCGACTAAAAGTTTGTCTCCGGGACGAAGATCTTCGATCATAGCGGGATAGGTGGTTCCGATCGCTTCTGAATCACCTAAATATTCCGTGTCCGCTAAGAGTCTGATCTTATTCCCCTTTTCCAATTCGACTTGGGGAACTCGGAGTTTTCCTGTTCGGATCTTCGGACCTTGTAGATCCGCCATGATCCCTAAAGGGACTCCAGATTCGGATTCGCATTTGCGGAGTTTTTGGAAGACTTGCTTATGATCTTCGTGAGTTCCGTGGGAGAAATTCATCCTCGCGATGTCCATCCCGGCGCGGAGAAGTGCGGTGAGAATATTTTCATCTGAGGATGAGGGACCTATGGTACAGACCATTTTCGTTTTCTTTTCCGGGCTAAACATGTATGGGAACCTCCGAAAATTTGGACGTATTTAAGAATGCGATTTCGTTCTTTACGGGGCGAAACGGAAGGGTAAGCTTGGGAAAAAAAAGGCAATCGCCCTTGCGACAACAGTTAGAACGGCTCGCATTAATTTATCATCCGGAATACAATATGGATTTGGGTCCTCACGTATTCCCCGCACGTAAATACGCAATGATATACAATCAAGTCAAGGAAGATCCTAAACTTTCTTCTTTGCCTGCGCTTCAACCGGCTCCGGTTGGAGAAGAAGAACTGAGTCTAGTGCATACTCCCGAATTTATTTCGGATTTTATGAATCTCAGATACACGGACAGGACCATGTATTCGGAGCTTCCTCTCAACCAAGCCATCGTAAGAAGTTTTTGTTTGGGAGTAGGTGGAACCATTCTCGCGGCAGAAACGACTGAGAATTATAAATATGTGTATCATATTGGCGGTGGCTTCCATCATAGCATGCCGGACAGAGCGGAAGGCTTCTGCTATTTGAATGATGCTGCGATTGCGACGAAACTTTATCTGAAAAAATATCCGGAGAAGAAGGTTTTGTTCATAGATCTGGACCTTCACCAAGGAAACGGGAACGCTAGAATTTTCCAAGATGATGACTCCGTTTGGACTTTTTCGATGCACCAAGAGGATTTATATCCGAAGAAAGAAAAGTCGAATTTAGATATCCCCTTAGACAACGGCACTGGGGATAAACAATATATGTCCTATTTGGCGGAAGGTTTGGAGAAGATCCGAGCGGAATTTAAACCAGATCTGATCTTCTATTTTGCCGGGGCAGATCCTTTCGAAGACGATTCGTTAGGCGATCTGAAACTGACTTTCGAAGGATTAAAGAACAGAGACAAGATGGTGAAAGCATTTGCCGATTCCTTGGATGTTCCCGTGGTGATCATGCCGGCAGGCGGATACGCTCGCAACTTCCATGATACGGTCAGGATCCATTTCAATACGATCCGGGTTTTCGCCTCTTTAATTTAGTGATGAGTATATTTTCCGGTTCAGACAAGGCCCCCGCAGGCCAGAGCTATATCGATCCAGAGGCATTGGGTTTGATCGATGTAAATCGAGAATTCAAGACTCATTTAGGTATCGAGGATACTCTATTCAATCGCTTCTCCTCAAAAGAAGTGGAGGAGCTCCTACAAGAATCCGGCATGTTCGAGATGCTTTCTATGAGAGGGTTCCAAAAGACCCAAGTAGAGATCCATGGCATTTCGGAAGTGGACAATCGGATCTTTATCAAAACGGAAGAGAAAGAGATCCTGGTCCACATGCGTTTGAAATTCTCCGATTTTCTTTTTAAAAAGATCGGACAGTCTTTTCCGATGATCTATATAGATTGGCTTTTGAGCCAAAACGTTCGCTTGGGCAAGTTAGGCGATAAGAAGAAGTTATTCGAAGGCCAAGAATACCCTGGGCTGAACATTATGAATGAGATCACCCATTTCATTCGATTGCTTTCCGGAAAGATGGGAGCCGCAGGAGCCTTCAATATTCCGGAATATTTCCACGATGCAGTATTATTTCACAAAAATTTCAGATTCTTATCGGAAGAGAAAGAGGGAGAATTTAGAGCGATGCTCAGATGTTTTAAAAAAGAAAACCTTCGCTCTCTTTCCGGAGCGATCCACTCTGGAAAAATTCTAGATCGGGATTCTTCTCAGCCGTACACTTGGACCTACGGGGAAATGGTTTCCTGTACAAATTCGTACCTCGAAAAATCCTTGTTTGACGAACACTATGATTCTATGGTTGCCAGAATTTCCAAAACCAGGGAATTTTCTAGGATCGAGTAGATGACATCAATTACGATTAAGCCTGAAATTTTGATCATAGATGACGATCGGGATGTGGGAGAAGCTCTTGAAGTTTTGCTCTCTAAATTAGGTTATAATTCTACTTTTTTCGATTCAGTAGACAAGGGTAAGGAATATTTCGAAAAGGAATCCAATCCGATCGTATTTCTGGACATCCACATGCCTAGGACAAGCGGTCTGGATGTACTTCCTTATTTCAAAAATCTGAATCCAGCTACTCAGGTCATTATGATGACCGGAGAAAGGGATATCAATAATGTGGTGACCTCTCTCACTCATAAGGCTTCCGATTTCTTGCTTAAGCCGTTTTCATTGCAAACCGTTCGGATTGCAGTCCAGAGAGCCTTGGACTATTATACTTTGTTAAAAGAGAAAGAGGCGAGGGACGAAAGTATCCTAAGAGATCTAAGACTTGCCTCTAAGATCCAGAGAAAGATCCTCTCTGTTCCAGATCTTTCTCCTTTGGAAGTAGCCGTGGACAATATTCCTGCCTCCTTCGTGAGCGGGGATTTCTATGTTCTTTCCCGCGTTGGTGACAATTTGCTAGTGCTATTAGGAGATATAGAGGATCATGGCGTTACTTCCGGATTGATCGGACTCTTGATGACTAGCATTGCAAGAGAGGCTTATAAGGAACAAGCGGATCCTTCTCATATATTAAAAAGAATGAATATAGAATTGTCCCAGGAGATCGGAACCCATAGTTTGACTGCTGCTGTCGCAATCGTTCACTTGGACAAAAAAACTCTCACCTACGCAAGGGGAGGGCACCCATTCCCTGTGCTGTATCAATCTTCCGGCCAGTTGCTATTGAATGAAAAGTCGGGACAACTTTTAGGTATTATGGACTCCCTTGAATTTGAATCTCATGAGATCCCATACCAAGAAGGAGATATTCTTTTCCTATACAGCGACGGGTTATTGAATAATCTTTCCAGTCCACTCTTCGGAGAATTAGAAGAGATCCGAAAAAAAGGCCAGGGGATCCCGGAATTCCAAGATGCGATCCGTTCTTTTACGAAGGTGAGTCTACCTACTCGCGAATTCAGGGACGATTCCAGTTATCTATTGATCCGTCTTTAAATCTTTTTGAGCCTTTCGACTAGGTGCGTTCGGAAAGGAACCTTTTCGAATATTAAAAAATACTAATTCAGGCAAGGAGAAGAAGGCGGACTGAAGGCCGTTTTGGATCCTTTTGCCCTTGTCAAAGGGGAGAGTAAAGATACCTAAGATAGAATTTCCGAGACCCCATCCTAGATTCGCTACTCCATAAATAGGCCGCAGTAAGAAAAGATCATCCGTAAAAAATAGAAAAGAGGGATCATCCTCATTAGATCTATAAACGCTAGACGTAAGAGTATTGGATTCTCTAAAATAAACATACCACATATCGGAATTCGTACTATACATCTTTTTCAGTTCCGACTTCCGATAAGAAAACTCGGTCTCTAAATGTTTTACATGCCAATTTGTGAGAATAGTATCATAAGCTACAAAAGGAATGAAGGAAAAAGAACGATGAGGATTGATCCTTTCTCCTAAACTTTCTCTATATTCTTTTTCGTTTAGGGAGAAGTTGAGCACATCGAAAATCTCCGATGTGCAATTTCTACTAACCAATTTAAAGTTATAGAATAACTTCAAGGTATCGTAATATTCTCCTTCTTTTTTTTCTGCCTGAGAGATGAGCAGGTCTATATTCTCTTTTTCAGGAATTGGAAAAGAATACAGGAATGTTCCGCTCAGATCGGGGGATAATTTTTCAAAGGTATTTCGGATAGAAATTCCTCTTTGCATTCCCGTTCTGAGTTCCCAATCTCGATTCTCTAAGTCCTCCAGGATCTGATAATCCTCTTCGGAGATGGATTCGTTCTTGAAAATATCGTCCCTGAAATTCTTAGCAGCTTCCAAAAGGACCTTTTGACTTTGTTTTACAAATTCTTTATGTTCTTTGAATACTTCTGGAGAGATAGAGTCTGAAGTATCCGGAAAAGAAATGAGATAGTGAAGTTTTCCGGATTCTATACTCTTTTCTAAGACGAGCAACCTGGCAAGATTTACGATTGCAGGATGTCCCCAATCAGGCGCATCTTCTTCGAGTAGATCTACAACAGAGGCGAAAATAGAATCTTTTAAAACGGTTAATTTCAGTTTCTCTTCGGGAGATAGAGGATAAGATGCAGAGCTAAACACTGTATCTTGGTTTAATCGGAATTCTCCGTCCAAGATCTCTAATACGGAAAGTTTTTCCAATTTTGGGATGAACCAGGATGAAATTCCTCCCTTGTAAAAAGGATAGGTTCCTACTTCCACTTTGGGAAGAAGAGAAGAGATCTCGAATTTTTTCTCCAAAACGGAATTGGATAATTCCGATTTGAGTTCCGATCTGATCTTTCCTAACCATCCCTTTCCCTTTTTGCGATCCAATTCCTCTCTTAGTTTTAGTAAGATATCGGAGCGGTTTCCTTCTTGAAAGTAGCCGAGACTTTTGATGCGGATGCTTTTATTCGGTTCGGAGATCTCTTTTAAAAAGGAAAGATCTCTTCGAATAGATTCTAAATTTTTTAAGTGTTTGAATTGGATTACGGATACTTTTTCAAATCCGTCTCGGATTTTTTCCAATTCCGCTTCCGACATTTGGATCTTTGCGATCTTACTCGTTCGATTGGAATAAATATTATAAGAATAAGAAAATCGATCGTAGGATTCTTTTACGATTCTAAAAATCCCGTCCGGATAAAATTGAAAATGAAATACTGTATCTTCCATCCGGACTGCGGAATGTCCTCCGCTAGATTGTCCTGTATTCGCATCCACATAGATGAAATCGAAACTGGGATCTTGGGATAAAAGAGAAGAAAAAGGAAGAATGAAAGAGAATAGAATGCATACACGGCTTGGGAATCCAAGCCGTGAAAAAAAAGAACGTTTCAAATTAGAGAGAAAGATAACCTTTCTCTAATGCCTTTGCAAAAGAAGGGCGGGAATTTGCGATTGGTGCCGCGAAATTCTTGAACTGCTCGTCGCTGATCCCTGCTTTCTTAAGTCCTCTTCCGATAGAAACGTATGTGTCTTCGGAACTTCTCCAGTTGATGACTCCATTCTTAGCAGCGATTTCTGCTAGATCGGATCTGAATTCAGAAGAAGGTCCATTTTGAAGATGGAATAGTGTCAGAGTCTCCACTTCTTTTTGGTAAACTTTCTTCTGAGCCGCCTTGTCTGCCGAAGAAGAAGATACAGAAGATAGGACCGAAATAATGGATTTGGAAATGCTATCCAAGGAATCCGAAGATTTAGAAATCGATTGAGAAGTGGAAGTGATGATGTCTAAGATGAAACAGTTTTGAAACCCGACAAGGCCGAGTAAAAGCACGCTCACTCCTAGGACTTTTTGGAAATACTTCATTGATATACCTCTTGGCGGCCCTTTCTCGTTTTAAACAGAGAAGAATGTTTCAGGCACGCCGGGCCAATTTTGAAGTTAAATTCAAAGAGAGTCAACTTTGTTTTCCGGAATGAAGGGTCACCGTAGACCAAGGCTCTAGGGTAATTTGTAATAATTTTTTTCTAGAATCTATTTCCAGAGACTTCGGAGTTTCTCCAGTCCAGTAATCCACCGTATTTTTTTTATCCCAAGGAAAGAAGAGAGAAAGTTGGATCTCCTTCTTCTCATCGCTTGGATTCCAAATACCTAGGAATCCTGCAGGATTGTACATCGCATTCGGAAAAAACTCTGGACCCAAACCGATAGGAAGAGGGGTCTTAGTACGGCATTTTGCCTGCAAGTTCAAGGCCTTCTGCAGAAGGGCCTGTCTCTCCTTGCTCAGAAGTGCAAGCTCGTCGGATACGAATAGCATTCCTCCAGAAACGGACATGATATTCGCCATGATCTTGGTCTGGCCTTCGGTCATCTTATTCTTCTTTTGGCGGACCAATAAACAGTCCGGATCATTCAGCCAGAGAGTTCTGTGCATCGAAGAACGAGTGATATCGTTGATCAGTGCTCTTTCCGTGCAGAGTCCGTTCCTATCCTTGGCAAGGATCCTTACTTTTTCTCTATACCAGAAAGGCGCTACATCGCAGGAAATTCTCATCGCATCGAAGAGCCCGATAGAGGGAAGCATCGGCGCTCCGCAGCCAAGCAAAAATACATCCTTACCTGCCGCCTTTCGGATGAGACGAATTGCCTCCATGTAACGAGTATGAGGAGAAAGATCTCTATCGTAGGTCCAACCGGGAAGAAGAGCAGAATACAAGAAGTCCAATTTCAAATATTTGTATCCGTATTCTTTTACAAAGGTGCGGATCACATTCGTGAGAAATTCCTTAGAGGCAGGATGGGTCACATCTAAAGTGTAGGTATAGTCTGCTCCCCAAAGTGGATTCCAGAGTGCTGGGACTGGATTGCCATCTCTATCTTTCAAGACTGCTTCCGGGAATTTCTGAAAGAATTTGGATTTTTTGCGGACTAAGAAAGGAGCAAGCCAGATCCCAGGGATCAACTTTTCGGATTGGATCGCATCGGATAATAATCCCATCCCACCAGGAAAACGATCGTTTGTTTCCAACCAATCCCCGATCTCTTTTTGGTATCCGTCGTCGATCTGAAATACTTTCAGGCCGAGATTCTTGCTCCTAAGTTCTTTCAAATTTTGTAATATAATCTTTTCGGAAATCTTAGTATAATAGTGATACCAAGAGCACCAACCCGTGGGCACAGGTGTCTCCGGAAGTTTCACTTTTAGGTTTTTGCCTAGTTCAGCAAAATAGCTCTTTAAGAAGACAGCTTCTTCTCCAGTGAATCTGGAAACGCGGATTTGAGTGAGTGCGAGTTTATTTCCTTTAAAATCTTCAAAGCGAAAGAAATCATAAACTACTCTGATATCTCCCGTCAGAATTTCTGAGTTCGTTTTCTTGGAAGAAGGATTGGTGATAATCTTGAATTTGACTCCTTCTTCTCCTTTAGAGATCGCTCCCGCGAAATATTTGCTTCCTTCTTCTTTTGGAAGAAGTAGAACATAAGCCTCCGAGATCCAGTTGCCAGGTTCTGCTGCATGTTCCGAATAAATGTTTTCTTGGGAATATTGTAAGAAGGAAAGCTTAGGAGAAAAGTCCGGATCCTTCAGATCTTCGGAAGCGGAGAGACTCCAGGATTGGTATCCATGGCGAAAGATCCTTCCTTCCTTGATCTCGTGAGAGGGAAGTTCCCACTCTAAGGTCAAGAGTTCCAAGCCTGCTTGTGGTCTGCGCTCAGCGATCCATTCTAATACGGGAGAATACGTGGATTTTCCGGCAGATTTTACTAATTTAAAATAAAACTTATAGTTCCCACAATCGCTTAGGCTTTCGGATTTCCCGGGAGCAAATTGGAATTGTGATTTTCGTTCTTCTTCGTAGATACGAGTGCGGAGAATAGCTTTCATTTTATGACGATGGTTTCCATCTTCCAAAGATAGAAAAGGAAAAAAACCAGGAAGGAAAACGGACTTTTCTTGCGGACCGTAGATCCGATTCTCATTATTTTGGCTTTATGGCATCCAACAGACCGACTACAAAACCCGATCTATTTCCGGGAGATCTTTCTGAAGAAAGATTCAAGGAATATCTTGCAGACGATCATTTATCTGTGGATTGCGAAATGATGGGTTTGAATCCTAGAAGGGACCGTCTTTGCGTGGTCCAGATCTGTGATTCTAAGAATCGAGTGAGTCTTGTGCAGATCCTGCCTGACCAAAAGGATGCTCCTCGTCTCAAGCAATTATTCGAAAATCCGGAGATCGTGAAAGTATTCCATTTTGCTAGGATGGATACATTATTTTTACGTTATCGACTTGGAATTGCTACTAAGGGAGTCTTCTGTACAAAGATCGCTTCTAAATTGGCACGCACATATACTGATAGGCACGGACTCAAGGATCTGATCCGAGAATTCTTTGACGAAGTTTTGGATAAGAAAAACCAATCCTCGGATTGGGGAGCAAAGACTCTAACCAAGGATCAGGTTGATTATGCTTCCGGCGATGTTCTCTTTTTGATCTCCTTATCCCAGAAACTGACTCAGATCTTGATCCGAGAAGGAAGATACGAACTGGCTCAGGAGGCCTTCCTTTGCCTTCCCGTTTTCAACCAAATCGATTGGTTGGAAATGGAGACTCTCTTCGAGCATTGAAGAAGAAGCTCACAAAAGTTTTTCTGTGCCAGTCCTGCGGGCAGGAATATTCCCGTTGGGCAGGCAAATGCGATTCTTGCGGCAAGTGGAACACGATTGTAGAAGAATCGGGAGGGGATCGTTTCTCTTCCAGTTCCGCTTCTTCTTTTAAAAAGACTGCAAGCTATAAGGATCCTCTTCCTATAGATTCCATTCCTGCGGACAATACCAAGCGGCTATTAACGGGCCTATCCGAAATGGATCTGGTCTTAGGCGGAGGACTAGTCCCCGGAAGTTTGATCCTGATCGGAGGAGAACCAGGAGTAGGTAAGTCCACCTTGGTCTTAGAGATCAGCCGAAGTCTGATCTCTAACGGTTGCAAAATTCTTTATATATCTGGAGAGGAATCCTCCGCCCAAGTGGGACTTCGGGCGGCGAGAATGGGAGTCCTTTCTTCGGATCTGCTTCTTTCCTCCGAGACATACGCGGAGAATATTTCAGCGATGATCGAGGATGTTTCTCCCGATCTAGTCTTTGTGGATTCCATCCAAACCCTTACAAGAGAAGCTCTTCCGAACCAAGCAGGAACTGTTACTCAGTTGAGAGAATGCACCCAAGTTCTTTTAGAGACTGCAAAGCGTACTGGAATTCCAATCATCATGACCGGCCATATCACAAAGGATGGCGCTATTGCTGGTCCTAAGGTATTGGAACATTTGGTGGATACAGTTCTTTATTTCGAAGGGGACAAGCTAAATTATTTTCGCTTATTAAGAGCTGTTAAAAACAGATTTGGCGCCGTCGGAGATCTGGCTGTTTTTGAAATGCTGGAGTCCGGACTGAAGGAAGTAAAGGACAGGCAAAGAGTCTTTATCAGTTCACTGACTGAGGGAAAAAGCGGTTCAGTCATCAGTTCCGTTTTAGAAGGAAGCAGAGCTCTTAGTGTAGAAGTGCAAGCCTTAGTCAGCAGAACAAATTATTCCCAGGCTCGCAGAATGGCAGAAGGTCCGGACACCAGAAGATTGATCCTTCTTGCTGCAGTGATTGAAAAGTATCTAGGACATACATTATCAGAATGTGATATATTCGGAAATCTTGCAGGAGGACTGCAGATCGATGAACCCGCCTTGGATCTTGCGATCTGTGCCTCCATTCTTTCTAGTTATACGGAGAAACCGGTAAAGTCGGGATCTGCAGTTATTGGAGAAGTCGGTCTTTCTGGAGAAGTTCGATCTGTCGGGCAGGTTTCCATTCGTTTGAAGGAATTGAAAGGAGTCGGGATCGAAAGAGTGTTCCTTCCTAAAGGAAATCTTTCCGAACTCGAAAAGATCCCAGGACTGGAGATCATAGGCATCAGTTCTTTGCGGGAATTGGAAGGTCTTTTTTAAGATCCTATCTATGTGGCTTCTCCGATTTCTTTCTTCTCTTGAAAAACACCGGGCGATTCTATTTTCATTTTTTATCTTTCTATTGATTTCTAATGAGGCGATGGCTCAGGAGAAGGAAATTGATCCTCTTTTGCGCCAGCCTTGGTTTGCAGATCAGGATAAAAAAGAAGAACTGTTGCACAACAGGTTGCAAGGTGCATTCCGTCTGAGCGAACACTATGTTTGGAAGACAGACTCTCGTTCTCGAAATTACAGATTCTATAAAGACGGTCATGTGGAAATGATCCTAGATCGGCAATACAAGGAAGTGTTTCCGAGTAGATCCGAATTAGATCTACACTATAGTGAGGCGGAAGGTCTTCAGAAACATGGCAATCCTTACTCAGCAATCCGATTGCTCAAAGGTTCCATGTATTGTTACCGTCTTAGATATGGAAAGCTTGTGCCGGAAGCGTTTGAAAAAACTGCAAAGCTTCTTGGAAAATTTCTAAGTCAATACTCACACAAGGAAAAGGAACTCCAAAGACTGACAGATCCATTCGGTTGTTGGGATCCTTCCGTGTTAAAGATCAAGAGCAATGATTTCGCTTATTCATTCGATCTGAGTTCAGATTTTGCGTATTTATTTCCTGACCAGGACAAAGAATACTCTGGAGAAGATCCTGATTTTCTTTGGCAGGTCCATAGATTTCACAAAAGTTTTCCTGTAGAGAACGAACCGGATACTTGGGAAAAAGAATATAGAAAGAGTAGCGAAGGATTATTGTTCTTTCGACCGGATCGTATTGTGTTTACGATCGGAACCACATTGCATTATCATCCGCAAGCATTCGATGCACAAAGTTATTATAAGATCTGGGATTCTCTAAGAGGAATTAACCAAAGAACGATGAGGGAATTGAATTATCTGCGAAAGAAGGAAGGTGATTCCTATCGTACGGACTTTGATTATGTTTCCCCAGACGGAAGAAAGAGTAAAATCGTGGTCTTGGAAAGATTTTATTTAAGAGGCGGAAGAGGGATGCTTTTTTCTTTGGCCTATCCGCTTAGATTAGAATCCGAGGCTGCAAAAATCTGGAGTAGATTTTCTTCTTCAGTCGTCGTAGAATAAGAAAAACGACGAGGTCTTATCTGGGAATATTTTCGGTGAATGCCGACTCTCTGTAAGATCTTAGGTCGAGTGATAGAACATGCTCGCGTTAGTAAAAAATTGGGAAAACCAAAAGCCAAGGAGACCGGATCCTCCCTGGAAACTATTAGGGCTTGGCCTTCTATTTGTTAATGGAATGGCGGCTTTATTCCTTCCTGTAGGTTTATTCGGAACCGTGTTCTCGACGATTTCGTTTTTAGGACTTTTGTTTTTACCCTTATTCTTTCTGACTCTGAAGCTTACTAAGTTTTACGGAAATACGATCTTCTTCGCATTATTCTTGGGATTCTTATCCGGACCATTGTCTGCACTCTATTTAAGCCATGCATTCGGATTCTTCTTAGGATTGCAAACCCCGGAACAGACTATCTTGCAGGCAGATTCGGGGATCTTAAGTTCAAGGATCTTTCGATTCACAAATTCCAAGTTCTTATATAAGTATCAGCTTCTGAAGACGGCCATCCTGAAAACCAAGGCTCCCGGTTCTATTACGAAACCTTTATATTTTCATGTGGCTCCTTGGGTGGCGAATGACTGGAAAGAAGGAGAGCAAGTGCATGTCTGGGCTGCCTGTCCCCAGCTCTCAGAGAAAGTTTGCGATTGGGAGAAGCAGAATCCCAGGGTAGGAGAGTCTCTGTCCGCATCCGGATTGTATTCCTATTATTCGGAGGCGGTCCAGGATGCCGGGAAGAAATACGGATTTGCAGTTCCCCAGAGCCCAAAGATCCTACTTCCGATTTCAAATCCGGAAGGAGTTTTGGTAAATATGGGAATTTTAGGAATTTCCGGACTTCTCGTTCTGAATTATCTCTGGATCATCGGGGTGATTATCTGGAGAAGAAGACTGTCCAATTCCTAAATTCCTAGTTTTCCCCCGATTTATGTCCCAATTCGATTGTACAAGAGTTCCCACATTGAAGGTTGGGCCGAAAAAGACCTTGTCCAGAAGGGAATTTTGTGTTGGGTGAGTGAATTGCGCCCCGGAGCGGGGTACCACCACTCCGGCCCCCACCCAAAGCAGGGTGGGGAGAACAAAACTCGCGATTTTTTCTTTAACCGCGCAAAAAACTTTTTACTTGGCTAATTTTGGAACTTCGACTACCGATATTTAAACACAGAGACGGGAAGGAGAGATCTATTTGGACCCCGAGATCCTAACGGAGAAGGTCGCTACTCAGAACAAAAAATTTCTGGTCGATCTGAAACGGAACGAAAACGGATACTATTTAAAAGTTTCCGAATGGTCCAATAGCAAAAAATCCTCTATATTCATTCCAGCCGAAGGTGTTGGCAGAATGATTGAGGTTCTTCGCAAGTTCCAAGACCTGATTCAGGACGGAGAACTTACCGAGGCAGACTTTCCAACCTCTCGGAATTAGATAGGATTGCACTAAATCTTTTAGGAGATATTCTCATGGGGAAAAAGAAGTACTTTTTAGCTACCGTTCTCTTTTTCTTGGCTTTAGCCGGTACTTCTGGCCAGCAACAGCCTGCTGGAGGGAACCAAGGCGGCCAAGCGGGCCAAACTCAGGATCCCCTGGAGAAAATAATACTCGAGAACTTCGAAGAGTCTGAGGACTGGAGAGCCAGGTCTACGACTCCTCTGGGCGAGACAAAGACCCTCAAGATGGTCCAAAGAGGACTGATCAGAGACGTATTCGACGAGAATACTGTTCCTGATAACGGGGGAGATCAATTGGAGAAGAACCATATACTTGGTATCAAGACCTACTACACTGATAGAGGTTTTGACAGAGTAGAAGTTTTCCCTCCTCATGAATATGTGATCAAAGGAAAAGCTCGCCAAGTTTCCGTTTGGGCCTTGGGAAGAAAGTTCCGTCACACTCTTTTCGTGAAATTGAGAGACTATAGAGGAAAGACCCACAATATCAGAATGGGTCGCTTGGACTATTTCGGTTGGAGAAAACTGACTGCGACTGTTCCAGGATTCGTTCCTCAAAGCACTCGATTCGCATTATTAGACAAGAACCTTAGATTCGTATCCATGTTCGTAACGAGCGATGTTCACGAAGTGGGAGGAAGCTTCTACTTTTATGTGGATGATTTGGAAGTTCGCGCCGATAAATCTGATACGAAGTATCCTGGTTCTGAAATCAAGGACAACTGGTGATCTTTCGGTAGGGATTGACGTATGAAAAACCTCAGCAAAAAAATTAGAATTACCGCAGCACTAGCCTTGGGTGTTTCCACGATCCTTCTCTTGGGAACCGTTAGCGCTCAATTTATCAAAAAGAAAAAAGGCGGGATCGAATCTCCTACCGGTATCGACGTGAGTGGAATGGAGCTTCGTTCCATCACTGTCGAATCTTGGGACAATCCTCCTTCTTCTGCTCCTTACGGTTGGGAAATGACCACCGACAAGGATACTCTTGTTCCACAAGGACAGACTGCACAATACCAACCTGCCGCAGCTAACGCTCAGGCATTGAGAGAAGTGAAACTGATCCCTGGAAAACCGGGAGATATCAAGAACGTAGACGCAGGCACAGGAAAAGTATTAGGAGTGAAGTTTGCCTTCACCTTCCCAGGAGATAACTCTGTATCTCTTCGCCCTCCTCGCACTACTGAATACGAGATCACTCGTAAAATGGCGTACCTGGACGCGAATAACAAACGCAAAGAGTTCAAGATCTACGGGGTAGAATTCCCAGGGATCGTGAAAGCAGTATCTGTATGGGTTTGCGGACGCGGAAACGAGTACAACTTAGAAGGTTGGCTAGAAGACTGGAAAGGCGATTCTCATATCTTCCAATTCGGAGATCTGGACTTTATCGGATGGAGACCTCTGACTTTCGAGATCCCTCCTGGAGTTCCTCAGGACGTAAATTCCTTCCCGCAAGTGAAGACTCTCGTGTTCAAACAGTTCAAGATTCGTTCTCGTCCAGATACAAGTGGAGAGACCGTATACTTGTTCTTCGATGAGTTAAGAGTTCTTTCTGACGTATTTGAAGTTCACTTTGACGGAGCTTCCATCGATTTCGATGCGGATGACTGCCGTTCTAAACGTAAGCTTGACAAAATGTTAAAAGTCAAGGCTGAGAAAGAATGTGAGGGAGCAGGAAACGGTAACAAGTAATACCGAACATTCCCTTACTTTCGCTCTCAAAAACGCGGGTTTTCGCCCGCGTTTTTTATTTCTACCCTAAGTAATAAGAGAAATAACCCCTGGCTGAGTAAGCCCAAATTCTGGTTTACGGATAAGCCTACGCTGCTATAATTGATTTAGAAAGGGCTCCAAAAGACAAAAAACCGCCCATCCGAACCTATTTTTGAATGCCGAGCTCATCGGCGGAGTAATTCCTATGTCTAACGAAACTGCGACAACCGCGGAAACAAAGCCTGCCAGCGAACTGGACAAGCTGACTTCTCTTTTTAACGAGGAGATCTATGTACGCTCCGACGCAAATTCCATCCCCGCCTCAAAATTTAAAATATACGACGATCTCATCGATTCATTCAATTCCGCAGGACTTTCTGATTCGGCAAAAACTAAAATAGAAGAGCATCTAGCCGATCATCCGGAGAGCATTTCCGCTCGTTATATGTTAGGACTTCTCGGACTGCAGAAGGGAAGTATAGATGCAGCAAGTTATTTTAAAACTCTTTTGGATTCATTCAAGCAAGCTGCTAAATGGGTCATTATAGAACATATCACCGACAATATTCTTAAGTTCGGTGAAGATCGTTATGCTCTTCGTTTCAAGGCAGAAGCTCTTGAAAAACTCAAGAAAAACAAAGAACTCAAACCTATTCTCGAGAAACTTGCAAAGCAAGACAGAAAGAATCCTGAGATCGCAAAGAAATATGCGTTAGCTATCCTTGATGAGAACAAGGAAAAGGCAGTTACTTATCTTAAGCAAGCGCTAGAGACTTTTGCTAAGACCAAAGATTATGATCAGTTCGAAGAGATCTGGTCTATTTTCGTAACCAATAGCTATGACGATATTCAGTTCGTCGAAAAGATCGAACGTATTCTTCTAGGACATAGAGAAAAGACTCGTTTAGCTGGATATCTTTATCCGTTAGTCGAGCCTTTCAAGATCACAGAAGATTGGGACAGAGTGATCTATCTTCTGAAAAAAATCTTAGATCACGAGCCTGTTTCCAATAAGGCACGTAACGAACTCATCCGAGTTTATAAACTCAAGTATGCAAATCACAGCTTGCTTGAGGACTTCCTCAAGATGTCCGAGCTTGGAAATAACAGAAAGCCTGTTAAGGTCTGTATTTCCAACTTCGAAAGAAATATCGTATTCGATACAGGTAACTACGTTCTTCATAGAAATTGGGGAGTAGGTAAGATCGTATCTATTTCGCCTAACGGAGATTCTATCTTTGTAGACTTCAAAGATAAGAAGAACCATAAACTCTCTATCCAAATGGCTATCACCAGCCTTAAGCCTTTAAAAGGCGATCATATCTGGGTAAGATTCTACGAAGACAAAGGCTCCGTAGTGAGTCTCTTTGAAAATGATCTACCTGGCTTCTTTAAAGAATTATTAACTTCTTTCGAAAACCACATGCTGGTCGCAGAGATGAAGGCTGAGATCGCCGGCAAATTCATCCCTGCTGCTGACTGGTCCAAGTGGTGGAATAAAGCCAAGAATGTGATCAAGAAAGAGGACAACTTAGGCTTCAATCCTAAGAAGAAGGACGAACTCTGGTACAGAGAGAAGCCGATCACTTACGCAGAAGAATTAACTGAGAAATTCAACGCGAATACCGATCCTTCTAAACGTCTGGATATCGCTATCGAAGCGCTTCGCAACAAAGAAGAAGCAGAAAGTGCAATCGATACATTCGCTCATCATTATTTCGAAGAAGAGCAAACTCACGATTCTTTCCGTAAGATCGTTGCGTATCTGTATTTAGAAGAAGTCGCTTCCACTATGGAAGGAGAGGACGGAAGTCCTTACGATTTCCAAAGATTCCAGAAGCAAGACGATGTTTCTAAAATCGTAAAATCTCTGAAGAGAGAAGAGGTTTTGGAAGCTTCTGCAAAGATCACCAACTTGGATATCAAGAAGTCCTTCGTGGATCTGGTAAAAAAATCTCACTCAGATTGGGTGAATATCCTGGTTGGACTTCTCTTCGAGGTTCCTGTTAAGAATAACAAGTATGTCGTTTCCGTTCTGGAAGCTGACGGAAAATTTGCCGAACTGAACTTGTTCATTGAAACAGCTTCTACCCGCGCAAAAGAGAATCCTGAAGTGTTCCTCTGGGTCGCAAAATCCATTCTATCCAAAGCTTGGGAAGAAGAGTGGATGCACGTTTCTAGACAAGATATGATCTTGAGAGTGCTTCGTCTTCTCAAACCTCTAAACAAGATAGAGGAGAAGGGAACTAAACTGAAAAATACCTGCCAAGAGATCCTTTTCGGAAATGAGGCAGCGGTGATCAGCGAGGCGATCCAAAACGGAGACTCCGAATACATTCGCAAAGTATACGCTCTTTATAGAGAAGTACCTTATATCGAAGAAACCGAGAAGGACAAACTTCTCTCTTTGATCCAATCCTTGAAACCGGACCTTATCTGGGAAGAAGAGGATGATGATGAAGAAGAAGAGGATGTTCTTTCTAGAATTCCTGAGAACGCTGTGCTCGTTACTCGTCGTGCTCTGAACTCGAAAAAAGCCGAGTTCGATCATCTTGTAAACGTAGAGATGCTCGAAAACTCCAGAGATATCGGAGAGGCCCAAGAAAGAGGGGACTTAAGAGAGAACGCGGAATACAAGGCTGCAATGGAGCGTCAGGTTCAATTGCAGGCTCAGATCAAAAAACTCGAAGCGGAACTGAAAGCTGCCGTAGTTTTAGATCTTTCCAACGTGAAGACAGACCGAATCAATATCGGAACAACTATCAAGCTCAAGAACGAGACTAGCGGAGAGGAATTGACCTACTCCGTTCTCGGAGCTTGGGACGCCGATACGGAAAGAAATATCATTTCTTACCAGTCTCCTTTGGCAAAATCCCTTTTAGGAAAGAAAGTGGGAGAAACCGCTGCGTTGAATTTGGGAGGAGCAGAAACCAAGTTCAAGGTATTGCAGATTTCCCGTTACTCTTTGCAAAACCAAGACTAAGCTTAACTCGCTTAAGATACTTGAGAAAAAATCCCCGCTTTTCGCGGGGATTTTTTTGCCTATAGTTTCTTATTCTTAAATCTGGGAGCGATCGCATAATTTAATTGGATCGCAAAGGTAACCAAGACACTTAAATAATTATTAATAAAGCAGAGAGCTGCTGCAATCGCATACATTGTCTGTGCAGTAAGGATTCGACGGGTTTGGGCATGATTGACTTCTGCCTTGTTCGGGATTTCCGGATCGAGAAAATCCTTTTTATAAGCATATCTCCAATGCAGATAAACCGTAGCTCCTAACGCAAAAATATTTAGCCAATAGATCCCGATCGCCATTTTATAATGCATGTATTCGCTTAATAGAGAAGTGGAGAAGGGCAGCAAGGAAACGAATAATAAATACAGAATGGAAAGCCAGGTGAGATGCCGATCGCTTCTTACAATAAACGTGTACTGCACGGTATGAGCCATCCAGAAGATCCCAAGAGTCACGAAACTTAAGAGATAGGACAAAAATTTAGGTGCTAATGCAATCAGAGCAAAACATAGATCCGCTTCGGAGTGGATTGCTTCCTTTAATGGAACCCGTATGTCCAAGACCAAGAGAGTCAATGCAACTGCAAAGATTCCGTCGGCGATCGCTTCGCTTCTTTGGATCTTTTGTCCTGCGAGTTGGTTATAGTGAGTATGTTTTTGAAGCATTCTTCTTAAAAACGGATCAGGTCCGTAAACCAATCCGAAATATTTCCGGCTCTATCCTTGATCCTAATTTGTAGTAAAAGATTTCTTTTCCAAGAAGAGAACGTTTTAGGGATCTTTACGATAAGCATTTTTCTATCTGAATCAAATTCGCCAGGATAAGCTTCTCCTTCGAGCAATACTTCAGCTCCTCCTGCGTATCCCGAGCCGACATCAGTAAGAGAATATAATCTTTCTTCCCAACCTTCTTCTTCTGCGCCTTTGACTCTTCTATGTCTGGTGATTAGATACGGATGAGTGATCGTAGGACGAGCATCGTCTGTGAGTACTGCCAAGGCTCCCAGTCTAGTCAACATGGCTGACTGTCCCTTTTGCTTAAGTGCAGACCACCGTTTCGCAGCTCTGTCGTAAATATAGATCCCATCCTTTCTTCCCAAATTGATCCCTTTCCAAGTCAGTTCCGCTTCTCCCACCCAGGAAAGATCGGAGGATTCTAATTCGTAAATAGAGGACTTGGACTGCAACCCTTGTGGAAGCTTCAATTCTTCGGTTAATGCAGGAATCTTTTTGAAACTGAGGGCTCCTTGTCCGTAGGTAGTTTTTGCTGGAGTCTTGATCTTGAGAAGTCCATCCGGAGAAGTAAATTCAGTTTTTGTAATGGAGGATTTCTTTGTTCCCGGAGCTCCCACTTCTATCTCCAAGGGAAGAATGGACTGATTTCCTGCGTGATCGGATGCCTTGAGGGTTAGAGAGACTGTTGCCCCAACCGGATGTAATTTTAGATCTACGCTCGGTCCTTTGGGTGGAAAGAGATTGTAAACATAAACAGGAGGATTTAAAGAAGAGCGATTGGAATCGAATATATCTTGATGAGCTCTTGCTTCTTCGTAACTCATTCCTTGGAAAGACCTTTCATACAAAGAAGTATCTCCTTGGTAGAGTCCTGCAAAGAATAGATTATTTTTATTGCGGGACGTCATCTGGTCATAGGCACCGATCCTGAATCGAACTCCTCCTCCCAAATTCAGTTTCTGTCCTTCCGGAAGTCTATATTGACCTTCTGCCTTCTTCTCCAAAGGTAATCTAAGTTGGGTTCCGTCTTCAGAATCTACATAGAGCAGTAGTAACTCAGGCGGATACTGATCCTTCCCCCGTAAAGGAAGATAGGAAAGAGGATTCAAGGTCCCACTGGGAAGATGCAATTCGAAATGAAGATGGCTGACCCCAGTTCCTGATTCTCCTAATCTTGCAACAGCTTCTCCCTTAGGAATAGGATACTGGCTTCCTGCAAGTTTTACTTGAAATTCCCCGCCGCTCAAAAGAGCCAAGGCCTCTCTCAGTAATTCCAGATCCTTTCTATATCCTTTGAAGTCGAGCAGGTGAGCAAACTTTGCTTTCAGATTAGAAGAAGAAGACTTTAAAACGATATTTGTGCCGTAGCCTTTTGTGGACTGCCCGATAGAATCTACAAATCCACTTACGGGAGAGATCGCAGAGATCCCGTTTGCATGAAAAGTCTTGAAATCACAGCCCATATGCAAGTGATGCACTCTGTATTCCGCATAAGAACCGGAGATAGGAGTTTCTAATTCCATAGGAAATCCCAACTGATTCAGATCGTTCAGAACTTCCGGATTCAGATCATCCCATACATTCTTCTTGTTTGTAGGAACTCCAGTAGCGGAAGGAGGAGAGAGCGAGGAGAGTTTTGCTCCCGTTTCTCCTGTTCTTGCTTCCCTCAAAGGAAAGAAGATCGAAAGACCAAAGATCGAGAGGAGGAAAATTGAATGCCTGCCTTTCTGTTGGAAAGATTTTCCCATTTGCGAATTCAGATTCGGTTCCTCGAAAATGTAAAGCCCGAATCCTAGAAATTTTCTTGCAGCCGGGTCCTCTTGGAAGAGCCTGAAGATATGCGGTTTTTTTCCTGCCTTTTACTCGTCTTTTTCTTCGGCTGCACTTATTTTACCAGAGAGCCCGGGAACCCTCCTAAGATAAACGGGATCCCCATCCCTGACGAAAAGCGTACCGTTTATATTCAGAACTTTCGGAATAATTCCTACGGGATCGCTATGCATACCCAACTTTCGGATCTAGTAAAGCAAGAGATCAATTATCGGGGAAGATTCATCCAAACCAGGGAAAAGTCCCAGGCAGCATATCGCATTTATGGAGAGATCAGTCATTACCAACAAGTCGGTGCTCTTTTGGACCAAGGGGGGCAGCAGTTGAGTAGAGAAATGACTGTGATCTGCCGGGTTGAATTGCAGAAGGCTGGGGGAGAAAAAATTCCCTTAGAAAGAACTGAGATCCCTGCCAGAATCATCTATTCTGATCAGGTCGGTTATATAGAAACAGAAGGCCAGGCCCAGACCCGACTTCTTAAGATTTTAGCAGTTCGGGTCGCGGAAGAATTGGAAAGAGCCTGGTATTATTCCATTGCCGGTAAGGTAGATGGAGACGATGAGGACTGATCTCTATTTCAGTTTCTGAAATGTAAATTCCACTTGATAATTCTCACAACAGGATCTTAAATTGCGGAAAGACTTGGCGCATGAACAGAGATAGAGAAGCTGAAATTCTGAATACCGTAGACGATTCCATTCGAATGGAAATGAAGACTTTTTCGGATTATCTTCAGAAGAAGGGTCTGAAAATTACCAGCCAGAGGATGCTTGTCGCTGAGCGCATCTTTTCTCTTCACAATCACTTCACTGCAGAAGGTTTGCTCGAAGAATTTAAGGACCAAAGAGATAAGATCTCTAAGGCAACGATCTATCGGATCCTTTCTATCATGGTTGAGGCCAAGCTATTGCAAGAGCATAACTTCGGCCAAGATTATAAATACTACGAACATATCATAGGCCATACTCATCACGACCATATTATCTGCAGAGACTGCGGAAGGATTGTAGAATTTGTGGATGAGAGGATCGAACAATTGCAAGAGCAAGCTGCTGCGAGCAACGGTTTCAAGATCACCGGGCATAGCCTGAATATTTATGGCACCTGTTTGGATCCGAATTGTCCCAACAGAAAATGATTTTCCGTCCTGGAATTTCTGATCCAAATTCTCACGCAAGAACCGGAAGCTTAGATCTAAACGGAATCGAAATCCCGACACCGGTCTTTATGCCGGTAGGAACAAGAGGCGCTGTTAAGTCCCTGGATTCGGACGATCTGGACGAGTTAGGCTTCGAACTTATTCTCGGAAACACATACCATCTCTATCTTCGCCCCGGAATGGACGTGCTCCAAAAATTCGGCGGGCTCAAGAATTTCGTTTCTTACAACAAGGCTCTTCTCACAGACAGCGGAGGCTTTCAGGTATTCAGTCTGAATTCTCTCGTGAAATTCAAGAAGGAAGGTGTCGAGTTCAGATCCCATATTGATGGCAGTCCTCATTTTTTCACACCGGAGAAGGTGATCGATATCCAAAGAGCGATCGGTTCCGACATTATGATGGTGTTAGATGATTGCCCTCCGGGTGACGCGGACACCGCTCGGATCAAAGAATCTCTGGATCGCACTCATCGATGGGCGGAGGCGGCTGTTTCTTATTGGGAGAAGGATAAGGGAAAACAAAACTTATTCGGTATCTTCCAAGGTGGAACGAATTTGGATCTAAGATTGGAGAGTCTTTCTAAGATTGCCTCTCTTCCTTTTTCGGGAATTGCGATCGGTGGACTCTCAGTGGGAGAGCCTCGCCCTGATTTCATCCGCACCATGGAAGGAATTGCTCCTCACACCGACAAATCCAGACCACTTTATCTCATGGGAGTGGGAACCGTTCCTGATATTTTAGAAGGAGTTCGCAACGGAGTCGACATGTTTGACTGTGTTCTTCCGACGCGCAACGCTAGAAACGGTCAAGTCTTCACCTCGAGAGGAAAAATGAATCTCAGAAATGAGAAATGGAAGTTTTCCGACGAGCCGATGGACCCGGAATGCGAGTGCAGAGTGTGCAAAAGATACAGTGTTGGATATATTCGTCACCTGCATCATGTGAAAGAACTGAGTGCTTTCTCCTTGAGTACGTACCACAATCTGAGTTTTATGAAAAAGTTCATGAAAGAGTTAAGGCTTTCGATCGAAGTTGGAAAATTCAGCGAGTTTTTCTTTAAATGGAAAAATTTGTACGAAAGACCGGAAATTTCTCGTTGACTATATAGAGAATGACCCCCCTATTGTAGGATGGTTCAAATAGAGATATAAAGGAGTTGCTGATTTTTTATGGAAATCACCAGAAGGGAAAGCGGTAACATCGTAATTCTGGACATTAACGGGGAGATCGATTTATATAACGCCCCTGAAATTAAGGATGTGATCGCAAAGCTCATTGAAGAGCAGAAATATTACACGATTATTAACCTGGAAAAGGTTTCATACATTGACTCTTCCGGAATCGGAGCTTTGATTTCCAGCCTCTCTAATTTAAAGAAATATCAGGGTGGCCTTAAAATCATAAACGTTGCTGGTTCCGTAAGAAAGGTATTTGAATTAACCAAATTAACATCCTTCTTCGAGATCTTTGATAACGAGCCGGATGCTGTCGCTGCCTTTAAATAAAAGGCATTTCTAAACGATTCCTCATACTGGTGCAAAATAAATGAAAACTTTTCGAGCCTTATCGTTCTCTTCCGCCTTATTGGGAGTAGTCGGATTCCTCGTTGCTTGTGGATCCGAACTCCCCGTAAAAGAATTGGCGGAAGCTAAAACCGCTATCACTCGCGCTAAGGACGCAGGAGCAGAAAGATATGCTTCCGGCGAATTTGAGGAAGCTCGTAAGAGTCTATTGACGGCTCATGAAAAAGCCTCCAATGAAGACTTAGGCGAAACTAAAAAAAGCGCCGAGTACGCAAAAAGCAAAGCGTATGATGCATTAGAGAAATCTTATCCATCTTTGACGGATGATTCTAAGAAGCAGGCTGGTGCGGCAATCGACGAGGCTGACGAAGCGTATGCTTCTCAGTTAGCTGCCGAGCCATACAACAATGCTGTCGAGTTGAGAAAGGAAGGGGACACTCTTCGCGATAACGCGGATCGCACCTTGGAATCTTATCCAAAAGAATCCAATGACGATGCCAAACTCAAGACTCGCCTGGCTGCTTTTGATCAGTATGAGCAAAGCAATAAGAAATATTTAGATTCTAAGAAAGCGGCAACGGATGCTAAGGCACTTGCCCTTTCCCAAAAACAGCAATTACTCGATTCACTCGCTGATATCGATAAGAACCTGGACGACGCGGACAGATACGCTGGCGGACAGGATCCTGAGGTTGGCCAAACTAGAGATCGTTTGAATGCTGCTAAGGCAAAAATCGACGAAGGAAAGATCAAAGAAGGTTATTCCGAAGTTGATGATATCCGTAAAAAATCGGCAGAACTCGTAGCAAAAAACATCCAGTCTTATGCACTTAAGAAGAAGGCAGAAGCAAAGGATTCTATTGGAAAAGCTAAGGATAAGTTAGCTGGGATAGACCAGTCCAAGCTGAAATCCAGCAAAGACCTACAGACTTCTTACCAAAGAGCTGACGAAAATCTGAAGGCAGCAGATGAATCTTTGGTTGCTGCAGAGGATTTATTCTCTTCTGAAAAATACGAAGATTCTATCGGTAGATCCGAAGAAGCGATTCGCCTTTCCAGGATTGTTGTAGATCAGTCGGATGATATCGCTGAAAGAATTAAGAGCGGATCTTCCGTTGCAGGTCGTAGCGGAAAGGATTCTGATTCTGCAGATTCCAGCACCAGAAAGTCTAAAGATTCTGATTCTTCTGCATCTTCTTCTCACGGTTCCGGAGAATTGCCTGAAGGCTGGAAACGTTATGTAGTTCGCAAGAAAGTTCCTGCGGATTGCCTCTGGAGAATCTCCGCTTACAAGCAGCATTACGGTACTTCTAAACTGTGGAAACGTATCTATGATGCGAACCGCGGAAAGATCAAAAATCCTAATCTAATCTATCCTAAACAAGTTCTCTTGATTCCTCCTGCAAAAGGACCGACTAAATTCGATCCTAAAAAAGCAGGTAAGAAGAAGACAGGAAGCGAGAAGGTAGAAGCTACTACTGAGCCTAAGAAAGAGGAGCAGCCAGCTCCTCAGTCTTCCGAAAATGACGAAGAGGAAGAGCAACCTTCTCAGCCACAACCTGAGAATACTCAGCCTCCAGCGCAGGAGCAACAACAACCGGCGCCGTCTACTGAGGAGCACACTCAGCCTTCTACGGAAAACCAACCATCAACAGAAGAGCAACAACAAGCTCCTGCTGAGAACCAAACTCCTTCTGATTCCAATGAACAAGAATCGGAAGAGCAACCTAGATAATCGTTCTAAAGTTTTAGCAACTCAAACAATGAAAGGCCTGGGAGATCCGGGCCTTTCTTTTTTTGTAAAAACAAAAAAGGTGAATTCCGCTTGATCCCATTTTCTGATCAGAAACAGTTTTACTTAGCGGTGAAATGCAAGTGAAACGGGCTTATACTAAGCCTATCTCAGAAGTGAGTGAGGCGGATTATTTTCCTCTGGCAAAAATGGCCTGGGAAGAGGACTGCCCGGACCAAGATATAACTTCTGTATCTTTATTTTCTTCTAACCAAAAAGCGAGCGCCTTCTTAAACGCAAGAGAAGAAGGAATTCTCTGTGGCAGCGGAGTCGCTTCCGTTCTTTCCAAACTTTCCGGAGGAGATCTGCAGTTTACCTTCTTCTTTGAAGATGGACAAAGATTTGTTTCCGGTGATACACTCGCAAAAATAGAAGGAAGCCTTCTTTCTCTCTTGAGAGTGGAGAGGATCCTTTTGAATTTTCTGCAATATCTTTCCGGTATCTCCACTTCTACTCGCAAGATCGTAGATCAGTACGGGCCCAAGGGCATAATGATCTTGGATACTCGTAAGACTATACCTGGTTATCGCAAGCTCGCAAAATACGCAGTCTACTGTGGAGGAGGTTCTAATCATAGATTGGATCTTTCTGAAATGGGACTGATCAAGGATAATCATTTAGCTCTTTTCGATTCTGCGAAGATCCCTGTGGGAAAGATCCGTAGCAATTTTCCCGGTAGGCTCGTTGAATTGGAAATAGATTCCTTGGATCAATTGGATGATGCGCTCGAAGCGGAACCGGATGTTCTTATGTTAGATAATTTTAATATTCCGGACACTAAGATCGCGTATCAAAAGGCGAAATCCAAGAACCCGAATATTATGATTGAATGTTCCGGACGATTTACTCCGGAGAAATTGGAAGCTCTCAGCGAGTTTCCAGGCGTAGGAGTGAGCATGGGGTACGTAACTCATACGACTCGCTTCTTAGATTTGGGTCTGGATATACGGACTGATAGCTGATGGGATTTGTAAAGGCCCCCGCAACTAGGGAAATGCTGATCGAAGGAGTTCGAGAGACCATGGGTCCCGAGGCTCTAGAGATGATTGAGAGGGCGTATAAGGTTTCGGAAGATTCTCACCAGGGACAATTTCGTCTATCGGGTGAGCCTTATATCGTTCATCCTCTGCAGGTCGGTTTCATCTTATATGAATTAGGCCTGGATGAAAAGGTGATCGCCGCAGGCATTCTTCATGATGTGATCGAGGACACCAAATACACTCGCGAAGATATGGTCCGAGATTTCGGAACTGAGATCACCCAGCTCGTAGAAGGTGTGACCAAGATCTCTGAGATCAAGAGCCAATCCAGAGAGACAGAGGCTGCGGAGAATATCCGTAAGATCATCATTGCTACTATACAAGATATCCGTGTTATTCTGATCAAACTCGCGGATAAGACTCATAATATGAGGACTCTTTCCTTTCAACCTCCGGACAAACAGAGAAGGATCGCAAACGAAACTCTTTCTCTGTATGCTCCTATTGCGGGCCGCTTGGGTATCTATTCAGTCAAATCCGAACTGGAAGATCTCGCATTTCAGGTGATCTTTCCGGAAGAATACCAAGATATCAAAAAGAGGATCAGCGCTAAGAAGTCCGAGAGAGAAGAGTATATCGAAAAACTCCAGCTCATCTTGAAGCAGAGACTTGCGGAGATCCAGATCAACGCGGATGTCGAAGGTAGGGCCAAGCATTTCTTCTCTATTTATAGAAAGATGAAAACTAAGGAGAAAACCTTCGACGAGATTTTCGATTTGAGGGCGATCCGTATCGTAACGGACGAGATCAAAGACTGTTACGGTGTATTAGGAATTGTGCATACACTTTGGTCTCCTGTTCCCGGCCGATTTAAGGATTATATCGCTACTCCTAAGACCAATATGTATCAGTCCCTGCATACTACTGTGATCGGTCCGGATGGTAAACCCTTAGAAGTTCAGATCCGTACTGCGGAGATGAATGCGATTGCAGAATTCGGGATCGCAGCTCACTGGTTGTACAAAGAAGGTAAGACCCACGCAAATGAAAGACATCTAACCGTAAAATGGTTGGAGGTTCTTCAGACATGGCAGGACTCCGCTCTCGATCCGAAAGAATTCTTAGAAGAATTGAAGTATGATCTTCATGAGGATGAGGTATTCGTTTTCACTCCTAAAGGAGAGATCATTCAGCTTCCTAAGGGAGCAACCGTTCTCGATTTTGCATTCAGGATTCATACGGATGTAGGTCTTCATTGCAAAGGCGCAAAGATCAACGGAAGAATGATCCCTCTGCGAACAGAACTTAGAAGTGGAGATCAGGTAGAAGTTGTCGTAGATAAAAGATCTAAGCCTTCTCCTATTTGGCTTAGGATCGTTAAGACTCCTTCTGCTCGTCAAAAGTTAAGAGCGTATTTTAGAAAACTCAGAGAAGAAACGAGTAAGGATTTGGCTCAGGGTGCGGAAAGCGCTGCAGAACTTACCTTGAACGCAGAAGTTTTGGAAGAGCTCAAACGCAAACCTTCCGAAAAGACAAACAAACATTCCCAACAGCATGGACAGCCTGTAGGGGGAAAGATATTGGTTGCCGGTCTAAGAGATATTCCTGTTCGTCTTTCCGGTTGTTGTTCTCCTTTGCCTGGTGATCAGATCATAGGTTTCGTTACTAGAGGCCGAGGCGTTTCGGTTCATAAGAAAAATTGCAATGTTGCTCTGAAGCAAAGAGAAGAAGAACAACTTCGTCAGATCAGTGTGGATTGGGATTACGGACAGACAGAGCCTGTCCCGGTTCGGGTTGAGGTGAAAGCGAAGGATCGCCAAGGAATTTATCTGGAAATGGTGAAGAGTCTTTCAGGCACTCAGACCAATATTTTGGAAGCAGGGGCTTCTACAGTGCAGAAGGATACCTTGATGGCGAGATTCATGATAGAGGTAGAGCATTTGGATCAATTGAAGGAGATCCTTGGCAACTTGAAACGAATCCCGGATGTGGTGTTTGCGCACAGAGTAAAATAAAGATCCGCTTTCTCTTTTGGAGAAGATGCGTTTTAATCGAAAGATTTCAGATTCGGTTTGCCTGAATTCAGCCCTTCGGGAATGCTTTCGAACACAAGCCCATCGAGAGGTGTCCATTGAAAGATCCGATCCGAACGAATCGACCAACCTATTTTATATTTTTATTATTCGTAACTATACTATTTTCCTCTGTCTCTTGTGGAGATAAAGAAGAGGCAGATAACTCTCCTGCAGTAGTGGACCAACCTTGGACGGGGGATCCGAATAGTATTCCGGAAGCGATGAGAAAGCTGAACCCGGCAGCTTCTTCTCATGCGAAGAAAGGAGGCACCTTTCGTATTTATAGCAGCCAGTATCCTAAGTCTTTGAACGGATACTTGGAAAATTTCACTACGGTCTCCGAGATCTTCCAGCTTATGTTCGAACCTTTGATGAGAAGAAATCCGATCACATTAGATCCTCTTCCTAGGCTTGCAAGTTCTTGGAAGATCTCTCCTGATAAGAAACGTTTTACTTTTTCTCTCGATCGGAACGCGAAGTGGAGCGATGGACAGCCAGTTACCGCAAAAGACGTTTTATTTACCTACCAGACTTTAATGGATACGAAAAACAATACTGCGATCCACAGGATCTCTCTCTCCAGGTTCGAAGTTCCTAAGATCATTAATGAGTATGAGATTGAATTCACTCAGAAGAATATTCACTGGAGTAATTTCGAAGATATAGCTTACGGTCTTTTGATCTTACCGGAGCATCATTTCAAGAATAAGGATTTTAATAAGGAAAATTTCGAGTTTCCTGTGACCTCCGGTCCTTATGAATTGCAGTCCGCTAAGAAGGGACGCTATATCAAGATGAAGAGAAGAGCGGATTATTGGATGAGGGCCTATCCTTTTTATAAAGGAACGGACAATTTCGATACTCTACTGTTCAAAGTTTTTAGCGATGAGTCTCTCGCTTTCCAAGCATTCAAAAAAGGTGATATAGATCTTTTTCCGGTTTATAAGGCCTACACTTGGATCAAGGAAGCATTGGGCGAGCCATTCGATAAGAATTATATCATCAAGCAGAAGATCTATAATGAAAAGCCTATGGGTTTCCAAGGCTGGGCCTTCAATATGAGAAGAAAGCCTTTCGACGATGTGAAGGTCAGAAAGGCGATTGCTCACTTAGTGGATCGCAAGCTCATGGTAGAAAAACTCGCATTCAACGAATATGAACTTACGAATACGTATTTTTCTTCCGTTTGGGAAGGTTCTGCTCTTCCAAATCCTCCAATCGATTATGATCCTGTCGCTTCTCGTAAGCTTTTATCCGAAGCAGGATGGAAACCGAATGCAAAAGGTTTCTTAGAGAAGGACGGCAAACCCTTTGTGATCCACATCTTGGACCGGGACAAGAGTTCTGAAAAATATTTTACAGTCTTTATAGAAAGAGCAAAGGAAGTAGGGATCCAAGTCCAATTGGAGAGCACGGATCTTGCCAACTGGTCCGAGAGAATCGACAAGTATGATTTCGATCTTACTTGGGCCGCTTGGGGAGGAGGACTCTTCCCAGATCCGGAAGAACAATGGTTCTCCAAATATGCGGATGAGAACGGTCAGAATAATATCACCGGTTTCAAAAATGCAGAAGTGGATAAGCTCGTAGAACAACAAAGAACTGAGTTCGACGAGAAGAAGAGAGCAGAGATCGCACGTAAGATCGATAAGATCCTGACTAGAGAAGTTCCTTACGTTCTACTTTGGAATTTGAAACCTACTCGTCTTCTGTATTGGAATCGTTTCGGTTTTCCAGAAAATTCCTTAGCGAAGTATTGGGGAGAACAAGCTGCCAAAAATCTTTGGTGGGTTGATGAGGAAAAGACAAAGTCTTTAGAAGCGAATCGTAAGGCAAAGACTGCTCTTCCTGTATATTCGAAAGAAGTCCATTATAAATGATCTAAGTCATGGCTAAGAAGGGAAGATTCACCGAGTTCGGAGAAGCGATCCGAAATTTTTGGAACTCTCCTGGCATTCCTAGTTTTATTGAGATCCTGGAAAAGGGTCTCGATAAGGAATTATTCTTTGATCCGGACAAAACGGATTCTCAGATCCCGAAAGAGGATCTGCCTATCGACTTTCGTCTTAGGCAATCCGGCTTTCTCAGAAGATCTTATGAGAGAGTCTTTCCCGTATCCCATCTGTTTCGGATAACGCATCGATACGGAAGGGAATTCCTGGACAATTTCATGCCTCTCTCCGCCGAGAACTATATCGGAAGAGGTTCGTATAAATTCGTATACACTCTTCCTTGGAATCAGGTGGTTAAGATAGGTAAGTCAAAGCTTCCTTCCGATCCAATCTTCGGTTCCTTGTTTAAGGAAGTGCAGAATAATTTAGAGAGATATTTAAAGCCGGAAGAGATCGGCTTAATGCACCTTCTTCAGAAATCCTCTTGGACAGAATCCAAGAGAGATGAGATCCGATTCAAGTTTGCGCGTTTGGGTTTGGAGAGGCTACATTATTGGAAGCTGAAAAGCCTGATTCCTGATCTGGTTTTACCCACTCGATTCTTTATGGGTCTTCGTTTCAGAAGGAGTCCTTTCGGTATTCCAGTCATGACACTCACTCCTTGCGATAACCAGAACCTTCTTCCTGGAAAGCACTTGAAGGAGTTTATTCGTTTGAATGAGAAAGTCAGGCAGAACCCGATCCAAGATGCTCTCTTTCCCAAATGGAAACTGAACTTTGATACACATAGATTCGGGATCGTGAGCAAATCCAAGCTCAAGAAGATTGCATTGGATTTTCATAGAGTGATCGAGGTTACGAAATATTTGGCTGCCGAAGAGAAACTCATCTTCGATATCCATTCGGAAAACATTATTATTACGATACCTGATTTCGAACTTAAGATATTCGATTACCACGTATTCGATGAGCATCTCTATGAGCCAAGCAAGGAGAATCCTTCTCCTGAGGTAGATCATATCAATCTGATCCGGGAATTTGTGAGTTCCTTCGAACTGGGTTAAGCTCGGACAAAAACCGTTTACGGATCGGACCTGGGTAAAAATCCTATCTAAGGGGGATATTTCCCCGAGGACTTGGAATGATAGATCGTTATTCAAATCCGGAGATCGCAAAGATCTGGGAATTAGAGAACAAATTCGATATCTGGAAGGAGATCGAGATTCTCGCAACCGAAGCCAGAATGAAGAAGGGAGAAGTTCCCAAAGAGGATTTCGAAGAGATTCGTTCCAAGGCAAGGTTCAAAGTAGATGAGATCTTAGAGATCGAATCCAAGGTCCATCATGATGTGATCGCATTCCTCACCAACATGAATTCATATATCGGACCTGCGGGACGTCATGTGCATTACGGTCTGACTTCTTCCGACATTGGCGATACTGCTCTTTGTGTGCAGATGGTCCAGGCAATGGAGTTGATCCTGAAGAAGACGGATCAACTAATAGAAGCGATTAAAGAGAAGGCGATCGAATACAGAAACCTTCCTTGCATAGGAAGATCGCACGGGATCCACGCGGAGCCTATGACTCTCGGTTTGAAATTCGCATTATTTTATGAAGAAATGAAACGCAATCGAGTCAGAATGGCTCTTGCGAAAGAAGAGATCGCAGTAGGAAAACTTTCCGGCGCTGTGGGAACTTATTCCAATATAGAACCGGACATAGAAGAATACGTCTGCGAGAAGTTGGGGTTGAAGCCTGATCCGATCGCTACCCAAGTCGTTTCCAGAGATAGACACGCTTCTTATATGTCTGCGTTAGGCGTAACTGCAGCGAGTTTGGATAGGTTCGCAACTGAAGTCCGTCTCTTGCAAAAGACAGAAGGAAGAGAGGTAGAAGAGCCATTCTCCGCGGGACAAAAAGGATCTTCTGCAATGCCTCATAAGCGAAACCCGGTAATTTGCGAGAGGATCTCCGGGATTTCTAGAGTGATCCGTTCTAATGTTTCTACCGCTTTGCAAAACGTAGCTCTATGGCATGAGAGAGATATCTCTCATTCTTCTGCAGAACGTATCGTGGTTCCTGATTCTACAATCGCTTTGGAATACATTCTGGATAAGATGTTATTCGTAGTGAAAAATCTGCATGTGTATCCTGATGCGATCGAAAGAACATTGGGAGTGACTCGAGGATTGATCTTTTCTCAAAAGGTGCTTTTGTATCTGATCGAGAAAGGCGGGATCACTCGAGAAGACGCATATTCTATCGTACAAGGTCATGCAATGAATGTTTGGGCGGATCAATCCCAAAACTTAAAGCAAAGACTCTCCGAAGATCCAAAAGTGCAAAAAGTATTAAAACCGCAAGACTTGGATGAGATCTTTCAGATCTCTCCCTATCTGGAAAAGGTAGGATTGATCTATAAACGTCTCGGTCTGGAATAATGTCTAAGATCGCAGTTCTTGGTTTGGGGTATACCGGCTTACGTATTCTCCAAGCCTTGAAGAAAGAGAACGAAGTACTTGGGTTCTCAAGAAAGACGCAGGAAGAAGGCTCTATTCTTTTGGATCTCTCCGACCCCAAGGAAATCGATAGCTTTCGAGAAAAGTTCTCTGATCATCCGTTCGATCATTCTTTGATCACTTTTCCCCTTCATAAATTGGAAACGAGAGATTTGATCTTTCAAACCTTGTTCTCTGTTTCCAAGCAAGTCTGGCTCTTCGGGACGACTAGTATCTATATCAGAAATGGTTCCGAGATTACGGAAACTTCTCCCAAAGATAAGGAGCATGATCGGTATACCACAGAGTCTCTTTTCTTGGAGAAAGGGGGAAAGATTCTATATCTATCCGGGATCTATGGGCCGGGAAGAAATCCAGGAGATTGGATCAGAAAAGGGCTGATCCAGAAAACGAAGAGGCAACTGAATCTGATCCACGGAGAAGACGTGGCCGAAGCAATTCGTTTATTATTCTCTTACTCCGGCAAGGATCTTCCGTCCGAGCTTTTATTATCCGATCAACAATGGCATACCTGGTTCGAGGTGTTCCGACTCTTAGAAGAGCACGGAAAAATCGGGACCTTTCCGGATAAGGAAATGGATAGAGAAGACGGATTTGTGGATAGTTCGCTCATTCGGAAATTTCTTCCTAGTTTACAAACCAAGGACTTTTGGAGAGAGTTGGAAAAACTGGAAGAACTCACTTGATCTCCGAGATCACCGATATACTGCATTTATTCTGTCTCTCTAACTTGATCTTCATCATAGGGTTTCTAGGTTGGAAATACAATTATGATCTTAGGATCCGGATCGCCGGCGGATTCTCAGTCGGGATCATTTGCTATATTCTTCTTTGTCTGGATCCTGAGTTCAAGATCCCTTATTCAGTTCGTATCTTTTTATTCGCAGGTCTAATCAGCCTTCCTTTCTTTTTTTGGATGATCAGCCTTGCTATCTTCGAAGATCATTTCGAACCGAAGGCATGGCATTGGCTTCTTCTCATCGCTAAGGTGATCGCTTCTGCTTGGTTGGTGTATCCTGTTCTTGATCAGATCAATATGCGAGGTCCGATCGGCTCAGAGACTGTTCTTGCTCATATCATTATTCCAACTCTTCTTTCCTTAGGCTTTGTGGTCGCGGCAATCATTCGGATCTATTCGGGCAGAAAAGATGACCTGATCGAAACAAGAAGAAGATTACGAGAAGTTCATATTCTAATGACCGGAAGCGTGATCACTTTCAATATGTTCTCTCATTTGATTTTGCGGGGAAGGGTCTTGTCAGAGATCCTGGACCTAGCGAACGTGATCCTTGCTTGGGGTCTGATACTCGCATTCATGTATCTTGTCTTCGAGTTGAAAGAAGGGCTGGTAGACCCAAAACCGGAAGAGATCGAGGACAAGGAAGAGAAAGCAGTTTATGCAGATCCTGCCTTAAAGAAGAAATTAGTATCCGCATTTGAAGAAAGCAAATTGTATCGGAAGGAAGGCTTGACCATCGGCCAATTGGCCGAGGACCTTGAGGTCCAAGAATACAAGCTGCGCCGCTTGATTAACCAAGCCATGGGATTCAGGAATTTTCCTGATTTTCTGAATCGTTATAGAATACAAGAAGCCTGCGAGATCCTATTAGAACCGGAAAAGGATGAGATCCCGATCATCCGGATTGCGATGGATCTTGGTTACCAATCTCTTGGTCCTTTTAATCGTGCCTTTAAAGAACTGACGGGTGTCACTCCTACAGAATTTCGTAAGAACCGTGGCAGGGAAGAACTCTCAAAAAATACCGCCGATTTTGAAATCGGCTAGTTAATTTGCGGAACGGGGATGCCGAATCCCACTCTTATAGTGTAGAATAGTTCCCACACATAGAGGAGAATCGGATGAACGAAGTTCTGGATAAAATCGGATACACCGGATATTATCTTTTCACCCTGGCAACGCTTTGGGTCCGTTATATATTAATGGCCGGAGCGGCTTATTTATTTATTTGGATTTTATATAAAGAAAAGTTAAAGCATAAGATCATTCAGAAAAGACTTCCTGAAAAGGATAAGATCTTTCATGAATTGAAATATTCTGCGATCACTCTTGCGATCTTTGCGGCATCCGGTATTATGGTGCTGCTAATGAAACAAAGTGGGATTACGATGATCTATGATAGAGTAGAGGATTATGGAGTTCCTTATCTTGTCTTTAGCATCATAGCGATTATCTTTTTGCACGATACATACTTTTATTGGACACATAGATTGATGCATCATCCTCTTTTGTTTAAGAGGATGCATCTGGTTCATCACAAGTCCACGAACCCTTCTCCTTGGGCGGCGTTTTCTTTTCATCCGTATGAAGCTGTGGTCGAAGCAGGGATCGTTCCGTTGGTGATCTTATTTTTACCGATCCATACTGTGGCTCTCGTTGTGTTCTTCTTCTATAGTAATTTCTTGAATGTGCTCGGTCATCTTTCCTTCGAGTTATTTCCGAAAGGATTTATAGAGAACAAATTCTTAAGACTGCATAATTCTACGACCCATCATAATATGCATCATAAGTATTTTAACTGCAACTACGGTCTTTATTTCAATATATGGGATCGGATCATGGGAACGAATCACGAGAAATACTTTGATACTTTTAGAGAAGTTACTCATAGAGAGCCGGAACATTCTTCTCAAGGGCCAGTCGGGAATTCTCCCGAAATCCAGGGAGTCTGATCGGAGCTAGAGCAGATACGTTTATTTGAATGCAGGGAACTTGACCCTAGTCATGGTTCCCTGCTCAGTGGATAGATCCTGAACGGATCCTTTCAATTGCTTGGTAAGAAGATCCACTAATTCCAATCCCATCGAATCCTTGGACTGATAACCGATCGATTTTCCTCTACCGTTATCCGTAACATCTAAATGGATCCATCCACCATCTTGGTAGAAAGAGATCTTCAAGGTCTTCTCTTCGGATCTACGTTTTCCTAAAAATGCGTGCTTGAGTACGTTCGTCACTAATTCGTTGAGTATAAGACCGATCGGGATTGCGAAATTCTGTTTGATAGAAAGAGATTCACAGTTTACGAAAATTTGGATCTCTTCTCTGTTTTGACCAAAGGAACGAAGAAGGCTATCGACTAGCTTGCTTACGAACTCCGGAAAGAATTCATCACTGATCTGATGTTTTCCATACAAAGACTCGTGAACATACGCCATCGAAAGGATCCGGTTCTGAGATTCTACTAAGACCTGAGCAGGGTTGTTCTCCTCTATCTCTTCTTGCTGGATTGAAAGAAGGCTAGAAAGCACCTGTAGGTAATTCTTTACCCGATGATGCACTTCTTTTAGTAGAATATCTTTTTCTTGGAGGCTGTTCGCCATGATCTCTTCGGCGAGTTTCACCTGAGTGAAATCGCTGATAAAACCTTCGAGAGCTACGATCTCTCCCTTATCTCCTTTGACTGCAGAACCTTGTTCGAATACCCACTTAGTATTTCCGCTTCTGTGATGGATCCTATAAACAAGACGGTATGGAAGATTTTCTCGGATTGCATCGATCACGTCTCGATATACTTGCTCTCTATCTTCTTCGTGAATGACGTCTGCGAAAGAGATGGTACGGTTCGATACGAAATCGGAAGGAGAATATCCTGTCAGCTCGAAGCATCCATCGCTTATGAATTCCATCGTCCAATCTTGGTCTAAGGCGCATCGATAAGCAATTCCAGGAAGATTTCGGATCAGAGTGGAAAGCTGTCTTTCACTTTCCTTTAAAGCGCTTTCCGTCTTTTTGAAGGCAGTAATATCCGTACACATTGCCAGCGCGCCTTCGTAATTTCCCTGATAGTCGAAGAGAGGATTCGTGGACATGAGAAGCCAAACCAATTCTCCTTTCTTGTTTTTGAAATGAAAGTCGTGGATCTCTCCGGCTCCTCTCTTTCTTGCATCCAGTCTCTTATTTACAATATCATGAAGTTCGGAAGGAACAAAATCCAATAATGTCTTTCCGATGAATTCCTTTTCGCTGGTCCCTAAAAAGTCCGCCATGGTCTTATTTACATAGGTAGTCTTTCCGTCTTTGTCTATCAGCCAGATTCCTTCTAAGGTTGTCTCTACTATCTTCTTATAATTTCCTTCTGCTCTGAATAATCCAATCTTGGTTTCTTCGAAGTAAGCGACTATGATCGTAATTGCCGAGGAGAAACGAAAGAAACCGCCTAATAGAAAACCGAAATGTGCGAATTCTTGGAGAGGTTTAACGAAGAGATAACTAATGATATAGATTCCCCAAAGGATAAAGATCCAAGCGATGACTTTCTTTCCTGTATCGAATTGTTTGGTCTTTAAGAAGGCGATACCGGTATAAATCTGAGAAAGACCTATCAAAACATAGACTGGCCAAACCCAAAGCATGGAAGTGATCTTGAAATAGTCCGCAGTAATCGCACCCAAGCCGACGATTACAAAAGTCATTTGTATGGGAAGGGTGATTGGCTTTCTTAAGAACGAGAAGCAACCGTAGAACTGAAAGAATGCGCGTAGAAAATCCACGCTCAAGGTAGGAAAGTAAGAGTGAATATCTTGGTATTCTCCAACTTGAAGAATATTTCCAACATAGAATAGAAGATGAAAGAACCAGCCGAAGGTCCAGGCAAGCAATGCCTTGTTCCCTTCTTTGCTATATAAATAGAGATATACGCAGAATACGAAAACTGCAGAAGGAAGGGCTGCCAATAAACTGGGTAATAGCCACGGATGGGACACGAGACTCAGCTAAACTCCTTCCGTTCCGAATCGAATTCGAAAAGATCGAATTTATTTCTTTATGAGACGGAATTCTCTTAAACAATAATAACCGCTGGAATGTTTAATTTCCTTAGTCGGTTCCAAACCATAGCCTAGGCTTTGAACTCTTTCAATATATTTTTCAGGTAACTCGCAGGATGGACCGACGAACAATGCCTTATCGAATTCGTCCCAATTCTTCCATCTATACTTGCTATCGTTTCTGTATTTTCCGTTTGTGACCGTTTTTTGGCGGAAGAGAAGGTCGAACTCAGAAGCTAGGATCCTGCCTGGTATCTGAAAATTCTCTTCTTCATGGAATGCATTGAATGCGATGTATTTTCCGTTCGGATCTATTTCTTTTGCGAAGTCTCTAGCCGGTTGGAAGGTGGCGCTATCGAAACCCTTTAAGCAGAATTGATTCTCGGAGTAGTAAGTAGAGCTAAGTAGTCCACCTTCTTTGAAGAAGAGACTTCCCCCCCAAAAAAAGAAAAAGAGAGAAACTCCGACAGAAGCGATCTTCCAACGATTGTTGGAAAGTTGTATCAATCTATAAAACCAAAAGCTTAAGATCAATAGTAATGCAGGAAGAGGATAGAATACATGTCTAAGCTGCTTGTTTCCGGTACTTGCATCTATGACTATGTATTGCAAGAATACAATGACTGTGATCGCGAATAACGGATCTTTTGCGAAGCTCGGCCAAGACTTATTCTGTAATTTGGAAAGGGCTTTGTCTAAAAGGCTTGTTTCTGAGTCTTTATCGGAGATTGCTAAGTTTGTCTTTTCATTTCTCTTGGAATAGATCCAATAGAATAGGATCGCGATACTCAATGCAAAGAACAAACGGAAGATCCAAGGTTCTATGAATACGTGGCTTGCCGGGAATTTCTTTTCTGGAGATTCGAATAGGCTTAAGATAAAGCTTCTCACGAATTTGTTCACGATCATCTGAGCGTTCACAAGACTCATGACTCGGTCCAGATTAGTAAATAGCCAGAAGAAGCAAGGCAGGATCGCGTAAAGATATAGGACTCGGATGGAACTTGGAGCGATCGATCCGATCTCTTTTCTGGTCTTATATAAGAAATAGTTGAAGTCTAAGAACAGAAGGACAGTGAGAATATATAATACTTTCTTAAATGACTTTTGATCCAGGTTCCAGCTGGTCACCACTCTCAATACAGGAAGGGAAAGCACAAGCAATACCACTAAGATCAAGAATAACAATCGAAGGCCTTTGTAATGCTTTCGGATCGCAAATCGAACGAAACCGATCCATTCTGGAAAACGAGAAAGAACTTCGTAAATAAAGATGGAAATGAATAATAACAATCCGTACGGATACTTGGTAAAGAAAAGAAGAAGAAGGGTAACTGAAACTAATAAAGGAACCTTGGAACCTTTAGGAAGCGACTCTCCTTGTTTTAAGTCCTTTACGGAATCATAAAGTTTATATAATCCGAAATAAACCCAAAGTAAAGAAAGCATCCCTTGTGTCTCGAGCATAGAAGATAAACTATAGGCAGGTGTCTCGGAAGTATGAAGGCTCAATGCCAATATGAAAATTGATACGAGCCCGCTAAAAACATAAGAACCGGTGATCCTCGAAGCGATGAAGATGATGCTCGGAAAGCAGAGCGCATAAAATGCCAATCCTAAGAAAGAATCTTTCCAGGTGATTGGCCAGGAGCCTGGACTTGCTAAAAGTACTAGAGAAAAGATAGGACGCAGAGGAGGCCAGGTGGCAGCTTCTAAAAATGGAACGATCCCTCTCCAGATCTTTCCGTCTCTGAGATCTTGGAATTGATCATATACTGCGTTGAGCCGAATATTTTCGTCCCAGGTCAATAGATCTGTAATCGGACAGATCTGTAAAAAGGCCTGCCAATTCTTGGAGATCATGACCCCGGTGATGGCCAATGCCAAAACACCAATGAAGAAGCCTAGAATTCTATCCCAAGAGCGGTTCATTTTTTAGAATTTCGTTTAACAGAATAGATTTTCTCGATCACGTAAAGAGGGCGGTTCTTGGACTGATCGTTGACTCGACTCAGATATTCTCCGATCATTCCTAACGCAATGAGTTGAACCCCACCTAGTACCAAGGCCACAATCATTACCGATGTCCAGCCTTGTATCGTATCATGAGTGAATAATTTCAGATACAGAATATAGATCGTATACAATGCACCGAAGAATGCGGAGGTGAATCCAAGATAAGAAGAGAACTTCAAAGGTGCAGAAGAAAAGGAAGTAATCCCATCCAAAGCGAACCCCAGCATCTTGCTCACCGAAAATTTGGTCTCTCCATGAAAGCGCTCGTCCCTGTCATACTCGAGTCCAGTCTGTTTGAATCCGATCCAGGCGATCAGTCCTCGGATATAACGGTGTTCTTCTCTCATAGAAACGAGGACATCCGTTACTCTTCTACTCATGATCCTGAAATCTCCGGTATCGATCGGGATCTCGAATCTGGTCAGCTTCTTTAAGATGCGATAAAATACGTGAGCCGTGATGAGTTTAAAGAGAGATTCTCCTTCTCTCTTTCTGCGTCTTGCATAAACGACGTCGAAACCTTCGTCCATTTTTGAATACAGATCCGCAACGAATTCGGGAGGATCTTGCAAGTCTCCATCCATAACGGCAACCGCTCCACCTCTTGCTGTGTCTATTCCGGCGGTGATTGCCAATTGGTGGCCATAATTTCTGGAAAGATTCAAGAGAAAGAATCCAGGCTCGGACTCGCAGTATTTTTTCAATACATCGAAGGTAGAATCTCTGGAACCGTCGTTTACAAAGAGGATCTCTATATCTTCCTTTGAGAAACCGTTCTTCTCTTTCAAGATACGAATTAAGACATGCAGTCTTTTTACTAATTCAGGGATGGTTTTTTCCTCGTTATAAACGGGGATCACAACGGATAGAAGAGGAGGCTTGGAGGGCATTGTTGACCTTGGTACGATGTTTGGATTCGTTCAAAATGTCGACAATATTTCGGCTCTTGATTTCAACCGAGAAAAGTCCGAGAGCTTCCTTTTTTTGAGGGCTTTGACAGCTTCTCTTGGGCCAATTCCGCAAAAAAGCGCTTTACAAGGAGGCTGGAATGCCGATCTTATATAAGCACAAAAATCCAAGAAAGGGTTATGAAAATCAAAGTCACCACGAAAAACGACGTTCACATCATCAAGATCGAAGGTCCTATTAAAGCAGGAAACGAATTCGAACTTGGGCAAAAAATCGAGGAGTATATCTCGAAAGGTGACGTTCCAAAATTTATCATCGACTTGAAGAAAGTTCCTTTCATCAACTCCGCCGGCTTGGGAATGTTCCTGAACATCTACAAGCATATCGACGGTTTGAAAGGCCGGATGGTATTTACTAACTTGAATAATGATATCGAAAACTTGATGGAGATCACCAAGCTTGCGAGCATTTTCGAGATCTACAAAACGCTGGAAGAGGCTATCGAATCCTTCGAGTACTAGCCTAAACGATTTCGGTTGGCTTCCGATCTACTACAGTATTTGAAAAAGAAAAAGCTCCGCCTGTACATCCTAGCGGGGATTTTTCTCTTCTACCATCTTCTATTTAATTCTCTTACCGGACAAATCCTGCTCAACAAGATCTTGGCGAGTTCGCTTTCGACTCCTGCTAAGGTCCAGGTAGACGGTTTTTCTCCACTTTTCGGGTTTACCCTCTCCAATTTGGAAATATATCCTTCCAAAGAATGGGGAAACGAACCCTTCCTTCGTGTGAAGGAGCTCCAACTCTCTTATAATCTGCCTCTTCTTCTTTTGGGAAGGGCCAAAATTTCCAAGATCGCGATCCATAGCTTAAACTTGGATCTGAAACAAAAAGGAGAGGCTTGGAATTTCACTTCTGCCCTTCCCCCCAGCAAAAAGGATAAAGAAGAAATTGTTTCAGAGAAGAAGGAACCACTCACAAGTATCCGAACCTATTTGCCTCTCAGTGCGTATTTGTCCTTAGATTGCAAGGACATAGGAGTCCATGTCGATTCGGAGAATGGACCTAAATCGTACAAGGCAGCTCTCGAAGGCCTGGAGCTCGGATTAGAAGTGGATACGAACCGATTCACTCGGATCCCGTTGGATTTAAGCGCGTTAGATCTGATCGACGAATTCGAACTTCAGCTCAATCCTAAGAATCAGGTCAGAATCAAATTCCAGAATGCATCCGCAAGTATAGATCATCTTTTTCGTCTGACTTGGATTTGGGAAAGGCATCCTAAGGATAAGGATGTATTCCATTCTAAAATGGATCTGGGCTCGGAAGGAATTCCGATCCAGTTCCGAAATCATACAGGTTCCCCATTTGCATTTTCTTTAAAATACGATTTGGATCTTTCTACGGAGAAGAAGGAACTTCTTCTGAGAGGTCTGGAATGGAAAGTAGGAGAGGACATTTGGCTGGAGGGTGGAGGCAAGGTCTCCGGGATCCGAGAAAGATCCGCTCAAGTCAATCTTGCCATTCAGAAGTCCAGGATACGGCTTTCTCCATTTTCGGACTTCATACATAGTTTAGGTTTTTATGATATTTCTATGGCAGGAGAAGCGAGCTTGGCTCCTATTCTCGCCGACGGTTCTTCGGAAAATCTAAAGGTTATCGGAGAGATCAAAGGAAGCGGACTCGAGATCCGTTTAGGAAAGAAGAAGCATTCTATCCCGGTCCTCAATTTGGATTGGGATCTCGGGATCAAACCGATTACTGAGGAGCTCCCTAGTTCGGCCAAGCCCTTCCCTTGGATGGAATCTGCTATATGCAAAAATATTAAAATAGAATACAACGGAATGAGGGTCGCAGGTGATTTGCGTTATAACCAAGCCTCAGGCCCAGGCTTAGATCTTACTCTGGAAAATTTCAATCTGGGAGATTATCTTGCCGGTTACTCCGGAAAATTCTTCGCAGGCCTGCATGCTAAGGGACCTGACTTCTCACAGATAAGCGCGGATCTGAAATTAAAGGCGAATGGTTTTAGATTTCCGATGGCCAGAGGGAATTCCGGAAATATCAGCTTGGATGGCGCGCTTTCTTCTATATTATATTTTCCTAAAAAACCTTGGGGTCTGACGGATATCTCCGTTTCCGTATTAGATTTGGAGGTGGATTCTCCTGAGGGACAGGCAGCCGCTAGGCTGAATTCTTCCGGCAAGATAGGGCTCGGAGAAAATTTCATTTTGGATCTGAAAAAGACTCGTTTGGATGCGGATCTAGAGCATTTGATCCCACTTCTTCCCTTGTCCTTACGAGAGACTTTGATCCCAGTAAGAACTCAAATCGGGAACGGGATCGGGCTCTTAGGAGATTTTTATTTTTCCAGCGAATCTCGAGGGCAAGAGATCAAAGGAGGACTCGGTCTGGATCTTCCCGGGCTAGATCTGCGAGATGGAAAACTAAATCTGTCTCTACAAATATTAGGAAAGCCAAGCACTCAGATCAAGATAGAGAATTTCGAACTAACCGGATTCGCAGGAAAGCTGCGCTTTCTCACGAGCGGTATATTGACGAAGCCCGGTAAGTCGGATCCACCTCCTTCTATGGGAGAATTTTCTCCGGACCTAAAGGGAGGATTGCGCATCGCTGCCAAGGAAGACAGTTCTCTAGTTCGAGGGTTGCATTTTAGAGGGGACCTTGGATTGAATTTCAACTGGTTAGGCTCGGTCATCCAAGGAAATCTTATATCTAAAGATTCTAATATACTCATACAGAACTCCCACTGTCCCGGATACGATTGTAAGATGTATAGAATTGAGGGCCTGAGTTCCAATGTACCTTTCACTCACGATCTGGCGGTGAAAGAAACAAGGAATCTGATCGAAGGCAATAAGAGAAAATTCGTGATGAATTATGGACGCACTCCTTCTCCTAATTTTACGATTCGTCAGATCTTAGGCACTCATCCTTCTTTGAAAGGAACTCCATTTGAATATGTGAAGCCGAAATCCAATTCTCCCGGTCTTTCGGCCAATTTAGAATATTCAGAAAATTATTTACGAATGGATTATCTGAAGGTAAATACTCTGGATGGAGAGATCTGGGGAAAAGATCTGATAGTCAACGTAGGTTCTGGAGATCCGGAGAAGATGGAATATTCTGTTTCTCTAAGGGTGAAGGACATAGACTTGAAGCAACTTCTTCCTTCTCGAAGCCAATCCAAGATAGACGACGGTAAGGTTAAAGCGGATCTGAATCTTTGGGGAAGGAATTTGGGAGATCCAGTTCCTAATTTGAATTTGTTCTTTAGCGTGTATCAGATCGGGAATGATTTTGGAAAGAGCGCGATCAATATTTTCGCGCCTTCGAATCTGTTTACTGATTTTATTTACGGAAGCTACGCAGTGGACAAGATAGAATTAGAACTATCCAAGGGCTTGGTATACGCTGTGATCCTTTTTAAGAGATCGATACTGGGTACTTTTATTAATTTGGAAAACAATCAGGTTTCTCAGCAAAGAATGCCTTTGGCGAATTTCCTGAAACGGGCACAGAGCGAGATCGAAACATTTAATCAATAGACTATGTCGAATATTCTGAAAATATACATTATTCTTTTTGCATTTGTTTTTATTTCCTGCGTGATCAAGGCTCCTTTGATTACGTTTACCCAAACCCAGACCGCTTCTGAAAAGCAAATGCTTGGCGAAGATAGAAATCTGGAAAAGGACGGATGGCTGATCGCTTCTATCAAGACTTCTTCTTCCGGTTCGGAGATCTGGGAAAGAGATCTGGTAAAGGAAGAATTCGGCAATCCGGACGACAAGACATTGTATATCGCTCTTAGGACTCTTGCCTATCTGAGTAAGGAACTTAGAGAATATCGGACCCAAGGAATTCTTTCCGAAGGTTTGGATGGGAAGGTGAGATGGAATCCTAGGATCAAGGAGGCAGGAGCGGAGAAGGTTCGCCAAGATATTCCTACAAAGACTAGGATGGAAAATCTAATCAAGCTTGCCAATGATAGCAGGGATATAGTGGTCAGAGAAAAGATGAGAAAGGCGATCGCAAAATCTACTGTTCCTCTTACGGAAAAAGAAAAAAATTCGCTGAAAGAATCCATGATCTCCACTTGGATCCGAAGCGTAGAGGTGGGGGAGTATTATGAATCTTCTCCCAATGTCTGGAAAAAGAAGGAGTGATCCGCATTGTTTCTTTTTCGTATTCTACTTTTCTTATATATCATTCACTTCTGTGCTTGTTCGGTTTTTCAATCTGTGGAGAGAGTGAAGCCTATCGAATTCGATTACGGACCCATCTCCAAAAACTATTTTAATCCTGATAATGAGAAGCCGTTTCCTCTAACTGTCCAAAGGGGGAATAACTTATATAACTCTACAACCAAAGACGGAAGATATCTTTTCTATACGACAGGACAAAAAGGAAATTACGATATATGGTTCCGCGATCTCAGAAGCTCCATCGTGGTGCCTGTGACGGAACATCCTTCCGCAGAATATAAACCTGCTATTAGTCCTTCTGGAATGAAACTTGCCTTTGTTTCTGAGCAATTTGATTCGGCAGGAGATATTGTTCTATTAGAAATGGAACCTTCTCTTTGGGCCAAAAAGATCTTAGAGGGAAAAAGATTCCTAAATCAAGACTTTCAGTTTATTACAAATACCGAATATGATGTTCCGGGAAAGTCCGATAAATTCTCGGATTCCGATCCTGTTTGGGGACCGGATGATCGGCGAGTCATATTCTCTTCGGATCGCTTGAGTCCAGGAATACCGAATTTGATCCTATGGGATACCGAAGGCAAAGAGGCTCCTAAGCTCCTGACTAAGGAAGGTGCAACAAATCCATATTGGTCTAATGATGGAAGGACTGTGGTTTATCTTTCTTATGCGGATGCAAAGGAAGGAGAAATCTATTCCTTGGATCTAATATCTGGAAAGACTCGAAGACTTACGAGCGATTCGTATTTGGATTTTTCTCCTAGTCTGTCTTCTGATGGAAAATACCTCTTTTATACATCGATCAGAAATGACTCGGATGGAAATCGGAAGTTGGATGAGAGGGACAATAGCCTGATCGTTCGATTGGATCTTTCCGATTTAAAGGAGAGAAGGATTAGCTCCGGAAACTTCTCCTTATTCGATACAAAATACTCCAGCTTTAACGGAGGAAGTATTCTATTTACTGCATCGTATTATGGAACCTTAAACATCTATTTTCTTCCTTTGAGTGGTTCGGTTCCTAAAACCGTCGATATCAGTTCCCAATTCGAATTAGCGAAAGAGTATGGAAGGAAGCAGTCCTTTGAGGATTATTTGTTCGCTTTGGATTCGGTGGAATTGTACTTTAAAGAGGATCCTCTCTATCCGATCTTTTGGGCAAAGGTATTAAAAGAAAAATATCTGATCGCAAAGAAGTTCGGAAAACTTTCTCTTCTTCCGGGCTTGAAAAAGGATCTAGTTTCTTCTCGTTTGGATCCAAAGTTTGGCTTGGGTTACGCGTATTATTTAGAGATTGAGAATGGTCTTTCTTCTGCGATCCGAGACTATTTCTCCACATTAAAGAATGTGCCGAATCTGGATCCTCAGGTCCTTGCTGCGTTCTCGGAGGAATTAGGGAATTTAGAGGAAGGTTCCGGCAGAGCGGACCGGGCCCTCGCGCTTTGGGAAGATATCTTAGAGAGAAATCCTAAATATTATAATATTAGAGAAGTATTAAGAAGCATAGGCTCTTTGCAGCTGAAGAATGCGGATAAGAAAGGATGGCTTCTTTCCGAAACGCTGATCCAGGCTTCGAACCAGGCCCATCTAAAGACGGAGGACTTCCGGAACCTATATGAACTCTTTGAGAATCGGATCGTAACGGATGTTTCCGACTCCGACAAATTGAGCATCGCGGATAAGATAGAGTCCGTAAATTCAATCCAAACACGCGCTCCAGTATTGCATAGATTCTTAGTTTATGTGAAGGCTTCGGCCTATCAGAAGCAGGGATCTTTCCAAAAAAGCAATACTCTCCTCGATCCGATTATGAAGGAATTAAAGCCTGAGGATCCGATCTTTCTGAAGGCTCATTTGATCCGATCCGAAAACTTTAAAGGAATGGGAAATGTCAGAAATTCCCTAGAAGAATTTAAGGCCTTCTTGGAGAACTATGATCATACTTCCGGAGTAAAGATAGATGATAAGGAGATGGAAAGATTCTTTATCTATTTTGAGAATTTGGCAAGAAACTACGAGAACCGTTCCGATTTCTTGCAGGCTTCCTTGCATTATTTCTATAATACGGAGAATATGTTTCTTGCAAAGAGCAAGAATCTCTTTCTTGATACGATCTATAAAGACTACGCAATATATTATCAAAAACTAATGGTCGATACCTCTTTCAAACTTGCTAAATCAGTAAGTGAAAAGAGTGCTCTCGGCTTACTGAAAAATTTTAATCCATTGGATTACGATCCCTTGGATAAGAAAGAAGGTCTCTTCTATATCAATCAGTATTTCGAGAAGGAAAAGATTCTGCCTAGGGCTCGTACCTTTCTAGATTTGGCAACCTTGTACGGGTATGCATATTATCTCATCAATCGCTCCGTGATCCGGGAGACCTATTATTATTCCACGGGTACAATGGATGTGATCAAGAAGGAGGCTGCTCTTCGAGATTACAAGCAGGCCGAATATGAATTGAGATGGATCATCTTTGCGGATCCAACGTATCATGATGCGTATCAGCTCTTGGGTTGGCTCTATCAGTATGTGGACATTATTAAATCTAGAAGAGCGGGCGATCAGGGAGATACCGACGAAGATATTTATAAAAAGGAATATTCTAAGTATTTTCCCGAAAAGAATTTTGAGGAGAATATAGAATTATACAGCCAGATCCTGGAGTTATTGGGAGAAGGTTTCGCAAATAAAAAAGTACTCTCCGATCTAAGATTGAATTTGGGTAATAATTACTTCTTGTTGAAGAATTATCCTAAGGCAGATGAGCAATACTCCTTAGTCGAATCATATTCGAATTATATAATATCAAAGGCTCAGTTCGAGGATTATAGACAAAAGGCAGTCTTTTTATTTAACTCTGCTCGTTCTTCTATGTATATGGCCAATTATGCCGATGCAGCCAGAAAGCTTAAAGATGCGGATGAATTATATTCCAAGAACGAATTCATGCAGATTCATAGCGGCCCGAACTCTAATACGAATTTACAAAGTTATAGAGAGAAACTCGCGCTCATCCGTACTTTAATCGGTCTCTCTTATATGGAATTGGGAGAATATGCCAAGGCTATTCCTTATTATAAGGAAGCCTTAGAGCTAAATGAACCTTCCCGATTTGTAGACCCGATCAATCTTAGAAACGCATTAGCAATTTGTTATCAAAAGTTAGGTCATATATCACTTTCGGAAGAAAATCTGAAGGAAGCAGAGGGTCTTGCTTCTCAAAAAGGAATTCGTTGGTTTCCTAAAAAAGTAAATCCTAAGTTCTGGGATTATTTCTGGGACTTTGTGTTCGAAGCAGTCCTTCCTGATTCTACTCGGATTTCCGGGTCGGGAAGATTTCCGGAAGCGATTCCAGGCGCGTTCCAACCTCTTTTATCCTCGGGCATCCGGGTGAATAACCTAGTATTAGAACAAAATTATAGTTTAGCCGCAGAGGAAACCAATAAGCGACTGGACTATATTGGGAAAAAGGGACTTAAGAATACTTTGGCTGGACTTCTTGCGGAGTCTCAATCCTTGGGCGATCTAGGCTTTTACGACTATAGAAGAGGAGATTTTGAAACTGCTAAGAAAGATTTTAAAGCGGCAAGGGATTTCGAGAGAAAGAATTCCGAGGTATCCGGTAGATCTGCCTCTAGCTTTAAGAAATACTTATATTCATTATTCGCCCATATAGAATCTACCCATTCTTCTTTGGATTCTGGGTCGAAGGAAGATTTGGCCTTTGCTCTGGATGAGTTAGATTCCGTTAAAAGAAATTATTTGGAGCCTTGCGTTTCTCTTTGGGTGGACGATCCTCTTGAAGGTAGAAAACGCTGTGAAGAGTCCTTTTATAAGGATTATTATGATTTTGATATATTACGAGCAAATCTTCTTTTTTACTTGGGGGAAGAGGACTTTAGAAATAAAAATTGGGCCGAAGGTTTTGAAAAACTAGGCATCGCAGCTTCTCTTCTCGAATTGCCATCTAATCTTCCCAAAGAAATCATAGGACTCTCAAAAGATCCTTTCTCCAGAAAAGAAAGAGTCATGCATGCTATGAGTCGAGCAAGCATATATTATAGATTAGGCGATCTAGATAAAGCAAAGGAATGCTTAGGCTTTGCAGAAGAGATGGCTAACGAATTCTATCTGGGTGCCGAGATGATCCAGACTTGGGTCTTGCAGGCAAGATTGGATCTACTATCTTTTGCTCAGGACAAAGCCAAATCTAGATTAGCAAGGGCAGAAGAACTTCTTAAGAAACAATTTCATCTGATTTCGGATAACAAAGGATTTCTTTTGAGAGATCTTTATGAGACCAAGATCAGAGCGGATTTGGATTCCGGAAACCCTGCTCTTGCATTCCAAGATTGGGATCGATTGCAAAGATTGGTCTATTTTAGAAATTTCCAAAGAGGAAATTGGGAATTCCAAACCGCCCAAGGAGAATATATTAAATTCGAAACGGATTGGAAGGAACTTAAGCAGAGCTATCTGAAATATCAATTCGCACTCGAAACAAGAGGAGACATCAAAAAAGAAGAAGCCTCTTTGAGTCAGGCATCCAATACGGTTTCTGGTTCTCTTGCACTTTTAAGATCTAGATTGCCGGATCGAAATTCTTTTCTAGATCCGTTCGGTGCAATTGCAGAAGAAACTCTTTCTCCGAGAGAGTTGGGAATAGATCTATTAGAATCGAAAGCATCTGTACATGCAAAAATTCGCATAAACGGAGGAGTAAAATTCCTTACTTTTGAGAATGAAAGAAAGGCAATCGACGAACTGCCTCTTTTGCCAGAATGGAAGAATGCTAAGAATATAATATTCGATACGGGAAACACTTCTCTCGGGGATTATTTTTCAGGGAAGTTTCCCTCATTTAGATATAAGATGCCGGCGCTGACCCAAAAGCCGAAGGAAAGGTGGCTTCCAAAGACGGTTGCAAGCTTTCAGGATCTTCCCTTAGGGATTTCTTACAGAAAAGTAACTTTTGACACTTGGAAGGATATATTAGAAGATTCTGATATATTGATAAGCCCTTTTCCTGAGATTAAGGGAGATTCTTTTTTCGGGGAAAGGAAAAAAGATAGAATAGAGCTCAGGGATATTTTTACCAAGAATCATAGGCTGAATGCGGTAATTTTAACGTATGACCAAAAGCCAAGCTGGGCTCAGATCCGTAAGGCAAGTGTTTCTCTCTTAGGTTCGGGAGTGAAGGCAGTTTATCTCTGTTCACAAAGCGATTCTTGTGTCTCAGATATTCTGTCTGAGAGTCTGAATGGTAAGGAAGCGAAACTCGGGATGCGCTTCGGTTCTCTTTTTGACAAGGGAGGAGACAGAGATTCAGAATCGGAAAAATTGTTTGTAAAAGCAAGACAGGAAGAAAGAGCCGGAAAATTTTCCGAAAGATTTGCAGATCTGCATTCGGCTCGTTCTCTCGCTTCTCCTGGTTCATCTCTATCATTGAAGATCGAATCCGATCTACTTAGAACATATCGTAATTTGAAACCTGAGTTTAGTTTAGAGAAAACATACTCTCTTAAATACGAGAAGAGAACTCCGGATCAGGAAAGACAATTAGGCTTTACTCTATGCTTGGCGCGTCTCTTAGAAACGGAAGAAAAAGATTGTTCTAAGATACCGTTGCCTTCTTCCAAAGATGAGATACTGGATGCGATCGCTTCTCTCAAAATGGGAATAGATCCGGGAGACGCATTGGATCGCGCTGCTTCAGCGGAACAATACGACCCATTGCTATATCGTCTGAAGATAGTCGATCTTGCGATTGAATCTTATTTTCCAAGCCTTGCGCTTTCTCAATTGAATTTAGCTAAATCAAATATTTCTAATGAAGACGATTCTTCCCTTTGGCAGAAGAGTTTCAATCGGGTCCGAAAGCAGATCGCATTCTTGGAGGAGAAGGAAGAATGGATCGAGAAGGAAAATTCTCCTCTATGGGATCCGAGAGAAAGAGAAAGAAATTACGGATTGCATCTTCAGTTCTTGCAAAATCGAAAAAGATCCGGGTTTAGGATCTCTCCTGTTTCTTTATACTCCGAGATTCATAGTTCTCCTGTTTACCTATTCCAAACCCTAACTTCGGAAGAAAGATCCACAATACTGGATCTCTTACGATATTCTCTTCCGGAAGAAACGAACGGAGAAATGGCCGAGTTCATGGAAGGATTGATCGAATATGAGAAGTCCAAAGGAAATCTTCCTAGACAAACAAGGATAATGTTGGAATTCGCAAAGTCCTACTTTTCTCGTGGGGACTATGAGAGAGCTAAATTATGGATATCTAAAATAGATAAGGACTCAGTGGTTGGCCAAGGGCTGGAAATCAATTATCTTACATTTAAAATAGATGCTATGGAAGGAAGAGATTTGCAAATTTCTTCCTTTGGAGACTTTACTGAATTTGCAAATGCCTATAGAGATGCATTGGGAAAAAAATCCAAGGATCTCTTGGAATGTGCGAATTCTTGGGTTAGGCAACGTAAAAGACAGGAGCTGACTCCGAAACAAAGAAGGGAGTTGAGTGATTTTATCGGATATCTCCAGGTTCTTGCATTCCAACAAAATGATTCGGAAACATTCTTCGATCTTGCCTTAGCTAAAGAAAGAATTTCAGTCGCTCGAACCTTGGTCTTGGGAAGAAAGCCATCTTATTCGGATCTTCCCGTTTTTCGCTCCGTTTCTTTTGCTTTGGAAGAGAAGATCCCGGAAAATCAGGAGTTTCTTGCATTAGGAGATCTTGGATTAAGAACTTTTTATATTCGATTCTCCAAGGGAAAATCGAAGGGAGATCTAGTTTTCAAGGACAATCGCAAGATCAAGGCGGCGATAGCGAAATATAATGAAGAGGTGGAGAAGGGTGGTTCGGAAGTGTTGCTTCGGGAAGCCTTGGAGACAGAGTTACGCCAAGGAATGAAGTTTGCTAAGAACAAGACTACGTATTTGTATCTGACTTCTTCTTATTTTTTAGCGCCACTTCTTCCAAAATCAGAAGAAGAGATCTTTTATGTTACGGATCCGGAGTCGTTGATTCGAAATCCTATTCATAAGGAGAAGGAAGAGTTTCGGAACAATTTCGGAGTCGTAACTTGGGACGGAGCAGTTGCGCCACAATGGTATCAACAGCTCACTAAGTTGGAAGATATTGAATTGTATCCGCGAGGAAATGCTTCTATTTCTCCGTTTCATATTTTTAGAGACCCATTGTTTTTAGATCCAGATAAGGGAATCCAGTTTGGAAGTCGGTCCGTCTCGGATCCGAAAGCGGATCTAATCTCCGGAGTTTGGATGCTTTCTTCTTCCTTTTTAGATGAGCTTCGCAACGGCTCATTTAACTTAAAGGATTCTTTATATTATCTAACTAAGAATTGGAAAGGTCCTGGAGTGGTGAACCTGGGATTTCAAACCGACACTCATAATTCCAGATTTTTGAAGGAGATCAGCTCCAGAAAAGAAGATTCGCAAACTTCTCTCAGAAATCGTTTTCTAAAGACCATGGATGTGATGAAGGAATTGTATCCAACGGATAAATATTGGAATGGATATCGATTATTTACGAATTCGTTTATTACGAAAGATTGATGTAGGAACAAATAGTTCCCACGTAAAATTGGGGTAAAAATTCCGGTTGCAAGATCGAGGAATTTATGATATAGGGAGCGCGGCCCCTCCCACTGGGGACCCGCCTCCCCACCCGAGAAGGGTGGGGGCCAGGCTCATCACGCGCGACTTAAACTTTGCTTCACTCCGCTCAAGCAACCCTTCGGGAATCTCTCTCCCTACGGGTCGCTCGATTGGGTGGGGGCCAGGCTCGTCACTTAATCCTTCAGAAGAATCTTCCTTTCTTCCGGCGATAATGACTTCAACTTTCTCATCTCCTCATGAAATTTGGAGAAATTCTTTCCGACCTCTTCGAATTTTTTCTTAAAGAACCCACTTCCCGAATTATAGCGGAGCATTCCTACAAAGTCCTCGTTATTCCAATCTCTTTCGGAAAGACGTTTGCGATCGATTTTTGTCCAGTTCTGCTTGGTGAGTTCGATCTTAAAATTGTCGATGATCTCGGACTTTTTCTTTCTTAAGGATTCGTCCGTTCCGCCCTGCGTATATGCTCCCTTTAAGAGTTTTGCAGTAGATATCATGATTTCTTTATATTCTTTTCTTTCTTCTTCCGATTTTTTTCTTTCCGTAAGAAGTTTTTCTCCTCCGATGGAAAGAATGAATTCATCCGCACCTTCGTCCTCTACAAAGCTCGCATAACTTTCATTAAACAGACTGTCTCCCGGAAAATAAACAGTAGCATGTGCCATCTCATGCAATACTATAGAAGCAAGATCTCCCTTATCCTCATACAATTGTGTGGAGAAAAGAGGATCTTCAAACCAGCCAAGAGTCGAATACCCTGCAGTAATCCTGACTCTGGTATCCCAGCCTTCTTCTTTCAATTTTTGCTCTTCTTCTTTTGCTTTTTCCAGAGAGAAGTAGCCTTTATAAGGAACCGTTCCTGCGATCGGGAACCACCAAGTATGGGATTCGAATCTCAACGGATGACAGGCGCTTACATGCCATCCGATTGCTTGCCGATCCAATTGCACGAAGCTCTGAAACCCTCCTTTTTCAGAGAGGGAAAGTTCTTTGATTCCGAAGTTCCTGATCTTCTCGACCTCTCTTAATTTTTCCTTGGTCTTTTCGGAAACTTCCGGATCTTCTAAAACTTCGGAGATATTTCTTCTTTGAAGAAGGATCCGAGCCTGCTCTTTTCCTAGATGAAATAGATAGGGCACGCAGCCTTCGCTCGCAAAAAATAGAAAAAGGAAAAAGGGAAGTCTGAGAAAGGAGGAAAAGAATCCGAGTCGACTATTCTCCCGATTCGGCAGAGGATGGGTTGAGTTTGTCGGCATGAGATTTAAGCTTCCTCCTATAGTCCTCATAAACGCAGGACTTCTCGTTTTATTGGCCTTCGTCCTTATTCTTCCGGGAGAGGGAGGTTTGTCCTCCTTTTTCCGAGGAGGCAAGCCTCTCAGCTACAGCGATCAAAGAGCCGGGATCAATTTACAAAACGCGTTTCGGAACGTGTACAACTCCTCAAAGGATTCCGTTGTTTCCATTCGAACGAAAAAGACCGAAGCGATCACGAGCCCCTACCAATACTTTGATTATCGGACCGAAAGGCTTTCCTCTTTTGGGAGTGGGTTTTTGATCCATGAGAGAGGTTATGTAGTCACGAATTTTCACGTCATTAAGGACGCGGAAAGCATAGAAGTCATCGCCTCTGATGGTAGCGTATTCCCCGCAAAATTTGTAGGAAGTCATGAAAGAGCAGACATCGCACTCTTAAAGATTCGAGAAGGGACCGGATTGAAACCGGTTTCGTTTGGAGACTCAGACAAGATAGAGGTCGGTGATTGGGCGATCGCAATCGGATCTCCTTTCGGTCTGGAGAGATCCTTCTCCGTTGGAGTCGTTTCCGCAAAATACAGAGAAGATTTAGACGAAACTGGCCAAACGCATATCCAAACAGACAGCATGATCAATCCAGGATCGAGCGGAGGCCCCCTCTTAAATATTTACGGAGAAGTCATCGGTATCAACCGACTCATCCGAAGCGATTCAGGAAGGAACACGGGCATTGGTTTTGCCATTCCTATGAATTACGCGAAAAAGATCATCCAGCTCATCGAGGAAAACAAAGGCAGGATCATTCGACCTGCAACTCTGGGAGTGATGGCAACAGTTCCTCTTCCGGACCATAGAAAGACCTTGGGTATTCCGGATGACTGGACTGGCGTTCTTGTCTACGATATGGACGCTGGTTCTTCCGCAGAAGTTTCCGGTTTGAAGAGATATGACTTCATTATGGAAGCGAATGGCGTGAAGGTTAAAAATATTAATGATCTGCGAGAGCAGGTCGGAATAGTAGGACTAGGCGGTAGGCTCAAACTCCGTATTTATCGGGAGAAAAGTCTGGAAGATCTTACCGTCAGGCTTATACAAAAATAATTTTTCAGACTTTAGGCTAGCGCATGAGAAGAAATATCGTTCACAGCGGTGCGGACGCTCTAATTTACGAGATCCGCCAAATCGTAGGTGTGGCTAAGAAGCTCGAGGCTCTTGGAGTTCCCATCACCTATGAGAATATAGGTGATCCCATTCAAAAGGGAGAGAAGGTCGCGCCTTGGATGAAAAAGATCGTATCCGATCTTATCCTCGAAGACAAATCCTGGGCCTATACCGCCACCCAAGGTTACGAAAAAACAAGGACCTTTCTCGCAGGAAAAGTAAACGAGAGAAAGGGAGCGCAGATCAGCGCAGATGATATTTTATTCTTCAATGGACTTGGGGACGCAGTCGCCAAGATATTCGGATTCTTGAGAAGAGAGGCAAGAGTGCTCGGACCTAGCCCCGCGTATTCGACTTTATCTTCTGCGGAAGCTGCACATTCGGGTTACGAGCATATGACCTATAATCTTCTTCCGGAACAGGGATGGATGCCTGATCTAGCGGATATAGAGAACAAGGTCAAATACAACGATTCGATTGCAGGTATCCTTCTTATCAATCCGGACAATCCTACCGGTGCAGTATATGATAAAGATCTAATGCGTGAGATCGTAAAGATCGCAGAGAAATACGATGTAATGATCGTTTGCGACGAGACGTATGCTCATGTGAATTATTCAGAGACTGGAACTGTCCATCTTTCCGAAGTGATCGGGGATAAGGTTCCAGGAATGGCGCTTCGTTCGGTTTCTAAGGAATTTCCTTGGCCAGGTGGACGATGCGGATGGCTCGAGATCTTTAACAAAGACAAGGATCCTGTTTTTGCGCGTTATGTGAAATCTCTCTTGGATGCAAAAATGTTGGAAGTATGTTCCACTACTCTTCCTCAGATGTCTATTCCTGAAGTGTATTCACATCCTAATTTTCTTCCTCACTTGAAAGAAAGAAATGAGAAGTTCAAGAAAAGGGCAAAGCTTGCAACGGCAATCTTTGACGGACTAAAAGGAGTCACTGTGGTGGAACCGAAAGGTGCTTTCTATCTCACTGTGGCTTTTGATAAAGGAGTCTTGAACCAAAAGATGACTCTTCCTATCTCTAATCCGAAGGCTGAGGAATTCATTCGTCCTTTACTTGGAAATTGTGCTCCTGACAGAAGGTTTGTATACTATCTACTTGCTTCGACTGGAATTTGTGTGGTCCCTCTTACCTCTTTCTGCACAGATAGAGATGGATTCAGGGTCACTCTTCTCGAAGAAGATGAGGAGAAATTCCGCTGGATCTATGCGACTTTACGTAAGAGTATAGAAGATTATATTCGTTCTGCATAATATATGAAGGACTCTTCCCAAAGAATTCCTAAGATCGGGGTGATGGACTCCGGAATGGGAGGACTTTCCGTTCTTAGGGAACTCTTGGCTCTTCCCTACCAAGCGGAATTTCTGTATTATGGGGATCTTGCCAATTCTCCTTATGGGGAGAAGGACACTTCTCGCATCATAGAACTTACGAGAGCGGTTTGTCATTATTTTCTTTCCAAGGAAGTGGATGCAATTCTTCTCGCTTGCAATACGGCAACTTCTGCAGCCGCCTCAAAATTGAGAGAAGAGCTTTCCGTTCCTATTTTTGGAATGGAGCCTGCGATCAAGCCGGCCCTTCTTGCCCATGAGAATGAGAGAATCGCACTACTCGCGACTGCAGTCACTCATAGAGAAGAGAAATTACAAGGTCTGAAGGCCGATCTTGGGGCAAAGGAAAGGATCCTTCACCTAAATTGTGACGGTCTTGCTCATCTAGTAGACCAAGGAGATATTGAGGGAGCTCGCAAGCTTCTTCAAAACATATTAAAAATCCCGAAAGAAGAAGGGATCCGTGGCCTAGTCTTAGGATGCACGCATTACGTATTTTTGAAAAACGAAATCAAAGAGCTCTATCCAGAGGCGGTTCTGCATGACGGAAATGTCGGCACTGTCCGTCATTTAGTAAAATCAATACATCTGGATCAGGTCTCAGGCAAGCCTAGCTACCAACTTCATTTTTCTTCCGAAGAAAATCCGAATGGCATTCGCCAATTTGCCATCCAACTACTCGAACGAGGGCTTTGAAATAATTGTAAAAATAGGTAAGAATTTTTTTCCAAAGGCTTCGTTTTTTGGTTCCCGGTCTAACCCTTTTCCTTTAGGTTTAGGAATCCGTATGAACTTCCAATCCATTACAAAACTGATTCTAATCTCTTTCCTAATAGGAAGCTTTGCATTCTGTAAACCGAAGGAAGAGGAAACCACAGATGCAGTCGTGACTTTCCTGGTAGGAAAAGCGATCACTGAGAAAGCGCACGCAATATTAAAGATAAACGATAAGGTAAAAGAGGCAGAAACCGTAAAAACGGACAAGGACTCTACCTTGGATCTGACCACCACTTTAGGAACAGTTCGTTTGCTTGGAGGCACTGAGGCTTCCGTTGCTGCTTTAAGAGCCGATCAGAATTATATTAAAGTGAATGAAGGTAATATCTTGGTCAAGGTGGTTAAGTTGAACAAGAACGAGTCCATTTCGATCGATACTCCTACTGTAGTGGCGGCAGTTCGCGGGACTCAATTTTGGGGACAGGTCAATCGTGCGAACGAGACTGGGACCTTTGCGGTCCGCGAAGGAAGCGTCCAAATCACCAGAAAGGATGATGAGGCTCGAGTTCTTCTCAAGGCCGGAGAAGCTGTGGATCTAGGACCTGGGGTCAAGACCTTGAAAGTGAGAGAGGCTGCAAAGGCAGAACTCGCTGCAATGGAACAGATCGACCAAATGAAATAGGCTTTTTTTTCTGTGCACTAGACCCGATCCGGGAATTCTGTTCAAGAGCGGGTCCCATGGAAGATAATATCAGTTATAAGGCCGCCGGTGTAGACACCGAAGCCGGCCAAGAATTCGTCAAAAAGATCAAACAAAACGTAGAATCCACCCATGGGCCTAGGGTTTTAGGCGGACTGGGAGGATTCTCCGGCGCCTTCGACGTTTCCTTTCTTAAGAATTATAAAAATCCGATCCTTCTTAGCGGCACGGACGGTGTCGGTACTAAGGTGGAGCTCGCGCGTTTATTCGATATTCATGATACGATTGGAATCGATCTAGTGGCGATGTGTGTGAATGATATTCTAGTCTCCGGCGGAGAACCTCTCTTCTTTCTGGATTATATCGCCTGTGGAAAACTGAATCCTGCTAAGATGGAAAGGATCGTAGCCGGGATCGTAAAGGGCTGTAGACTCTCCGGAGCCGCTCTCCTTGGAGGAGAAACTGCGGAACATCCAGGCACAATGGAGCCTGATGAATATGATCTGGGTGGCTTCGTCGTAGGTGCGGTAGAAAAAGAAGATCTAATCGATGGTTCTAAGATCCTTCCCGGAGATATAGTGCTCGGTCTCGAATCTTCCGGTCCTCACAGCAACGGCTTTTCTCTCATCCGTAAATTGTACTTGGTAGAAGGGAGAAAACTTCCCGAGAAACAAGAGACAATCGATTTCTTAAGAGAATTTGCTCTTCGTCCAACTCGAATCTATGTGCAAAGCATTCTGAACCTTCTCAAAAAAGCAGAAGTGAAAGGAATGGTGCATGTCACCGGAGGAGGATTCTACGAAAATATTCCTAGAGTTTTGCCTGACTCTGCCGCGGTTGAATTGAAAAGAGACAGCCTTCCTGAAAATCCTTTCTTTGTGAGATTGAAAAAAGATTTCCCTTCTCTCTCTGAAACGGAACTCTATTCCACTTTCAATATGGGGATCGGGTATATCGTAGTAGTATCTCCCGAATTTGAATCGGAGGCGACCAAGGCATTGGAAGAAAAAGGGGAGTCCGTCCGCAAAATCGGCGTAATACGAGAAAGAAAAAAAGAGTCTGTTCTTTTTGTTTGATCGGAAAGATCGGATAGCTCATGGACCGGATCCAATCCTTCTTTAAGAATCCAATTTTCATTATCTCTAAGAGAAATCCTTTCATGCTTTCTCGTTGGAGTATTCTTTATGTACTCCTTGGGATCTTTGCGGGATTATTCTCCGCTTTATTTTGGAAATGCTTAGAGTATATCACCAAGCTTCTGTCCAATTTCGAAGGACAATCCATCATCTTAATCATGACTGCCTCCGGTCTGTTGATCGGGCTCATTATTTATTTTCTGGGAGAACCTGGAGAAATCTCATTAGTAATCGATAATATACGTTTCAGAGGTGGAAAGCTCGATCCCAAGAATAATCCTTCTATGGCTCTTTCTTCTCTCTTGAGTATTTCTTCCGGAGGAAGTGCCGGACCCGAGGCTCCTCTTGTTCAGATCACTGGTTCTTTTGGAAGTTGGTTTGCGGAGAAGATAGGTCTCGAAGGAGAGGAGCTTCGCTCCATGACGATTGCAGGAATGGCGGCAGGATTTACTTCCTTATTCGGATCTCCTTTGGGTGGGGCATTATTTGCTCTAGAAATCCTACAACATAGACATGTGGTGGAATATTACGAGGCATTGCTTCCCGCATTTCTTTCCAGTTGTAGCGCATACTTCGTATTCTTATTCATGACAGACATAGGCATAGGACCTACTTGGGAATTCCCCCAATACATTCCTGGAGGGATTGAGGATTTTCAATATGCGATCCTATTCGGGATTGCAGGCGCCCTAGTCGGTTGGGTCTTTTATGGAATATTCCAGATCACTAAATTTTCTTTTTCTAAAATTCGACTTCCTATCTTCGTAAAGACAACCATAGGCGGGCTTCTCTTAGGTTGTATCGCATATTACGAACCTTTGACCAGATATTTCGGTCATGATCAATTGAACGAGATCGTAGTTAGCAAAGGAAGTTGGATGTTTTTCGGGGTGCTTGCCCTTCTTAAGATCTTATCCATCAATATTACTGTATCCAGCGGATGGAGAGGAGGGATCATTATACCTCTCTTCTTCTTGGGAGCAGTGTCCGGAAGATTCTTCATGGACTTCTTCCCATCCGAAAACGAATCCTTTTTATTGATCTGTTTGATGGCTTCTGTGAACGCGTCAGTCACCAAGACTCCGATCAGCACAACGATCCTGTTGACTGGACTCACTGGGGTTTCGAATTTTACTCCGGTTCTATTCGCTTCTTTGACAGGTTATTTCCTTTCTCCTAAGGCTCCCTTTATTCGTTCTCAAGCAGATTCTGTTTAGCTTCTTCTTTTCAGAAGAAGGATCCGGATTCTCCTCGACGATTTCCTATAAAATGGCGGAAGATGCTTTCGATCCGAATGGGAAGCTTCTCTAAAATATCTCTCTTTGTCTGGAGTCTTTTGCTTTTCTGCGTCTCTTGTACTCCTTCTCCCGGTAGGGCCGGTTTAAAAAACGGCGCATTGGATTGGGAAGAGTTTCGCAGTAGAGGCGAATGCTTTCGTATGACTGGAGATTGGAAGTTTGCTTGGTTGGGAACTGAACCGGACACGAGCCTTCCTTTGGAGCCCAAAGAATTTTCTCTCCAAGAAGTTCCCGGTAGCTGGAACAAAAGCGAATGGACTGCGCCTGCTCCTTCCGAATATCCGAAGTATGGAAGAGCCTTATACAGAGTAGAACTTCATTCTGAAAAACCGGTGGAGAGCCTTCATCTGGTATCTTATGATCAAGGAACAAATTACAGGATTCTATTTAATGGAGTTCTAATGCACGAGGTGGGGAGAGTAGGAGATCCTTCTTTAGAAGCCTTAGAATTAAGGACAAGTTATGTGATCCTTCCCGCTTGGCAGGGAAAAGCGAATTTAGACTTCGAGGTCTCCAACTATCATTATAGAAAAGGAGGACTCTGGAAGCCTCCTATCTTCGGGACTTATTCCTGTATTAGTCGTTACTATATGGATCGCAGGGACTTGGAGAGTATTTTATGTGGAGGTATCTTCTTCTTAGGTCTTTTTCATATTTGCGTCGCCGCGTTTTATAAAAAGGATCCGTCTGCATTGATCCTTGGATTCTTTGCGATCCTTGTGGGACTTAGATTATATTCCACAGGAGTTCGTCTCATGCCAGAGCATCTTCTGGTGGGACCCAAGGTTTATCTCAGAACTGAATTCATCAGCTGGTTTCTGGGAATGCCACTGGCTCTCCATTTCTTGCGCACGGTTTTTCCTGTGGATTTCGGCAAAAGATCCTTGCAGATCAGCTATTGGGTAGCGGGGATTTTTACTGCGATCACTCTATTCACCGATCCTGAAATTTATTCTTATCTAATCACTCCTTCTTATGTAATGTACATTTTTGCCGGGCAGGCTTCTCTCACGATACTCGCACATGCTGTCCGCAAGAAGATGGTGGGAGCTCGTATCTATCTGATCGGTTTCATCATTCTACTCATCCTACTCGGGAGCGAGATCTTATTTCATGCGGAGGTCTTCGATTCTTGGGAGATCAGCGGGGTAGGAGTCGGGATTTTCATGCTCTCTAATTCGCTTTCTCTTTCGAGCAAGATGCTAAGCGGTTTCAGAGAAAGAGAGAAAGCCCAAGAAATGCTGAACACCAACTTAGAAGAATTGGTCACAAAGAGAACTAAACAGTTGGAATCCGCAAGAGACGAGGCCGAAGCAGCGAACAAAGCAAAGAGCGAATTTTTAATCAACGTAGATCACGAGGTCCGTACTCCGATGAACGGGATCATGGGCATCACCCAAATGCTCTTGGATTCTGATATCAATCCCGAGCATAAGGAAATGTTGGAGCTTCTTAAAAGAAGCGGGGACGCGATGATGGTGATCCTGGGTTCCATGCTGGATGCTTCCAGTTTGGAAAAGGGAACATTATATCTTTTGAATAAACGATTCAACTTGAGGGCCTCGGTTTATGAGGCTGCGATGAGAGTAGAAGATAAGATTCGCAGAAAAGGGCTCCAATTTTCAGTGGTCGTAAGCGATACTCTTCCCGAAGCAGTCGAAGGGGATGAGGAGAGATTTAAGGCAATGCTTCTCGTGCTCTTAGAAAATGCAGAAAAGTTCACGAGCCAAGGTTCCATTAAGCTTGTAGGTGAGTTGGTTACGGAGACAAAGTTCCAGTATAGGGTTCGATTCCAAGTTCAGGATACAGGCATAGGCATCCCTGCAGATAAACTCACTTCTATCTTTAATCCATTCCAGCAAGTGGATTCAGGGGTGACCAAACCATTCCAAGGAGCGGGCCTGGGTCTTTCCCTTTGCAAGGCACTCGCCGAGAAAATGGACGGAAGCATTTCCGTAGAAAGCAAGCCAGGTTTTGGCTCTGTCTTTACCCTAGAAATCGGCCTATCCAAACCCGAAATCCAATCTTGACATAAGACTTCCTCGGACCAATCTAGGTCCCATACATGGGAAGGATCCAGGAACTCAGTCCGGAACTCATCAATCAGATCGCCGCGGGAGAAGTCATCGAATCGGCTCATTCCGTTCTGAAAGAAATGATGGAGAACTCGGTGGATGCAGGCGCAGACACCATAGAAGTGGAGTCCAGGGATGGAGGTCTTACCTCTCTATTACTCTCTGACAATGGATCCGGCATCCAAGAAGAGGATATTCCTCTCGCACTCCAAAGACATGCTACGAGTAAGATCAAAACTCTGAGAGATCTAGAGTTAGTCGCTTCTTACGGATTTAGAGGAGAGGCACTGGCCTCTATCGCTTCCGTTTCCAAGCTTACCTTGGAGACAGGAACTGGGGAGACGACTGCTTGGAAAGTACATGCCGAGAAGGGACAGATCCAATCCAAGGAAGCTATCCCAGGTTTCAAAGGAACAAAGATCTTAGTAGAAGATCTTTTCTATAATACTCCAGTTCGTAGGAAATTCCTCAAGTCTGTTCGTTCTGAAGATAAGAAGATCAGAGATCGGGTTACAGTACAGGCTCTTTCGAGAGAAGATATTCGATTTAGATTCGTTCAGGACGGAAAGGAAATCTTTCGTCTTTCTCCCAAAGATAAGAGGGAAAGGATCATAGATCTATTTGGAGAGAATTTCAGAGACCATTTATTGGAAGTTCAACTAGAACGCAAGGGCTGGAAGGCAAAAGGATATATAAGCGATCCGGATTTCTATAAATCCAACCGAACAGGACAATTCATCTTTGTGAATGGTCGTCCTGTAGAGATTAAATACTCTTCTCATCTATTAAAAAAATGTTATGATGAATTATTGCCTCCGAACGCGCATCCGTATTGTTTCTTATTCTTCGAAGTAGATCCGGAAGCGATAGATGTGAACGTTCATCCTGCCAAGAAAGAGATCCGTTTCTTGGATGAGGAAGGTTTCAATACGTTCTTTTTACAGCTGATCCAAAAAGAGCTGAGATCCAGCACTCCTGTGCGCTTTTTAGAACTGAAGAATCGTTTGCTTCGTCCAGAGCCGAAGAGAATGGAAAGCACTCTCTATTCTTATTCCCAACATACTGGGGGAATGGAACAGCAATTGTTAGGTTCTACACTTTATGAAGAAGTCAAACATTCTCCTTCGTTTCCCGTGGAAGATGTGGGTCCTGGATCTAGGTTAGAAGATCTGACCGACATTCCTATCAAGCATTCCGAGTTTATTCCAAAAAAACATTTCGGTCTTTTGTTCGAGACATTCATTCTTGCGGAAGGCGAGGACGGTTTCTATATCATAGACCAACATACCGCTCACGAAAGAATCCGCTACGAAGAAGTTCTTCGCAAATTAAAGAAGAAAAATTACGGTATCCAACCTCTTCTCACTCCGATCCGGATCCCTGTTTCGAAGCAAGAGGCAGAGGATATCAAGGATAGATTGCCCGAATACCAAGAAGTCGGACTGCAATTGGAATCTCTGGGAGAAGATAGCATGGTGCTCCGAGAAGTGCCTGGCTATTTTTTGCCGGGACATGAAAAGGAAATCGTATTAGATTTTCTGAATCGAACCGGTGGCAAGGAAGTCCCCGAACCTGAGCTCTATGATCTGATGGCTAAATGCGTTGCCTGCAGATCCGCAGTCAAAAAAGGAGATCAACTCTCCGATCATCTGATTGCGGAGATGTTAAACAGACTCAGTTATTGTGAGAATCCTTCCCGTTGTCCTCATGGGCGCCCGACTCTTGTGAAACTAACTCGTGAAGATCTAGAAAGAATGTTCCATCGCAGGTAGATGATTTGAAAACAGGATCCGCAGAAACCAAAAACTCCACAGACAAAATGCTCTCTCAGCTATTGAAGCAGACTCTGATCGCCAGTGTGCTTCTATTCTTAGGAGTCATATTTCTAGCTAGATTCTTTAGCGAAGAAGTGAAACTGGTAGCCGAATCCTTTCTAAGCTATACCGGAGTTCCTGGAGTCGGATTGGCTATCTTGATCGCCGATTCGGTGCATGTGTTTCTTCCTCCTGATACGTTCCTGATTTTGGCGGTTGCTGCAAAGATGCCTGATTTCTGGGTAATCTTCTTCGCATCTTTTGGGTCTTTGATTGCAGGCGCCTGTTCGTATGCACAGGGAAAGTATCTTCTTCCTAAGCTGGATACATTCACTAAATTCATGAGAAAGCATGAAGAGAAATTAGAAGTGTATGTAAAGAGATTCGGGTTTTGGGCCGTGGTCTTAGGAGCCTTGACTCCACTTCCTTATTCTTGGACATCAGTGGCAGCAGGTGCAATGGGAATGAAATTCAGACTTTATATGCTTGCCGCACTTTTTAGGATCCCCCGTTTCTTTCTCTACTACTATCTAATCAAAGGTGGATGGATTGCGATCTGAACATTCGGATTGACGGAGCCTAAGATCGGATTTATGAAAGGTTAGATGATGGACGACTCTCCTCGCTTAATACCAAAGACCCGCAGGGAATTAATCTTAGAAAATCTAGATTGGTTTAGTCTACCTGTGCGCATCGCCGAGTTGGTGGAGAATGTTTTGGACGGAAAGATCAGAGAGCAATCTTTGGTTTGCTGTCATAGCGCCTGCGATGTTTGCAATGCAACGATTCGTTCCTGCGTGCGCAAGGTCCAAAGGGAATTGGAAGAACTTGGGCAGTCTATTTGAAAAAGCTCCTCTGCCTCATAGGATCAGGCCTTCTGCATTTGCTCAAGTGATCGGGCAAGAAAAGGCCAAACAACAATTACAAAAATTTAAAGAACCTGTCAGCATTCTTCTCTACGGACCACCTGGAACGGGAAAGTCCACGATCGCAAAGATACTCGGAAATACCTGGAAGCTTCCCTTTGTGGAATACAACGCGGTTACTACCGGGGTAGCGGATATAAAGAAGCTGTTAGAAAGATCCGAAAAAGAGGGAAGCATCCTTCTATTCTTGGATGAGATCCATAGATTCAGTTCTTCTCAGCAAGACAGTCTCTTAAAGGGAGTCGAGACGGGAAGTCTTGTGCTCATCGGTGCTACTACGGAAAGTCCTTCCTTTCGTATTACAAAACCATTATTATCCAGATGCCAGGTGCTTCGTTTAGAACCACTCGGAGAAAAGGAATTATTCGAGATCCTCTCTCGGGGAATAGACTCCTTGGATCCTAAACCGGATCTAACGGAAGAGGCTTGTTCATTGCTCGTTCGATATTCAGGAGGGGATGCAAGAAAACTTCTATCCAATTTAGAAGGTCTTTCTCTTTCTTTCGATGCAGGTGCTAATATCCAAGCGAGTGATGTGAATACTTTCTTAGAGAGCCGAGTCATCGAATATGATCAGAGTGGGGAGAGCCATTACGATGTGATCTCTGCATTCATCAAATCGGTACGAGGAAGTGATCCTGACGCTGCCTTATTCTACCTTGCTCTGATGTTAGAAGGAGGAGAGGATCCTCTTTTTATCGCAAGACGTTTGATCATTCTGGCCTCGGAGGATATAGGGAATGCGTCCGTCCACGGACTTCCTCTCGCCATTGCCGGTCTCCAGGCTTTAGAGACGATTGGAATGCCAGAAGGAAGGATCGTTCTAGGGCAAGTGACTTCTTTTCTCGCATCCTGTCCTAAATCCAATGCTTCTTACTTGGGGATCAATTCCGCTCTTTCTTTTGTGAAGGAAAGAGGACCTAGTTTAAAAATTCCTAATAGACTTAGGAATGCTCCGACTGCCTTGCATAAAAAAGAAGGAGCGAGCCAGGGCTATAAGTATCCTCATGATTTCGGAGGATTTGTGCCGTTTTCTTATTTTCCGGACGATCTCTCCGAGAATCCACCTCAGTTCTATAAGCCTACCCGCAACGGAATGGAAGCAAAGATCCGAGAACATCTTTCGAACATTTGGAAGAAGTTTAGAGGAAAGGATTACGACTGATCTTCCCCGCTAAACGTTTGGGCATCGGACTAATTTACTGTTCATTAAAGCGAACAAATCATCTGCAATAACATGTAATGTGATTCCCTTTGAGAAAAAACAAAGCAAGGTCCTCTCATATTTGGGAGGACCGGCATGGCGAATACGGTATTTGAAAGTAAGGCATCTTGGGCGGGAGGATTGAAATTAAATCTCCAATCCAGGAATCATAAATGGGTCGTGGATGAGCCTGAGATCTTAGGTGGAACGGATCAGGGACCGAATCCCGTAGAACTAGTGTTAGGTGGTCTGGCGAGTTGCGTAGGAGTTCTTGTTTCTCTTTATGCTCCTGCTCATAAAGTCGAATTGAAGGATTTCCAAGTGCATGTAGAAGGTGATTTGGATCTAGACGGATTCCAGGAGCTTGCTCAGGTGCGTCCTGGATTTTCAGAAATCCGGTACAAAGTGGAGATCCAATCCGATTCTCCTAACGAGAATATTGACTCTCTTCTTAGGCATATCAATCGGATCTGCCCTGTAAAAGATACCTTGAGTGGGGTCGATGTTCTCTCTCAAAACTCTCTAGTGGCAAAGTGATCTAGATCTTCTCCGAGTCTTTTGAAGAAAGCCTTGTCACTCAGGCCTTCGAAAGACTCCAAGCTCCCTTCCTAAAAAGAAACACCTACTTGTAATATTTCAGTCATCCGCTTGTTGTAGATAAGGACTAAAGTTTAATACAGCGAAAATTTTTTGACATAATGCGGTAATGAAAAACCGGCTTTCCGTCGAAACTAAAAGGGAAGCTTAGAGGTCTTACCGTCCAAGACGAAAAATGGAGGTTTCGAATGTTTCAATCCGAGCGTGATAAGCAGGAAAAAGGTGCTCATCTTTCTTCCTCTCCGATTCCGGTACGAAGAGAATTCTTTCGTTCCGAATTAGGAAGTAATTCTGCTAAGAGTAAAAAAGCGGAATCCAAAAGAGACGAAAAGGTAGTTCGCCTCAGACCTGATCTTTACGAAAAATAAGAATAACGGCCGCTTCTAAACGAGACGAACCTCGGTGAGGCCGTTATCTAAAACTTATTATAAAAGTTTTTCCAATCTATCCAAAACAATATCGTTTTGTTCCGGTTTTCCGATCGTAATACGGATCGCATTCAGACCGTAACTCTTTAAATTCCTGAGAATAATCCCTTCTTTCAAGAGTGTTTCGAATAGTTGAGTCGACGTTAGGCGAGCTTTGTCCAGTTCTATCGTGATGAAATTTGTATAAGATTCAAAGTAGGAGAGTCCCTTTGTCCTAGCAAATTCCTCGTATCTTAACAATTCTTTCAAATTGGATCTCAAATAATCATCTACGAACTTTCTATCTTCTAAGGCTACTGTTGCCGCAAGCTGAGACAATTGAGAAACATTAAAAGGAGCTCTGAGCTTGTAAAAGGCTCGGATGAGTTCCTCGTTTCCGATCCCATAACCGATTCTCATTCCACCGAGACCATAGATTTTGGAGAATGTATTCGTATACAATACATTCGGAAATTTAGAGATAAGCTCGGATGCTTGCACTTCCTTCTTAGGATCTCTGGTCTTTCCGAATTCCATATAAGCCGCATCTACGACTACCATGGTTTCAGGAGAGATCTTTTCCAAGAATGAGAATAAATCGTCCTTGTTTAGGGCGTCTCCGATAGGATTGCAAGGAGTACAGATAAAGATGATCTTAGGAGAATTCTTCTTATAAGAATCCAAAAAGAGATCCAGATTGTGCAGAACTGAGTCTACGGAAATCGTTTCCGCTCCGCATTGCCCTGCATATATGGAATACATGGAGAAGGTCTTGCCATTCTGTAGGATCTTGTCTCCTGGATTCAGGACGGACCGGGTGGCAAAATCGAAGATCTGATCGCTACCATTTCCTTGTATTACGTTTTTTGCATCAACTCCATGAGTCTTTGCTAAAGCTTCCTTCAGATTTCGATAAGAATCATCCGGATAAAGTGGCATTTTATACACGGCTTCCCGAATCGCATTCTCGACCTTTGGAGAGGCTCCGTAGGGATTTTCGTTGGAAGCAAGTTTAATTACCTTTTCCGGAGAGATCCCATATTCTCTGACTACGAGTTCTATCGGTTTACCGGCTTCATAAACCGGGATCTTGTCTAGTGCAGGTTGAAAGCGCATCTGACTTCCAGAAAAAATTGCGCCTGAGATTCTTCCAATCGTTTTTAACCGACTACTTTGCAATACGCAGCGGAGAAATCCTTGAAGAATAACTTCTCATCCAATGCGTATTGAAGGACCATTCTTTTAGTCTCTTCGGATCCGAGTAAGGAACGATCGCAGGCAAGCATCTTGTTTCCTCCGTCCGTGAGTAGATCCTTGTAATAGTCATTATTGAATTCATTTGGAGTATCGGTAAAGGAACCTCGCATATGCCAGCCTAGAGTGTGAGTGCCGAGCAATGCCACCATTTCCTGAGTGGAGAATCCCATTCTCGCAAAATACGCTTGAGCGTCCTTTACGTCGGGAGAATCCACAGGCATTTCCATTCTTCCCTGAGGATACGGTGAGTCCTCTCTTCCAGGTTGGAGCTGGATCCTAGGTCCTCCCGCTTTTTCCAATGCGATTGCGCCGCTTAATGCGATCAGATCGGAGAAAGAAGGTAGATTGTCTCTTCCTTCTTCTTTCGCTTTCTGAAGAAGGGACATTAGAATTTCTGCATGCTTTCTAACTCCTCTGTTATCATCTTCCCCTAAAATAGAAGGAAAACGAAACGAACCCTCGAGTCCAAGCCAGCTTCCATCGGAGGAAAAGATTGCTGCGGCATGAAACACTAGACGGACCCAAGAGCCTGCTTCTTTTACGTCTACCTTGTCCCAGAGTCTATATCGAATCTCTTCCCAGGAGCTTTCCTCACAATTGTTTTCTGTATCTAAGATTTCGTGGATCCTATGGCTTCCCACTTTGCCTTTCAATTTTGTCTGGAAACTTCTTCCCTTGATCACTCTATCTTTTACCGCCTCATAAACGGTGTCGGAGATAAGAAGTCTTGCCTTTGCCTTCTTCGTTGTAGATTCTATTCTACTCGCCGAATTCACCGTGTCTCCGATCGCAGTAAATGTCATGCTGAGAGGATGTCCTAACTTTCCTAAGATTGCTGTGCCGTAATTGATCCCTATCCCGATCTCGAATTGAGCACCTAAATGATTTTTTAAATAAGAGTTTAAGGCTTCCAACTCCTTGCCCATTTCCAGTCCGGCTCGGATTGCAGCAAGGTTCGTGCGACGCGGATCCGATTCTTCCAATCCGAAAATCGCCATGAGTCCATCACCGATGTACTTATCGATGGAGCCTCCGAATTTTAGCACCTTCTCTCCCATTCTATAGAAGTAGCGGTTTAGAATATGGATCACGTCATACGGCAAATGAGATTCGGAGAATCCGGTGAAATTTCGGATATCGCTGAATAGGATTGCTACCGGTTTTTCCATGCCGGAAACTTCGTCCGAAAATGTTGCCGCGAGAGTTTGATCCTCTTCGTCGATGACTAATCGTCGAACAGTAACGTCTCCGTTTAATTTGGTTTGGCAGGCGAGCCGTATATTCTGTGGAAATCCTTTTCTCCCCGAAAGTGCGATCTCTTTTTCGTTTCGAGGAAGAAGATGCTCTTCTCCTTTTTGGACAAGCACCCTGCATGTCGAGCAACGTGCGTTTCCTCCGCAAGCATGAGTATGGGGAATACCCGCGTCTAAGGAGATCTGGAGCAGGGTTTTTGAACTTTCTGATTCTTGTATCTCTACTTCTTTGTCGTTCTCGAAAATAATTTTAATCATACGAAATACTGCGATCGGTTTAGTCTTCTGATCCTTGTTGATCTTCTCGGATCGTTTTCAATTTATCATTGAACGTTGTTTGGACTATCCCATACTATCCACGGAATTAGAATAAAATTATTTTGCGCGGAAGCTCGGTCATCCTTTTTTGCGTCTAATACCGGAGTCCGTCAGAGAACAACTCGTGAAAACCGACGAAAATGGATCCACAGATAAAGAGTCCCGTCAGCGCTCCGTAATCTTATGCGTAGATGATGAACTTATCATCCTTCGAGGATTAAAAGAACAATTAAAAACGGCGTTTGGGAAAGAATACCAGATCGAGGCTGCGGACAGTGCCGAGCTTGCCTTGCAGATCGTAGAAGAATGCAATCAAGCAGGCATTCATATTCCCGCAATTTTAAGCGACCAGGTGATGCCGGGGATTCGGGGGGACGAATTCCTGATCAAGGTCCAAGAAACCAACCCGAATACACGCAAGATCATGCTTACCGGCCAGGCTACTGCAGAGTCGGTGGGAAATGCATTGAACCGCGCCAATCTGTATCGCTATCTTTCCAAGCCTTGGGACTCGAACGACCTTCTTATGACTGTGAAAGAAGCAGTTCGCTCCTATGAATCGGATCTTTCTCTCTCCGAATTGAACCAGAAATTAGAAGAGGCGCTTCTTTATAATAGAGACTCGGGTCTTCCTAATTTAGAATCCTTACGCAGAAAATTGGATCATAGCATGGAACAAAAAGAGGACGCTCTTCTTGCACTCATTCGGATCGAATCCACTTCGCTTACCACTAGAGATTTTGGGGTTGGACTCTATAAGGACCTAATGAAGAAGTTTCTGGATTCTCTCAAATCCATTCTGGGAAATTACGGAGAGGTCTTTCACGTATATGAGGATGAGGTGGCGATTCTAGCGAAAGTGCCTGAGGAGGAGTTCCTTCCTCATTTGATCGCTTTTCGAATCCTTTTGCGTTCCGATTATTTCACCACTGCGGGAATTTCATTTCGTATCAATGCGACGATTGCGACTGCAAGCGGCAAGAAGGACTTATATTACAAGGCAAGACTCGCCTTAGTCAAGGCAAGCCAAGAGCCTGAATTTGACTCCGAGTCGGGCATTTATTCTTACTCTGAGAAGATGGACGACCAGGATCTTTACAAGATCAATATGGATCTTGGCAAACGTTTGAATCAGGCGATTCACTCCGGGAATGTGGTCCCTTATTTCCAAGGGATCATGGACAATAAAACGGGTAAGGTGGAGAAATTCGAATGCCTCGCTCGGATTGTGGAGGACGGCAAGGTTTATGCGCCTGCGAGCTTTCTGTATCTGGCAAAGTCTACCGGATTGCTTCGAAGGATCAGTCCGATTCTTTTAGAAAAGGCCCTACGCAAGTTTGCGGATTCTCCTTATTCTTTCTCTATCAATCTATCCGAAACTGAATTAGAGAGTCCTAGTTTTCCGAAATGGGCAGCTTCTAGAATGGAATATTACGGAATAGATCCTGCTCGCATAACATTCGAGATCTTGGAGACAGCAAGCTTTCATGGAAATCCAGAAAGATTGAAGGTCATTGCGGGCCTAAAAGAGTTAGGGTCTCAAATTGCAATCGACGATTTCGGAGTGGAGCATTCTAATTTTTCTCGTTTGCTTGAGATCCAACCCGACTTCATTAAGATAGATGGAAAATTCATCCAATCCTTAGAAAGAAATAGGACAGCATTCATTCTTACTTCTGCAATTACCGAACTTGCTCATAGAATAGGCGCCAAGGTAGTGGCAGAATTCGTGTCTACTCCGGAGGAATTGGAAGTAGTTCGTTCTCTGGGAATAGAATATTCGCAAGGATACCTGATCATGCAGCCTTCTCCGGATATCACTCCCACTTCGATAAAAATTATTGAGTAAAATTTAGACCATTTGCCGCCTATCTATGTCTTTCTTGCACTGCGAAAGAAATTGATCTACTTCCTCTTTTAGCCACTAGATACTTTGGTCTATTTTTTTGCTCGATCGTTGGGATTTGAAACCTTTCTAATTCTATATCCGAAAATGAGTTGCAAACTTGATTCATTGAGTAACTATCCTTCTTTTGCTTCGAATTTTCGTCGGGGCATTTCGTTTATTTTGTTCGTCTAAATTGTAAGTAGGAACCGGGGGAGCGGTGGAAAAAGCGATTCTTTTTGTCGATGATGAGGCGCTCATATTAATGAGTATGAAATCCCAGGTGAAACGTCATTTGGGAGATACATACCGCTATGAAACTGCGCTTGATGCTTCCGAGGCGATGCAAATCATCGAGGAACTCGTTACCGAAGGAGTCAAAATCCTGATCGTAATCTCCGATTGGTTAATGCCGAATATTAAGGGGGACGAGTTCCTTAGGATCGTTCACCAAAGATATCCTGAAATACAAAAGATCATTATCACCGGTCATGCGGATATCGCATCGGTGGAAGCTCTGAAAAAAGAAATCAATCTTTACAGCTATTTGAAGAAACCCTGGGACGAAAAAGAACTCGTAACCACAATCACTTCTGCTTTAAAATAATAAGGTCGGCTTTGCATGAGCCTACGGACTCGCTTCTCTCTTTATTGCGCGGCGGTTCTTGTAACATTCTCCGTCATTCTCACTCTTCTCGTCGTGGTCTCCGCATATTATGATGCGAGAGTATCTTCTCAGGAAGCAGCCTTAGCTAAGGCAGAAAGCGCCTCCTACGAGATCAGAAAACTTTTTTCGGATGGAATGTTCAAGTTGGGAGAGCTCAAGACCAGGTGGGAGCTTTCCAAACCCATTCGGACGTTTGCAGAGCAAGAGCTTGTCGATTCCTTCATTCAAGACAAGAGATTCTTAGGAGCCTGGGCCATCTTCGAGCCGAATGAATTTGATGGCCAGGATCGTGTCTACGCAACTCGTAAAGGTTCCCGCCCCAACGGTAGGTTTATACCTTACTTCTATCGTAATTTAAAGAATCCTGATATTATCAATACAATAGAATGCATGTTCTATGATAATACGGATGGCTCTGGTGACTTCTATCAGGTTCCCAAACGAACTCTAAACGATTTTCTGGGAGAGCCGTATTTGTATCCGATAGACGGAGAGAAAGTCTTCATGATATCTCTGGCCCGTCCTGTTATTCGAGCAGGAAAATTCGTAGGAGTGGTCGGGCTAGATCTAAAGATCTCAGACATTGAGCAGGAATTATTTTCGAATTGGCCTTTTGAAAGCGGGTATATCGCACTTCTTTCTCCGAGAGGGATCTACGCGGCTCATAGTAAGAAGGGGATTCTACAAGGTAAGAATGCTGGCCCTATCAGCGTAAGGGACTCCATTCTAAAATCCTTATCTACCGGTCAGCCTTTCTTTCATGAGACGGCAGAGGGTAGATCCTACGTATTTCCTTTTCATGTTGGAAATTACGGACAGAATTGGGCGATAGAAGTACATGTTCCTGATTCGATACTTTGGAATGATCTAGGTCCGATTATTCTTCGCTCTCTTCTTATTACATTTACTCTTTTGCCGGTTTGTCTTTTCTTTATAGATCGCTTCTTTTGCAAGTATGTGTCGGAAGGAATTTCCTCTGCTTCTATGTTTGCGGATTCTTTAGGAGGAGGAAATTATTCGGTCCAGATTCCGGATCGGGAATTTAAGGATGAGATCTTTCATCTATTCTCCGCATTAGAGAATATGAAAGAGAAATTACTGAGAGCGATAGACCAACAAATTCGCTCCGAGAAGATCTTACAAGAGTCGGCGGAGATCGTAGCTAGAAACGAGATCATCCGATTGCAAAAAGAAGAATTAGAAAATACTCTGGGAGAATTGAGAACTGCCCAAGAGACCTTGCTCAGAAACGAAAGGCTCGCGGCGATCGGTCGGATTTCAGGTGCGGTAAGTCATCAGATCAATAATCCTTTGGGTGCGATGAATGCTGCCAGGGAAAATATTTCATTCTATACTCTTAGAATCGTTTCTCTTCTTCCTATCTTGGTAGAATATTTAGCGAGTGCTGATCCAGAAGAAAAATACGCATTCGATACTACATTCCAAGCTATATTAGAAAATACGAAAGAAACTATAGGTAAGAAATTTAGAGAGACCAGGCGTGCAATCGAAGCCTTCTTAAGAGAAGAAGAAGTAGAGGAAGCAGGGGACAAGGCCGCGGTGATCGCAGAGCTTGGCTTCTTGGATTGTCCTAAACTAGTATTGCATTTATGTTCTTCTCCTGAATGGGAAAGGATCTCAGAGTTCTTTATGGCGGTCAGAGGTCTATGTGTTTCGGAAGAAGTCATACATAGATCCACAGACAGAATGTATAAGATCGTCTCTGCCTTGGAGACGTATTCCGGTATCACAAGAGAAGGTGCCGAAAGACTAGTGAAGATCTCCGATACTGTGGAAGCTGTATTAGGAGTTTATGAAGGAGCCGGAGGAAACCGGGTTACTGTAGAGAGAAATTATATCTCAGACGCAATGATGAGATGTGTGCCTGAGGATTTGGTAAGGCTCTGGACCCAGGTCGTGGACAATGCGTACCAAGCCATGTCCGGAGAAGGAAAACTAAGAATCCATATCTTTAATATCGGGACCGATGTCACATGCGAAGTAGAAGATAGCGGGCCTGGGATCCCCAAGAGCATCAGAGAAAAGGTCGGAGAAGTACTTTCTTCCGGCAAGATGGAAGGAGTAGGGGCCGGTATAGGTCTCGCAGTAGCAGCTTCCATTTCAAAAAAATACGGAGGAAGTTGGGATTGGGAAAGCGAGCCTGGACGTACTGTCTTTCGTTTTACCTTTCCTAGAATTTCCCAATAAGGAAATCAATCAATGAGCATTCGTTATCGGATCTCTCTTTACTTAAGTCTTGTTCTTCTTACTGGCTCTTTAGTATTAGCCGGTATTAATTCATTTACTTCTTATTTTAGTTTGAAAGCCCAGGTGGAGTCCGGCTCCAATATGGCGGGCAAAAGATACGAATATGAAATTTCAAACTTTCTGAATTTGGTATTAGGATCTTTGAGAGGATTCCAATTTACTTTAGAATCTTCTAAACTAACTCGACCGGAAGTGGTGAATGCTCTTAAGAAACTTGCCGATACAGACACTCATTTTTTCGGAACTTGGGTATTGTATGAGCCGAATGGATTCGATGGACAAGATGCAAAATTCAAGAACACTCCGTATCATGATGCAACCGGAAGATTTATCCCGTATTGGAATCGCGCAAGCGGAGAATTACAGATCACATTTGCGGAATCCTATGATGTGGATGATGTAATCAGTTTCTTCTATCGAATTCCCAAGAAAACACGCAAAGATTTTATTTCAGACCCATACGTATATTCCGTTGGAGGAAAGGACGTACTCATGATCTCAGTGGTAAAACCTCTTCTTAAGGGAGGGAATTTTATCGGAACTGTGGGAACTGATATAGCCATGCAGAATCTACAGGAACAGTTGGGATCCATTCGTCCGTTTCGAGGAGAAGGTTATCTTACTTTGGTTTCTCCTGATGGAATCTATGCTGCGAACGGTGGGAACCCTTCTCTCGTAGGAAAGCCCATTCCCGATGAGTCGGTTCGAGAAAAAGTAAAAGAGTTAAACGCAAAAGGGGCAGATTTTAGCATCCACCAGGGCGGCTCCACTCACTATTTCTTTCCTTTCGTATTAGGAAATTATGATAAATCTTGGGCAGTAGAAGTGTCGATCCCGGACTCTATCTTCTGGTCGGATCTAAGAGGAGTGATCCTGCAGACGATTCTTTCTTCTCTTGTAATCATGGTGATGATCCTTGTGATCTTGAATTTGATCTTCAATCGTTTGATTACTTCAGGACTACTAGAGGCGATCGGTTTCTCGGAAAAAATAGCAGATGGAGACTTGACAGCTTCTGCTGAGATCAAGAGAGAAGATGAGATAGGTAAACTGCTAAAGTCCATGGATACGATGAAGGAAAATCTTTCCAAGATCATCCTGGATATCAAGACATCCTCTACGAAACTCAACCAAACCTCTGATAAGATGGCGGATTCGTCTCGTAACTTCTCAGACGTAGCCCAAACCCAGGCTTCCGCTGCAGAAGAATCTTCTGCCGCAGTCGAAGAGCTTGCAGCTTCTGCAGATAATGTTCGTCATTCCATGGAGAAGGCGATCGAGAACATGAAGGAGATCGATTCAAATGTGGTTCTCCTACGAGAACAGATTGGAACGATCAATAGTGAGATGCAGACCTTATCTAAAGTGGCTTCCGAATCACAAGAGAGAGCGATCACTGGTGAGAATGCTATGGGTGCGACGAACCAGGCTATGGATGAGATAGGGGAGAGTGCGAGTCGTATCAACGAGATCCTTTCGATCATCACGGAGATCTCTGAAAAGACAAACTTACTCGCATTGAATGCAGCGATTGAGGCAGCTAGGGCTGGAGAGGCTGGTAAAGGCTTTGCGGTAGTAGCAGAAGAGATTGGTAAACTTGCCTCTCAGACCTCGAGCTCAGTGCAGGAGATTGGAGAGTTAGTAGATTCAACGAATAATGCAGTTCATAACGGAAATACGAAAGTGAAAGAGGCGAGTGAGATCCTTCGTAAGCTTAGGACAAGTGTAGATTCATTCGGTTTATCAGCGAAGAAGGTATTGGACTCAGTTAGCACTCAGGAGAAGAACACTCAAGACATCCATCAATCTGCAACTTTCTTAATGAACTTCAGTTTGCAGATAGAAGAGGCAGTCCAGGAACAGAAGAGGGCAACAGACGAGATCACGAAGACAATCCTTTCGATTTCTGAGGGAACCCAGGAAGTTGCTTCTGGAGCAGATGATCTTACTTCTTATTCCGGAGAGATGCACGGACAGTCGGAAGGACTTCTGAGATCTGTAGATAAGTTCAAACTCTAGGTCAGAAATTTGCATATAGTTTCTTACAAGTAGTCAAATGAGCAAGAAACTATACTATTTAAGGTATATCTAATATTCCTATATGTTTCGCTCTTAGGATCGGAAGAAGGATCCGAAATGTAGTCGCTCCCGGAGCGGTTTCTACCTCTATCTTGCCTTCGTGTTTCTCTACGATCTTTTTAACTATATCTAATCCGAGTCCGCTCCCTTCTCCCGGGAGCTTGGTAGTAAAGAATGGCTGAAAGATCTTATCTAAAATCGCTTCGGGAATCCCCGGTCCATTGTCGCTGATCTCAACCGCAATACAGTCCGATTTTTTGTATGCCTTGATCTTAATATTGCCTCTGAAATCCATTGCTTGCAAGGAGTTGTAGATCAAATTTGTCCACACGTGCATTAGATCGTCCGGATAACATAAGATTTTCGGAATATCTCCGTATTCCTTTGTGACATTGATCCCTTTCTTGAGTTGGTTCTGATAGATAGTGAGTACGGTCTCTATATTCTCCGGAATCGAAGCCAGCATCTTTTCCGAAGTCGTATCGAAATGGGAGAAGTTCTTGAGAGCGTATAAGATCTTGGAGACCCGATCCACTGCCATCTGTATCGTATTCGTATTCGAGAAGAAGAACGCCTCTAAAGTGGAATATTCTAAGAGTACATTTGCTCGGTCGCAACGTAAAAACGGAATAGCAACCTTGGGCAATTCTTTGAATCCCATATCCACAAGTGCTTCTGCAAATGCGTAATGATTTGGAATATGCAATTCTTGTAATTGAGATATGATCGCTTTCTTTGCATTCCTTTCCTCCATCCCAGCTAACTGTTCTTTGGACTGTCTCACCAATCCTAAGAATACTTTGAAAGATTCCACTTGCTCTGGAGTCATTGCCGCTAAAACTGTCTGTACGTCCGGTAGGATTGTTTGGAAACGAATTAGGCTTTCTTGTAGATTCTGGTTGGAAGCTTGTACCGCTCCGATCGGGTTATTGATCTCATGAGCGACACCGGCGATCAATTGTCCTAATGCCGCCATTTTTTCGGATTGGATGAGTTGAGCCTGTGCTTTAGTAAGATTTTCTAATGTTTCTTGGAGCTCATTCTTTTGCATTTCAATGAGGCGATTTCGAACCGTGATCTCATCATTGATCACTTTTAATTCGCGTACTTCTTGCAGAGCAGAGGTATCGGAAATACTGATAGCAGCCACATAAGAATCTCTCTCCGTATAGAAATGCACGCTTCCTATCGCAGAGAAAATTTGTCCATTCCAGCGTACCGCTTGCAGTTCTAAATTCTCTGAGCTTTCAAAAGAACGTATCCTCGCATGAAGAGTTGCCCAGGAATCCGGAGTAAATAGAGAAACCGGAGAGATGGAATATAGATCCTTTTGAGAGAATCCGAAGATACGTAGAAAAGCCGGATTGATATCCAGGATCTTCTCCGTCCTTGGATGAAGGAAGATGATCGCCTCATTCGCAAAACGATAAAAGGTTTGGAAACGAGCTTCGCTTGCCTTTAATTTCTCTTCCGATTTTTTTCTGTCAGTAATATCCATGATGATGCCGGCCATTCGGATCGGCATCTTTCCGGATTTTCTGTAAACCTGTCCTCTCGCTTCCAGCCAATGCACGGTTCCATCAGGATGGAACATTCGATATTCTAGATGTACATCCGAAGATCCTCCTCGGATGCTTGAGCGTATGGATCTTTGGATCCTTTCCCTATCATCCGGATGCGCAAGATCCATGAAATAACCTGGTTTTCCTTGGTTACTGTCCACAGTTTGCAACCCGAAGATTGCAGCCGTATCGGAAGACCAATATACGGAACCATCAACTAAGTTCCAGCTCCAGGTTCCCATCTTGGAAGCGTTCAATGCTAGACGGAGTCTCTCTTCGGATTCCATGAGATCGTTTTGGGCCTGTCTTCTTTCGGTGATATCGGCCATTGCACCTAAAAGTCGATTGGTCTCGAACTTTGAGTTTGTAACGAAGACTCCTTTGTCTTCTACAATGATATAATTTCCGTCTTTTCTCAAGAATCGATACTCTGCAGTAAAATGTCCTCCATTCTCTCTCGCATAACTTACGGAACGGAGGACTCTGGTTCTATCTTCAGGATGAATGAATTCGGTTCTTAATGTTTCGTCTACATGTTGGAATTCTTGGAAATTATATCCGGTAATCTTTTCGACCGCTCCCGCCCATGTTATTTTTCCCGAAGGGAGATCCTGATCGTATACGAGCTGGCCTGTTTGTTCTGCCACCCTTCTGTATCTGTCCTCGTTCTGCTTTAAGGCTTTTTCCGCCAATAATGATTCAGTAATATCTAATATTAGAAAAACTAGATTTGTTATATTTCCTTCCGAGTCCTTGATCGGAGCTCCGTTGATAGATAGGAATTTTTTCCTTCCCTGATCGTCTTCGATCGCATGTCTTACATCGTAAACCGGCTGTCCGGATTTCATGACTCGGACGAAGGGTTGGTCCTCCATAGTCCATTCCCCGCCGTCTATAGAAGTTGCCTTCCATTCCGGAGCGTTGTACTTTCTGCTTTGGATCTTGTCCAAGGTCAGTCCTAAAACCCTTTCTGCGGATGAGTTTGCATAGAGTATGGAGCCGTCCGGACTAAGCACAGTGATCGCAGCAACGGACGTCTTCATGATTTCGGATAATAGATCTCGTTCTGCGACTAACTCTGCATGCTTTCTCTTTCTTTCTAAAGCGTTGGTTAATAATTCTCCGATCGCTTTCAAGCCGGAGAGTTCAAAGTCTGTGAATTGATGCTCTCTTTCTTTTAAGGTCTTCTCCGAATTGATGCCTAAGCCTCCTACGATCTTTCCTTCGAAAGTAAGAGGAACAGCCACGAGAGATTTTATCGTCAAGGCCTGGATAGGCATCTTTATCTCTTTGTCTAAAGAAACCACTCCTTCTACGTCTGTAACCACCATGGAACCACCGAGAAGAGTCCTACTCAAAGGATGTTCCGGATTGATCGTAGTTTCCTTTTGCCAGGTTTGGGTTTGGTTCTTTGCATTCGGATGAATATATTCACACACGAGAGTGCGTATCATCCGATCCAGATCATAGGTAACTAGATTTCCTCGATCCATATTAAAGAAATGTGTTACTTTCTTGATGGTATTATAAATCGCCTCTTCAATCTCTAAAATCGGCTGATTGATGAGTTCTGTAGAAATAGAGGAAGTTAATCTTTCGAGATCTCTTTTTCTTTCTTCTTCTTTTTCCTTTTTTCTCTGTAAGGAAATGTCCTGGATCGTTCCGAGTAATTTTTGAACTCTTGCTTCTGGATCTCGGATAAAGTCTGTTCGATTGAGTAGGATTTTTTCCGTTCCGGAAGGAGTAAGAGATCTATATTCTATTTCCTCAGCGATTCCTTCTTGGACGGATCTAAGGAAATGCTCGGAAACCCTTTCCCTATCGTCGGGATGGATACTTGATAGCATGCTCGGGTCTTCTAGATCAGTGGTCTCTAAAATCTGATACAACTCTTCTGAGGCTTTCAGTTTTCCACTAGCGATATCATATTCCCAACTTCCTACTTTCGCCGTTTTTTGTGCACGATCCAAGAAGAGTTTCGTTTCGAGTAACTCATCTTCCGTTTGCTTTTGTTCGGAGATATCGATATGGATCCCAATCATTCGGATCGGATTTCCTTGGGAGTCCCTTTCTGCGATCTTGCCTCTGGTTAGGATCCATTTGTAGGAACCATCTTTGCATTTCAGACGAAATGCGGTAGAATAGGCCTCCACTTCTCCTTTTACATAACTCTGCCAAGCCTCGTTCGTTTTGTTTCTGTCGTCAGGATGTAGATTATCATTCCAAAATTCGTATGTAGGATTTATATCTCCCGGTTTGTAGCCGATCATTTTCAGCCAATTCTCATCTACATGATGTTCGTTGGTGAGTATGTCGAAGTCCCAGATACCCAAATTGGCGCCTTGCACAGCCAGATCTAAGGTTCTTTCTTTTTCTGCTAAGATCTTTTCCGTTTCCTTGGATTCATTGATATCTAGATGGATACCCAAGGCTCGGATCGGCTTTCCTTTCTTATCTCTTTCCCAAACCTTTCCTCTAGAACGGATCCATTTCCAAGATCCGTCCTTGCATTTCATTCTAAAATCAGCATCAAAAAGTTCTAATTCACCTTTTAGGTGGCGATCCAATTGATCTACAGTTTTTCGATAATCTTCAGGATGAACCGAGGATTCCCAAAACTTGTAATTCGGTTCCAATTCCGAAAGAGTATAACCAAGAAGAGAAGCCCATTTCTCGTTTGGCATAATACTTCCATCTACTATATTCCAATCCCAGAAACCAAGATCAGCACTCTTGATCACTAGATCTAATCTTTCTTCTTTACTTTTAAGTAATGCTTCTGCAGCAAGTTCGGATCTTAAGTCTATTATATTTCCGCGAACTAGATTGGAGGTGCCAGGGATCAATACTAGATGGATCTCACATGGTATAACAGTTCCATCTCTATGCGCATGATTCCATCTAAAGACTGGCGTCTCACCTCTTAGTGCAAGACCGACCTTTTCCATCGCGAAACTTTTAGAATCTCGCCCGTTCGGTTGGAATGGAGGTGAGATATCACTCGGACCCATAGCGAGAAATTCTTCGCGAGTGTATCCGAATAGGATCTCTGCAGTGGAATTGATTTCTTCGAATACACCAGTCTCGGTATTTAGAATCGTTATTACGGAAGGGGAATAGTCGACTAATGTGCGTAGTAATTTGGAATTCAATTCCGAAGCGGAAAGAGTTTTGATCTTCTTTTCCAGCTCTGCGATCTTTTCGTTCGCAGCTTGTAGCTCGGTCTCGCTAGTTCTTTTATTAGCCGGCGGTTTTATTTTTTTAGAGTCCACTTATGATTTAGTAGAAAGCGAAAAATCTAATTTGAAAACAAAAAATAGACGAGTAGGAAAGGATTTCATACTAGCTTTGTTTCTATATTGTGGAAGGTTTATGCCTAAGTATGGGAAGATTGCGGCAAAAAATTCTGACTCTTAATTATAGCGATCGTTCTTCATTGTAACGATTTTGAGATTGGTTTTAAATTGAAAATAAATCCGATCGAGCCTGATAAATCTCAAATTTTTGCGTGACCTAATAGAAGTAAAATCCCATGCTGCTCGTCTTTCTATAGGATTCATTTGCTCTAATGATCGCTTATACAGATAAATTAAACGAATCGGGAGCAGGGGTACCGCCCTTTTAATACTGGAGTAACGATTATGTTCCCTCGAGATTGGCCGAAGCGAGTCTCCGTTCTTTTGATCGGATTTACGATTCTCTTTTTTTGCGATGAAATCTTCGCGTTAGACTTTGTTCGCTTAAAGAACGGACAGATCATACGCGGAAAGATCGTATTAGAAGATGATGAAAAAGTTTTAATCGCAGAAAACGAAGACTTTGTTCGCTTTCTAGATAAGGAATTCGTAGCTCAGGTGAGCTACGAAAAAGGAAAGCCTGCTCCTGCAGCTGTCCCTTCTCCTTTAGCGGAGAAGAAAACCACCCCTCCAGTACGGGTTTCTGATATTCCTCAATCTCATGTGGAGACAGCTCCTCCGAATATGTATGGACCAAGTGGAGGATCGAGTAACGGTAACGGAGCTGCCGATACGAATATCGAAGTGATCCACGAGGTGGTGACGGACTTTATTTGGCGGGGACTCAGTTTCTCCGGAGAGATCGCAAACAGAAGAGATAACGAAAGCTATCGAGCTATGACCTTCGTTCCTTCTTATCAACCTACGGTTACCTTCAACACTCCTTTGAAAGGTTTGCAAGTACAGTTTTGGGGAAATTTTCAATTAACGGAAAGGAACGATAGGGACAACGACGGAAGATTCCAACAATATCCTGGTGGTCCTGGTCCTGCTTATCCGGGACAAGGTTCTGCAGGTTCGATCAGTCCTTTTTCTGCGCCAAGCCCTGACACGTTAAACGCAGCTTGTCCTTATGATACCCAAAACAATTTGATGACAGGAGTCCACAGTCTCGGCTCTACTTGCGGGGGAAACACTCCCGGATTTAAGAAAGAACAAAACGGTATGAAACGATCGGACGGTTTGTTCTACGCATTCTACTATAATTTCGATAAGACTAGTTGGGGAACTTTTACTGCGGGGATTTGGTTTTATAATACATTCCAAAAAAGTACTGCATATCTTTCTCCTCCTTTGGGAGCATTTAATTCCCAAGCTGAACAAGGAATTGCTGGAGCCAATAACCCTTCTACTCAGATCACTCGACTCGCTTGGCAAGAATACTTCTTCTTTTGGAAGCTTCCATTTCTGCAGTGGGCAAATCCTACGGTTTCCTTCTATACCCAATTCTCCCAAGAGAATGCAGGTTTGATGGCGGGAAAAAATTATCTATCCTTAACGATTGGTCACGAGTTCTTCGAGGATAAGTTCTTCCGAATCCTTCCTCAGATTAACATAGGTTATGCGATGAGTAATAATATCGTGGATAATAGGAACGGGATCCAGGATATAACCTCCACTTTGACATTCTTCTTTGGAAAATTCTTCTTCAAGGCCGCCAATATTTGGAGACCGAATCTTTACATGTATGATACGGACAATTATTACGGAGCAACTGGCGGATACGTGAATGCAAATAATCGGGATGGAAAGATCGTAAACCCTGGCAAGGTAAATGGTCCTGCAAATCAGATTGTATTGGATTATATCAACGGCTCCTCTCTTTCGGATGCATTGAAGCAATCCGTCAGAGACTCTTACTTATTGCAGAAGATCCCTGCTCACCTTTTCTGGTTTAGTATTGGGTTCAGCCAGAGCTTTTAAGCATACAGGTTAAGAGAATGAGTATCCGATTTAGAATTTCACTGTACCTTTCTGTCGTATTAATATCCGGATCTTTGATCTTAACCGCGATTAATTCTATCGGATCCTATTTCGGTCTCAAGTCCCAAGTAGAGACTGGATCCAGGATGGCAGGAGAAAGATACGCTTACGAAGTTAAGGATTTCTTAAATCTAGCGCTTGGGTCTTTGCGAGGATTGCAATATCTTTTGGAGACTTCCAAGCCTGGCAGAGATGAAGCAGTAGAAGCGCTGAAAAAACTCGCCGATGCAAACAAATACTATTTCGGGACTTGGGTAGTTTTCGAATCGAATGCTTTCGATGGACAGGATGCGAAGTTCAAGAGTAAAACATATCATGACGCAACCGGAAGATTCGTACCGTATGCGAATAAGTCCAAAGGGGCAGTTACTTTGGAGCCTGTCATCTATTATGAGAACTTGGATGAATCAGGAGCATTTTATAATATTCCTAAAAAGACCCAGAAAGATTTTATAGCAGACCCATTCGATTATCCGGTCGGTGGAAAGCATGTGCTCATGGTTTCTCTCGTAAAACCGGTATTGAGAGGAGGAACATTTTCCGGAGTCGTGGGAATGGACCTCGCGATGGAAAATTTGCAGGAGTTACTCGGACCCATTCGCCCATTCAGAGGAGAAGGTTACTTAACTCTTATCTCTCCGAATGGTACCTACGCTGCAAATGGAAAGGATCCTTCCTTAGTGGGAAAAGTAATCCCAGATAAGGAATGGTTGAAAGAAGTAACAGAAGGAATGTCTAAAGGAGTTCCTTTCTCCTTGAGATCAAGAGGAGAAGGACATCATTTCTTTCCGTTTGTATTAGGAAATTATGATAAATCTTGGGCAGTAGAAGTGTCGATTCCGGATTCCATCTTCTGGTCGGATCTAAGAGGAGTGATCCTGCAGACGATCCTTTCTTCTCTTGTAATCATGGTGATGATCCTTGTGATCTTGAATTTGATCTTCAATCGTTTGATTACTTCCGGGTTATTAGAAGCGATCGGTTTCTCGGAAAAAATAGCAGATGGAGACCTGACAGCTTCTGCTGAGATCAAGAGAGAAGATGAGATAGGTAAACTCCTAAAGTCCATGGATACGATGAAGGAAAATCTTTCCAAGATCATCCTGGATATCAAGACATCCTCTACGAAACTCAACCAAACCTCGGATAAGATGGCAGATTCGTCTCGTAACTTCTCCGACGTAGCCCAAACCCAGGCTTCAGCTGCAGAAGAATCTTCTGCTGCAGTCGAAGAGCTTGCAGCTTCTGCAGATAATGTTCGTCATTCCATGGAGAAGGCGATAGAGAACATGAAGGAGATCGATTCAAATGTGGTTCTCCTACGAGAACAGATTGGAACGATCAATAGTGAGATGCAGACCTTATCCAAGGTTGCTTCAGAATCGCAAGAGAGAGCGATCACTGGTGAGAATGCGATGGGAGCGACAAACCAGGCTATGGATGAGATAGGGGAGAGTGCGAGTCGTATCAACGAGATCCTTTCGATCATCACTGAGATCTCTGAAAAGACTAACTTACTCGCATTGAATGCGGCGATTGAGGCAGCTAGGGCTGGAGAGGCTGGTAAAGGCTTTGCAGTAGTAGCAGAAGAGATTGGTAAACTTGCCTCTCAGACTTCGAGCTCAGTGCAAGAGATTGGAGAGTTAGTAGATTCAACGAATAATGCAGTTCATAACGGAAATACGAAAGTGAAAGAAGCGAGTGAGATCCTTCGTAAGCTTAGGACGAGTGTGGATTCATTCGGTTTATCAGCGAAGAAAGTATTGGACTCGGTTAGCACTCAGGAGAAGAACACTCAAGACATTCATCAATCTGCAACTTTCTTAATGAACTTTAGTCTGCAGATAGAAGAAGCAGTCCAGGAACAGAAGAGAGCAACAGACGAGATCACAAAGACAATCCTTTCGATCTCAGAGGGAACCCAGGAAGTTGCTTCTGGAGCAGATGACCTTACTTCTTATTCCGGAGAGATGCACGGACAGTCAGAAGGACTTCTGAGATCTGTAGATAAGTTCAAACTATAGTTTAAACAATATCTTTCGGATAATCTCTCTTTGTTTTTCTAGAGAAGGTTTTGTAATCCCATTCTCCATTTGGTACAATACCTTCTCGCCATCCTTGATCTCTAAAACCCAAGGACGCTTCTCTAAGATTACATGTACATAAGACACGAAACTTTCCGCAAAGAAATCATCTGCATTTGTCGCGGAGTATAAAGTAGGAAAGGGAGATTTTTCTAGAACTGGATAGATCTTCTCCCATTCCTCATCTAAAGAAACGGATCCAGAGTAAAAATGGATCTTGCTACGGATCGGAAAGAAGGAAGTATCCATGGACGCAATCTTTTCCGATTTCCAAATTCCGGAGAAGAATGGAAAGCGTAGATAGGATCGAAATGCATCAAAAAAGCTTGGACCTATCTTTTGCGTTCCGGAAAGGATATGGCCGAACTCATGCAATAGAATATAACGTAGAGCATTATTCTTTGTATTTGCTTCGTCAGGTTCGATCCTGACATTCACCGCAAGTCTTCCCTTCGTATAGATTGAGTTTTCTTTATAAGTGATCCATTCGTTTGCTTTTCTATCCAAGACTTTCGCATCCAAGAGGACGAAACCGCCTTTGGTATTTCCATTTTCTTGAATAAACCCGCTAATTGCAGATCCGCCTAAATCTTCGCAAACATAGATCCTAAATAATTTATCTTTTAAGAGAGACTGGATCGGTTCCGGTTCAGCTTCCAAAGTTTTGATGACTTCTTTTTTAAAAGACGGAAAGTTTCGAGCTTCGACAGGGGACTCATCAAAGCCGTCTATTTTGTTTAGGCCTAGGACATAGTCTTTGGCAGGCGTATCTAAATTGTAGATCCTGGAGCCCCAATCGGAACCCAAGCCGACATAGTTTTCCATTTTAGAAAGAGAGGAATGAGCGAACAGGTCAGCGTAAGGATTCGGATCTCCTTTTTGAGCTTTGCAATGATTAGAAAAGGAGAAGGCGAGTATAAAGACGCCAAACAATCGACACATTTTCAACTTTGAATGTGAATAGCGTTCGAAAAACATGAAGCACCATATCTTCCAAACTTGAGCGTGAAACGAAAGTATTTTTCTTTGCATCGCAAAAAACGAAAGAAGGAAGATCGGGGTTATTGATTTGCTTTTCACACGGCTCTTGTAAGATTTGTGCCTGTTTCTTATGAAGACAGGGATTTATTCTCCGAGCCACCAGGCAAAGAAAGAAAGTCTGAGTTTGATCAACTTATGCCTCTCTACGGGGCTTTTGCTTTTCAATCCTCCTTCTATTCTCTCCGACGTGACGAATCCTTGGAGTCTTCATAACGACGAGAGGATCATCAATCGAAAGCATGTTTCTCAGATCGTTTTAGAGACCCGATCGAATGGATTTCGCTTAACTTTGCTTGTTAATGAAAGATTTCCGTACAACTACAAGTCCAAGTCATTCGCTCTTTATTATTCCAATATAAAGAATGCGAAGGAAGGATTGGAGTTTGCTGAGAAATTGGATCGGTATTTGAATTCTGGTCATAATATGAAAATCCGGATCAACGGATCCGAAATTATTGAAATTATCTTAGATGAATCTATCCGCTAAAAAAGCAACAGGCATCCTTAACCCGCTCGCTTTCCTCGAAAGAGAGTTTAATTACAGGGAAGTCAGCGCGTGGAAGGACTTTGTAAGAATAGATCAGTCTTTCATTCGATTGGCATTCTTCCTTCATTTCCTTGTTTATTTCCTATTACTCATCCCTGAGATAAGGGATTCTCCGAGAGGAGGCATTTACTTCGGCTTTATCTTAAGCCTAAACATACTCAGTTTAGTCTTATCTTTTCAAAGAAAGTATCTTCCGGCTGTCATTCATGGAACGAACTGCACCATTACCTTTTTAGTGATGATGGTATTGAACGAATCGTTCTATTCCTTTGACGATCTGCATAGTTTACAATTATATAATAACTACTTCTTACTGGTCGGATTTTTGGTACTGTTCCAAATGTTCCGCCTAAAAGTAAAGGGTTGCTTGTTGACTGCGCTTTATTCGGTAGTGCTTCACCTCGGATTCACTTACTTCAAGCTGAAGGATGGTACGATCCCTGGCTTTCCATTAGTCTTACTCGTTCCGGATGTGGTTTATTTGATCATGAGTCTGATCGGGATCACTATAGTAGTCATAGTGAGAAGACTAGTCCATATATCTTCAGAACTCGATTCGGATTATAGATTCTTGCAACATGAATTGCAAATCGCAAGAAAAGTACAGGAGACTCTATTTCCGGAAGATATCAGCATCAAGGGATTTAAATACGAAGTATACCGTTCCACTCCGAACGAGATCGGAGGAGATTTCTATGATTTCATTCAATTGAGGGAAGGAAACACAGGAGTATTTCTTACGGACATCGCTGGACACGGGATCGCTTCCGCGTTAGTCGCGTCTTTCATTAAGATCATGGTGGCAACCATGCCGTATCGATTGAAACTGCATCCTGTCAGACTTCTGGAATATTTGGATGAGACTCTTCTTCGGCAATTCAAATCACATCATGCTTCTGCAGTGTATATCTTCTTCGATTTTATTTCTAAGGAGATCCATTTTGCAAACGGTGGCCATCCATATTTAATGCATTCCCAAAGTGGAAGCGAGTTTAGAGAAATTGAAACTACCGGAAGTATATTGGGCTTCGGCATCAAGAGACCGATAGCGGAACTTGTTTCCCTGCCTATCCTTTCTGGAGAAAGACTTTTCTTATATACCGACGGACTGATCGAGAATCGAAATCCGCAAGGAAAACAGCTTGGAAGCGAAGGCCTTTTGGAAATCCTGAACAGAAATAGCAGTCTTACGGACCTAAGACAATTTAAGGATGTTGTCCAAGCAGAACTTTTCGGCTTCTTCGGAGACGCAGAGTTCGAGGACGACACTCTCTTCCTAATCATAGAGATGGAGTAAGAAAAAGAAATGAGCGAATCATTAATACAAATTAAGAAAGAAGGCGCAATCGCCATTCTGGAAATCAACAGACCTTCCGCATTAAACGCACTCAACGAAGAAGTGTTGAAGGAATTGAAATCTTCCTTCGAATCTCTGGAAAAGGAAGAAGCAATTCGAGTAGTCATCGTCACCGGACAAGGAAAAGCATTCGTGGCCGGAGCGGATATAGCTAAGATGAAGGAACTGGACGCTTCCGGAGCGGAGAAGTTTGCTTCTTTAGGCCAAGGCGCTTTCGACACCATTCAAAAAAGCCGTTTAGTGTCCATTGCTGCAGTGAACGGATTTGCATTAGGAGGAGGATTGGAACTTTCTCTTGCCTGCGATATCAGAGTTGGATCAGAAAAAGCTAAATTAGGATTACCTGAAGTATCTCTCGGACTGATCCCAGGATTCGGTGGAACTCAAAGACTTTCCCGCCTTGTAGGATACGGAAGAGCAGTTGAACTTATCTTCACCGGAGATATGATCTCTGCAGAGGAAGCGTATCGGATCGGAATACTGAACAAATTGGTAAAAGAAGGAGAGGACCTTCTCGGAGTCGCTAAATCTATCGCAGAATCCATTTTGAAAAAGGGACCGAAAGCGGTTCAGATCGCTAAGAGAGTCGTATTAGAAGGATTGGATACTCAATTCTCGAAAGGACAAGACTTAGAGAAGAAAGAATTCTCCAACTTATTCTCCGGAACAGAATCCAAGGAAGGAATGGGAGCCTTCTTGGAAAAAAGACCTCCTAAATTCTAAAGTTCGCAATGAAATCCCTGAGACTCTCTCTTCTTCTTGCATTCTTTCTGTTGCCTTGGGCCGGATGGGGAGAATACAATTCTCCTCTTTATTTGGATAAGACCACCATTTATGTGGGAGAACATCCTCTGTATGTCGAGGTTGCGAACACGGAGGAAAGTAGACAGAGAGGACTTATGTTTCGTAAGAAGCTAGGTGAGAATGAAGGAATGCTCTTTATCTTTCCGAGCGAAGATCATCTTACATTTTGGATGAAGAATACTCTGATCCCTCTTAGCATAGGCTACTTCAATAAAGACAAGAGGATGACGGATACTTTCGAGATGCTTCCGAATCAGACAAAGACATTATATCATTCGAGTGAAAGAGTGATGTATGCTGTCGAAGCGAATAAAGGTTGGTTCGCGAAGCATAATCTAGGTAAATTTGCGGTTCTGAAGGTAGAAAGTCGTTTTGTAGGAAAGTAGAAAATTCGCCCCGGTATATTCCGAGGCGAATGGAAGGGAATTAAAGAGTTCCCGCAGCTTTCAATTCTAGATCTTCGAGTGTTTTAGCTTCCACTACTTTAGAAGATTTTAATTTACCTTGTTCGGTCAATTTCAGGATCACCTGAGAACCTACAGTCTGAGAAGTCACAGCGACTTCGGATAATTTTCCTTCTTTTTCAACGAAGAATTTTCCTGGCTGAGCGCGGAACGCAGTCAAGGTCTCGGACTTTCCTTCTTTGGAAACTGCAGTCAGATCCAATCTTGCTCCGAAGTTAGAATAAACCAGAGTCAGTTTTTCTCCCTCTTGCTCGAAGGATTTCGCAAATCTTCCTTCTTGGTCGTACTCGTTCAATCCAACTGGATTGCTTCCGGACCAGAACTCGATCAGGTTGAATAGAATTAGATCGATAAAACCTCCGATCGCCATTAGGAAACCGAAAGGAATATAGAAGAGGATAGTTTTCACGATCTTAGCGAGAAGTCCGCCGCCTACGTTGATCCCATCGTTCGCGTTGTAGAATACTCTAACTAGAGCGAATTTACCGAAGCAGTTTGCCAAGGAACCGAAAGTGATCCCTACTAGCATCACGGAGAGGACGATTTTTTTTAGGACATTTTTAGCCATTGAGAACAGAACTCCTTATCGATGAATCGAATGCGAAACTATGAATATAAGAAGGAAAAAAACTTGCAAGAGAATTCCTTTTTGTCCTCTTGCAGGCTTCCAAAATCTTGACCGAAGGGCAAAAATCTAGACGCGAGAATCCCTTGACCTAGTTCCAGTCCCGGGATTTTTGGATCGAAAGGTCGATTTAAAAATAAGATCGATCTTAGGACCAAGAGCCTTACCGAAGGGAACATACAATTGATCTTTCCCACACTGGAATTCTTCCTCTTCTTCTCCTTTGTCTTTTTAGCCAATTGGTATATATTACCTTTTCTCTTTCCGAAGCACGAAATTCGTAAGAAAGTCATTCATATATTCCTGCTCGTGATGAGCTATATCTTCTACATGAGCTGGAACTGGAAGTTTGGCGGACTCATTCTTCTTTCCACAATCATAGACTTTGTGTTGGCGGATCTGATCCACGAGTCCAAGAACCAAAGTGCCAGAAAGTGGATGATAGTGACGAGTTTAGTATTGAACCTCGTCTTCATTTTAGGCTTCTTCAAATATTATGATTTTCTAAGTCATAATCTAAATTCTCTTCTGCAATACATAGGACTGCCCGGATTATTTCCTATACTTAAGATCGTTCTGCCGGTAGGAGTTTCCTTCTATACCTTCCAGAGTTTGAGTTATACGATCGATGTATATAGAGGAGTTATTCCCTCCGAAAAGAATTTCATTCGATTTGCACTCTTCGTTTCTTTCTTTCCTCAGTTGGTTGCGGGTCCGATCGTAACTGCGAAAAGTTTCCTTCCTCAATTGCAAACGGAAAAGAGGTTAGAAGATATTCCTTTTAGAAAGGCGATACGTTATTTTCTCTTGGGGTATTTTAAGAAGGTCGTACTTTCCGACAATATTTCTCCCATTTCAGATCTGATCTTTAAGGATCCGGGCAATTATTCCACGGAGGCTCTTTGGCTTGCCGCGCTTCTCTTTTGGGTGCAAGTGTATTGTGATTTTAGTGGATACACGGATATGGCTTACTCCGCAGCATTGCTCTTAGGATACGAACTTCCTGAAAACTTCAGAATGCCTTATATCTCTCAATCGGTCACCGAGCATTGGAGAAGGTGGCATATCACTCTTTCTTCTTGGCTGAGAGACTACGTCTATATCTCCTTAGGCGGGAATCGAGCGGGCAAGTTCCGGCACAGATTCAATGTTTGGTTTACTATGTTTGTGGCCGGGATCTGGCATGGAGCCAACTGGACCTTCTTTGTTTGGGGTTCCATCCAAGGTGGATTCTTAATGGTGGAATCCATGATAAAGGAATGGAAGGCACAATTCTTTCCGGACCTCAAACCTTCTCCTTTCTGGGAAAAACTACTTACTCCGACTCGTATCTTGTATGCCAGCATCGTCTGTATCACGTTTGGCGTTATCTTTCGAGCAGCCAATCTGGACATGGCCTTTCAATTCATTCATGGAATGTATTCCTACCAAGCAGGCGAGCTTAGACCTTATATGTTGAAGCAGGGAGTTCCTGCGATCCTTGCTGTGATCGTCGGACACTACTTGGGATGGTTGATCTTCGAGAAGGGAAAAGAGTTCAGAATACCTGCTTGGCTTGAGTTTACCCTCTATCCGATACTTGTCTTTGTGCTCGCCATACTCAGTCCGGACGGAGAGATCCCTTTCATCTACTTTGATTTCTAAAAAGGGAAAAAGCTGGACACTTGCAGAATTCGATTCAACTTTGATTCCCTAAATTCATGAGTGAGTTCGAACACAAACCTAGAAGCCCTAGATTCTATCCTAGGGATTTCGACGATTATATTGTGCAAGTGGATTCAGGACTCATCACTCTGGAAGGAAAGCTCGGGAATATTTCTGAATCCGGGATCTGTGTGCTTATGAGTGGAGAAGATCTCACCGGTTCCATGGCAATCGAAGGTTCTGTGATCGAAAGAAAGACCGGCAAGAGATTGGAATTCTTGGGCGACGTTGTATGGAAGGTCCCAAAGAATATAGAGACCAAGAAAAAGTTCCTCTATGGAATCCGATTTCGAAACCAACTTGAACTCACAGAGTCCCTGATCCTGATCAATCTCTCTCTCGAAGGTTAAGCGAACTGACCAAGTCGCTTGTCTTTGGTGATCCAAATCCATTTCGAGGATCGTTTCCACGCTTCCTTCTCGCGCCTCAGAAGGGTATTTTTATTGCAAAGACTGCCAAAACTCCGTCCTATGTCGTTAAAGGGTTCTAATGATAGAAACTGACAACCCACATCGCAAACAAACTGTCCGAGATAAAGAGATCCAACTCCTAAAACAGATCAAGGAAGGGGATGATAAGGCTTATATAGAGCTTACAGGGCCGTACAGAGAGAGATTGTATCGTAAGGCAGTCTCCATGGTAAAAGACGGGGATGATGCCGAGGATATCGTCCAGGATGCCCTTATTTCAGGTTATAGATCCATCCGTAATTTTAGAGCAGAATCAGGCGTATATACCTGGCTGTACCGGATCGTGGTGAATAAATCCAAGGACCTTCTGGCCAAGAGAAAAAGAGCCAGAGAGAACTCCATGGACGATTCTGAGTTCCAGGTCACGGATGATCGGATGAGCTTCGAAAAAAAAGTAGAACTTTCCGACGAGAGTAACTATCTAATCAACAAAATCAACGAACTCGAGGATATATACAAAGAAGTCATCGAGCTCCGGTATTTCGAGGAAATGTCCTACTCACAGATAGCGGACATCCTCGGAACGAATATCGGAACGGTTAAGAGCCGGCTCTTCAAGGCTAAGGAATTTCTGAAGCACCTCATCATGAAAGATGGGAAGGGCGAAGGCTTTTTTAGGTAAGTAAGGTATGGAAAAACAAGTTAGCAAGCAACCACGCGTAGGCGCAAAATTCGGGATCAGTTCCCTCTTCCAAAAAGAAGATCCTGATCATGTAAAACTCGAAAACTCTCTCATTCGCGCAGTCTCCGAATTCAGATCTAAGGAAATGCAAAGCGTTCGCCTTTCTTCCGATTTTGATCTCCGTCTTCAAAACCTTCTCAAAGATATAAGCTTAGAAGAAGAAACAGCTCTGTCTAGACTTTCCCGTAATTTTATATGGAATCGCAACTTCCAATATTCTTTGAGCGCGGCGCTCGCGGTCCTCGTTCTCGCGGTAACCGTAGGACGCTTCTCCTCATCGAATGAGACGGGTGTCGCGGAAAGATCCGGAACTCTCTCCCTCGGAACGGATAAGGAGTTCATCGATCTTCCTTCCTCCGCTCGAGTAGACGCCGACCTCAATTCTCCTTACCTCTCCGAAATCTCCAAAAACCCCCAAGCAAAGAAAACACTCTCCTCACTGGAGCAGTATTTTATGGAAAAAGGAGATTACAGAACAGCTCAGGAGATCCGTCAGGTTTTGGATTCTTCCAACAAATAAGATCTTTTAAGATCGGTTTGAGTAAAACTCGAAAGAAGAAGCCCTGCAACTGCAGGGCTTTTTTATTTTATAGAGATAGGCAAGTTGGCGTTTGTTAAGAAGGAAGGGAGAGAAGCCTAATTTTGCTTTTATGTAAAAGCCTAAACTTTCAATCGTTTGTGATATAAGCTTGGATCTAAAGAATCCAGGATCCGTTTGGCTTCCTGTGCCACTTCTCCATAGATCATAGAAGCTCTGGAATCTAAGAGAGCACAGCAAAGTTGGATCATTCTGCATTTGACTTTAAACTCGCTTCCTCCCTTTCTTAAGCCTAAAGAGTCCCGCAAACGGAATAGTTCTGCGCGGATCTCCTCTAATTCCTTTTCGCTCATTTTGCGGATTTCTTTTAAGACTCCTCTTTCCAGAAGAAGGACTGGCAATGCCTCTTTTAATTCCGCTTCTTCTTTGAACTCGGAACTTAAGGTTTGGATCCCGGAGAGGATGGGCTCAGAACGCACACAGTCCAATCGGATGGCGCTTGGTTCCTTTAGGAATGCCTCTCTATAGAGTAGAAGGCCATGAGATTGATTCCCGCTCATATACGCGCATTCGGCTCGAAAGAAGATGAGTTCAGGAGAGAATTTTTCGAGCCCAGAAGAGTCTCTTAATACTTCGGATGCAAGATCTGTGTCTTCTGCCAGAAGAAGTCTATATGCAAGTTCCGCAATTAAACTGGGAGAAAGAGATTGTATTCCTTCTTTGCGAAGTGCGATCCGAACCTGATCCGTGGTTTCTTGTAAGATGGAATTGATTGCAGAATGATAGGATAATTCTTTCGGAAAAGATTTTTGACGGTAAACGGATTCAAAGTCTTTCAGGAATTCCAATAGGATCCCTGTTCTTTCTCTACCTTCTTTCGTTAAATGAATCCTCTCAATTCTGTGATCCCAGAAAGAGGATATATAAAACCCCGAGGCATACTCGGGGTTTTCGGGATCTGCTTCGAGCAAGGAGTCGAATTCCTTCTTTGCGAGTTCGAATTCTCCTTCCGATAGATATCTGATGGCTTCTTCGTACTTTCGGTCTTCGTCCATCAATGAGCGGCTTTTTTATCGTGATGCTTGCTGACCTGCTTCACGATCTTATCTTCGAGACCGTCTATGCAGGAATAAATGTCCTTATCTTCGTGTTGTGCGTTGAATTTGCTTCCGTCTGCTGCGAGGTTCAGGTTTGCGCTAATCAAACCGTGGACTTGCTCGAAGGAAATCTCCATGGAAACCAATTTCTGAATATATTTGGAGACCCTTTCCAATTTCTTACTAGCATAGTCTTCCGCAGTGCCGGAATGATCTAAATTCTTCCAATTAAACACGATTTTCATGTAATCCTCCGCTATCTTTCTTTGGTTTCTGAAGCGTTTCGGGACAGCCGACAAGGGGTCCTGAAATAAGCCGAGAAACGAATCTTTTGGACGGGAAAAGGAGGGAAATTCATCCCAACCCAGGAACTTCCTGTAAGGTTAGGATGGAAAAAACTAGAGTCAAATCAAAAAAAGCGCCCGCCCCGAGAGGGGCGGACCAGGGAAGTTAGAACTAGAGATGGGATGATTTCCTGTTTTGTTTCTCAGTCCTTATTCAGAGTCAAGCTTGGCTGTTTAGCGAAAGCCAGGCTACATGCTTCCTGGTATTTTTTCAGACCTTCTTCTTCCGCGTGAAGAGCGGAATCAAGGTCACCAATCTTTTGGTATACTTGGATAACTTCTTTAATGTTCTCTAAGGCTTGGCAGGATTTACCAAGGCGGAACTCAGAGATCGATTTTAGGTAAAGGACCAGGGCGTATCCTTGGCTTTCTTTATCTCCCATTTTCGATCTGACCGCTAAGGACTGGTCGTAAAAATTGATTGCACCTTCATAGTCCCGGGTTTTTTGTTTTAAGCTTCCCAAGGCGGTTAGCTTATTTGCTAGCTGGATTTCCGATTCCGGTGTATAGTTTGTAAGCGAAGTTTCAATCGCGTTGGTATCGGTTTCTGCGTAAATCGCAGTGGAGATGCTTAAAACTAAGGCAATTTTAATTAATTTGTTCATCTTTTTATCTCCCAGCCGGGGCTTTGTATATAATAATGCAAGCGCCGTGCCAACTTCTAGAAATCTTCTTCGATTTTTTATCTAAAAATTAGAAAAAATTTCAGAGAGAACTCCTCTTGGCACAGAGGATAGCCGAACAACAGGGGATTGTATATAGGAAGGGGCGTAAGGAGTTCTTAGCGCCCCGTTAGGAAGGTATTAAGGAGTTTTGCGGATACGTAAAGCTTCAGAGGCGATCAGCCGAGTCACTTAAGCGACTAGCTAATAATTTCTTCTAACTCTGGATCTGCTGATTTTTTGGCCTGTTCGAAAGGGTATTTGAGATTTGTCAGGCTTGCGATCTCGTGCATGCAATCATGTAGGAAGTCTTCTGGATCCATATCGGCTGTCAGGTATCTGAGCTTTCCGGCTCGGACAATGAGACTAGTCCTACGCAAGAATCCTCTAGGTTTATATTCCAGTCCCAGACAGAGAACTGCCAGTGGTTCTTCCGGTTTGCCTACGATAAATCTAAATCCACCGGGACGACCTTTTCCCATTTTGTAAGGAACTGTGGTTTGTTCCGGAAAGATCACGAGCATATTGCCTTCGCCTAGAACTTTTTTTGCAAATAGTAAGTCGTTTTTGCTCTTTCTGGGTTCTTTTCTATTGAGAGGGATCCCTCCGCATTTTAGAAAATAATCCATATAGATAGGCGAAGCGAGAGAATCTTTCATGATCGCCCAAATATCCATTCTTCTATGATATAATGCTTTAGAAAGTCCAAGGGGAATATCGTCGTTCCTTTGGTGCTTGGACAGGACTAGGACTTTTCCGGTTTCAGGTACATTTTCTAGTCCGTAAACTTCTGTTTTATAGAATAAGGATCCGTAGAGTCTTCCGAACCAACGCAGAGCTTTTCTCGCTCTTTCGGAACTTCCTGGATGGGGCTTTTGTATATTCTTGGATGACATTGTTCAATAAGAGAGTCGTTCGCAGAGAAGGTTGCAAAATAGAGCGCGGGAAATCTTACATTTCTATTTCTTTGCGGCTTTGTGTGAAACCACTCTAAAAACGAATAGCATTTGCATGGATTTTTTCTACACTCGTTTTGGAAGGTCTGCCGGATGGTCGCGCTTTCTTCTCTGATCGAGCGGGTTCTCCCTCATTCGGAAAGTTTGTGAGGAAAGTCCGGACACCATAGAACCACGGGACCGGGTAATTCCCGGAGTCTGGAATCGTGAGAAACCAGATATGGAAAGTGCAGCAGAAAATATACCGCTAGTATTTCTAGTAAGGGTGAAATGGTGGGGTAAGAGCCCACCGCCATATTTGCGAAAATGTGGGCAATGTAAACCCTCCCGGGTGCAATCTCGAATAGGCGGCCATCGTTGGTTCTACAGGGCCGTGGGTAGAGAGCAAAGAGTCTTTTCGGTAACTAAAAGACCAAGATAAATGATCATCACTTGCAAGAGTACAAAATCCGGCTTATAGTCAGGCCTTCCACTTGGCATTATGAATAAAACGAGGATCAGCCTGGCTTCAGGAGCGAAAGCGACTATAGTCAGGCCTTCCACTTGACATCATAGGAATTTTATGAATACGGAATGGTTCACAAAAGAAGCGATCTTGGTCCTACTACTTGGATCTGTGTTTGCTTTTTCTCTCACGTATACGTTCGAATATTTTATTAAGCATACGGACGAGCTGCAAAAAAATACCAAACGATATTTAAGGCTGCCCGTATTTTATCGATTTGCAGGCTTCTTTCTAATCTCCTTAGTCCCGGTTGTTCTTTTCGGAGATACGTACTTTGCTTTTCATAAGAATCAGGTTTTGAGTCTTCCCGATCCAATTTTGTGTTTGGTTTCCTTTCTATTATTCTTGGTAGGAGCCTTACTTATACTCTACTGTAAGAATTATAAAATCGTATTAGAACAAGATGCGATCTTATCAAACGGAGTTTTCCGAAAAAATAAACGGATGCTTTGGAAGGATATAGAATCGGTTCGATTCGAAAGATCAGCTTTCTTTCTTAAAGATAGTAAGGATCAGATTGAAGTAGTTACTCTCTTGTCAGGTTTCGAAGTCTTTGTTTCTGCTCTCGAAGAATCCGTGGCATCCGATCTGTATAAAGAAGCGTTTCAGGAATATGAGCAGTTCTTAAAGAAACCATGATATACACACCAAGTTCGTGGATTAAACATATTGGCAAGATGGAACAGTTGAAGTGATTCTTTTGGAATGGGATAAAATTTGGGAACAGGTTCAGGCGGAAGTGATCGCGTTTATAATCGGCGGGATCGTTACTTATATCATATATTTTCTAGCGAAGCAAGCCAAACCAAATCTGATCCGAGAAAAGATTGTATTAAGATTGCCAACGGTGTATTGGTATCTTGCGATTATTCTACTCTTTGCACTTCCGATCATTTTGCTCGCAGACTCTTACTCTTTATTTAAGCAGAGCGGCAAATTCATTTTACCTAATCAGATGATGTTTTATATAATCATTCCTTTAATGTTCGTGGCATTGTTCTTAATTTTCTATTGTAAAAATCACGAAATCATTCTTGATAAAGATTCTATTGTTTCGTATGGGCTTACACGAAATAGAAAAGAGATCCAATGGAAAAGTATTTCGAAAGTTCAATTTCAACAAGGCTCGTTTCGTATATATGAACTGAAGAAACATATTGAAATTACTTCTTATTTAGCAGGGTTTGCAATATTTTTGGAGCATTTGAAAAAATACGTTTCTAAGGACCTCAGTGAAGAAGCATTTCTGAAATACGAAAAGTTTTTAAAAAACTCTTAAGTTCAATTTGGATTTTTTCCAGATGCAGACGATAGAGATCTTTTTTACTTTTATATAAAAATAAATCAATAGAGGGTGACCATTCTTTCCTTTCCAAAATTCATTCCTTTCATTTTTTTAGCAGTATGTCTAAGCCGGAAAGATACCCGTACAGTGTTCAACAAAAAGTAGCTTGGGGAGATATGGATGCCTTTGGCCATGTGAATAATGTGGTCTATGCAAGATATTTCGAAACTGCGAGGGCTTCTTTCTTCGATGATATGGGACTTTGGGAATCTCCTCAAAAGCCTATGGAAGGCGGACCGGTTCTCACGCATATTGAAATGGATTATAGAAAGCAGGTTCGATTTCCGGAAACGATTGATATTTCCGTAAAATTAGAATCCGTTAAGAATAGATCCTTTTCGGTCGTTTGTTCCATGTGGAATCAGGCAGGGGAATGCGTGTTGACTGGAAAAGCTGAATTGTTATGGTTTAATTTTTCTACGGGGAAACCTGCGGCGATTCCAGATGTCTACAGGGAACAATTTTTCCAACTATCCTCCGAATCCGACTGAGCCCTCATTCGCGAGCTTAAAACAATTCTTGGCCGAGGAGTCTCTTTCTCGGTTTAGATTCGCGATGTTCCTTTTCGTTTTCTTTGCAGGCTTCGGATTATTATTCGGAGATCCTGCAGAAGTAGGACTCTACGATCCTAGATGGATCCGAGTCACTCATGTTATTCTGATTCTTATCTCACTTACCTTAAGCTTTAAATTAAAGAGTTTTAAACAATACACGGATCCTGTGCTTCTCTTTCATTTCGCGATCATGAGCGTGCATTCTTTTTATCTGTTGTACGCCAACGGTTTGTACTTAGGTTATCTATTCGGTTTGATTCTAGTCGTTTTCAGTACCGGAGTTTCTATCAATAATAGAAGGGTTCTCATTCCAGTACTTCTTATCTTCATCGCGATCGCGTTCTTTGTAGGAATCAATGTAAAGAATCCAAGAATAGAAGTGGGCATGTACTATTTCGGTCTTATCTCTTCTTCCGTTCTTTCCGTCTTGGTGATCGGATTTCGAATGAAGACCTTCGAGACCTTATTGCAAGCGGACGTGCAATTGGAAAAATTCCAGGCCAATATCGAAGAAGAGTTGGAGCTTGCTCAAACCACTCAGAAGAGCTTAGTGGATCTTGAATTTCCTGAGTCCGGCAATTTTAGGATCTATTCTTACTTCAAGCCTTTGGAGAGTGTGGGTGGAGATCTGATCAAAACAGATATGGCTAAGCAAGGAGAATTGGACTTCTTCTTTGCAGATGCCGCAGGTCATGGAATTTCTGCTGCGATGGTTTCTTCAATGGCGGTGATGGCTTTCAAGATGAATGCTCCTATCGCAGAGACTCCGGCGAGAGGATTGACTCTTATTCATGAATCCTTAATGGGAATGATCGGCGGTTTCTTTATTACTGCAGTGTATATGAGATTGGATCAGAAGAAAAGAATGCTCACATATTCGTATGCAGGCCATCATCCCGCAGTGATCATTCGTCCTGACGGTTCCGTGAATACCTTGGATGGAAGAGGGACTGTGCTTCTTGCTCTTCCGAAACTATTTAACAAGGATTATACGATTGAATTGTTTCCTGGGGATAAGGTACTTCTTTTCTCCGATGGACTATTTGAGTTTTACGGAGAGGATAAGGAATTCTTCGGTTATGATTCTTTTGTGAACCTTCTCAGGGAACACACTTCCGAATCCGGGCAGGAATTCTTGGAATCGGTAGGTAAGTCCGTTCTAAATCTGCATCGTTCTCATTTAAAAGATGATATGACCATGCTTCTTCTAGAAGTTTTGTGATATAAAAACCTCTTGCTCTTCTGGGGAAAGCTTGTAGCATTCCCGCCTATGTGTGATACCTTTGTCGCCACTCCTGATTTCACTTCTTCCGGAAGAATGATCTTCGGCAAAAATTCGGATCGAGAGCCGAACGAGGCTCAATGTCTGGTCCGACTTCCCGAAAGAAATCATAAGGAAGATCTTTTAAGAGCTACATTTATCGATATTCCCCAAGCCAAGAAATCCAGAGAGATATTGATCTCTCGTCCTTTTCACATGTGGGGAGCTGAGATGGGAGCGAATTCAAAAGGAGTTACAATAGGTAACGAAGCAGTATTCACTCGCATTCCTATCGAAAAGAAGAACAACGGATTAACCGGGATGGATCTTCTTCGGATCGCATTGGAAAGATCCGACTCCGCTTCCGAAGCAAGGGATTGTATCATAGAGTATCTGGAAAGATTCGGACAAGATGCTTGCGGTGGATATTCAAATCGAAACTTCTTCTATCATAATAGTTTTCTCATAGCGGACGCAAAGGATGCGTTCGTATTAGAAACTGCCGACAAGTTCTGGGCCTGGAAGAAGATCCAAGGTTTCTATTCCATTTCAAATGGTCTCACATTGGAATCGAATTACGACGGATTGCATTCAGGTGCGATCGATTTTGCAAGAGCGAAAGGTTGGCTTAAAAAAGGAGAAACATTCTCTTTTAAAGGAGTCTTCTCCGATTCGCTTTACACTACATTCAGTAAATGTAAAATACGTAGAGAGATCACTTCTAAAGCAGGAGAATTTTTCCGATCCGGATTTGGGATCACCGAGGCGATGCAGATCCTTAGATTGGAGGGAAGGGGACCAGGAAGTTCTCCTATGAAACTGACTCTCGGCGGATTTCCTTCTAAGGATCCAAGATTTTCTCCGAGCGAGGCAGGAATGGGTTCCGTTTGTTTGCATGCAGGAGGTCCTTTTTCTCCGAATGAAACAACTGCGTCTTTTTTGGCGGAACTGGATCCAAACCCTTCCTTCTCACAATTTTGGGCGACTGGTGCTTCTATTCCTTCTATTTCGATTTTTATTCCATTCTCCATTCCGGGCAAGGCGATGACGGAGGGAAAAATCGTGCAACCGGGAGCGACTCCGGATGCTTCGATTTGGTGGAATCATGAAATATTGTACAGACTTTGTCTTAGAAATTATGCAAAGTCGGTTCCTATCTTTAGCGCTGAGTTGAAGGAAATACAGGAAAAATATATTCAAAAAGTAGAATGGACTCTTTCTCAGCCTCGAAATCATTCCTTGGATCCTGTTTCGGAAGAAGCCTTAGCAGATGCCTCCAGACTGTATTCGAAATGGAGAGGGCAGGTGGCAGAATTAGCTGCAAAAGGAAATTTATTTCCCTCCGTCTGGGGTTCTCCTGTTTATCGAGCGAGCTGGGCAATTTGGAATCGAAAAGCGAGGATCAATTCCAGAGTACTAATAGGAACGGATCTTCCTTACGAGCCTGCTTTTTTTTGAACAAAGAAAATGTCTTGATGAATCGTCGATTTGTTGGAAAAGAAAACACTTAGAAAGTGGGAGAAGGCGGATTTTTAGATCTGTCTAATGAATAGATTCCAACTCAGATGAAATTTCTACCGAAAGAAGTCTTGGAATATCCGATCAAAGGCAGAAGGCTAGTCGGAACGGTTTTGGGAGATAATATTCCCCAGAAGCCTAGCTTACTTATCTATCTGAGACATTTAGGATGTATTTTTTGTAGAGAGACAGTTGAGGATCTGAGACTGATTAGTTCTGAGATGCGTGCCTTTCCTCCTATATTATTTATTTATCCGGATACTCCAAGAGAAGGTGAGGAATTCTTTACCAGATTCTGGCCGGAAGCGAGTGCTATTTCAGATCCAAACGCGACTCTCTATGAAGGACTAAAAATTGCAGAAGGCAATCTGATAGAGTTGGCGGGACCAGAGGTTTGGGTGAGTGCTTTAAGAGCTCTTGCAAAAGGAAATTTTTATGGAGCGCAAGGGCGGAATATTCTTAGGATGCCGGGAGCTTTTCTGGTCTTGAAGGATAGGATCCTGTGGAGCCATACCTATAGACATATAGGAGATGAGCCGGATTGGACGAAACTCCCCGGCTGCACTCCTATTCCTTCAGACGAATATGATCCTGGGATCTTACCCGCCTAGCTGTAAAAGCAGTTCAAATTGGAAATGAAAACCCCGATTTAAGATCGGGGCATTCGCACAAACCTGATAGTTTATCTGCGATCCGGTGGAGGTGGAGGAAGCGCCGCTTTGCAGGAAGCGGATAATTTGCTTTCGTTCTCTCTTAGGCATCTCATATGAGCCGGTCCATGTTCCACGTTCTTGCAGTATTTGGCCTCATCTTCCGCACAGGCAGCCTTAAACTTTTCATGTCTTTCTTTCATCTCTGCAAGGTGAGCCTTGCAAGTTGCAGATAGCTTAGATGCATTATCATTCAAACATTGATGAAGTTCAGGACCAGGTCTTATTCCTTTACAATAGGTTTCTCTTTCTGTGCGGCATTTATCTTCTCCCGGTGGTGGGCCGCCAGCAGGTTGTGCCCAAACCGATCCGGCAAATAATAAAGTAATTGCCGAATATCTAATGAATAGATTCATAATGTTCCCCTCTTTGCGAAAAGAGTATGCTTCTCTCCTTCGCATATTTGAATACTCAGACCTAATCATATCGATTTTGGTTTCAATTTCAATCGATCCTTATTTTTACTTTTCTCAGCTATCGCACTTCGCGGAAATTTTTTATCGGAGTTTTTCATTTTTCGGGAACATTCGGGATCCATCGGGTTTAGATCATCGTAAGGAATATCTAAAGAAGTCGCTCCATTACAAGGTTGCGGCTTGAGGGGTCTATATTGAAACGAGCGGATTTTTTAAAGAAGGTTTTTTTCTCGGGGGCTTTGGCTTCCGGTATCGCTATCGCCTGCAAAAAGGAAAGTGAAAATAAGATCGGAATCCTTGGGCCTTTAGGTCCTTTGGAGGGAATTATCGGAGGCACCTGCAATTCTGCAGACGTCACTTCTGCACCGGCTTGCGCGCTTATTCCAGAAGAAACGAAAGGACCATATCCATTGGATCTGAGTTCGAATTCTTCCTACTTTCGGCAAGATATCACAGAGGGAAAAACGGGGATCCCTCTTACATTAGTGCTCACGATAGAGAATGTGAACAACAGTTGTAGCCCGATTACAAATGCAAGAGTGGATGTTTGGCATTGTGATAAGGATGGCTATTATTCCGGTTATAAGGAGACAGGATACTTAGGAACCAAGGATTATGCAGCAGATACCTTTTGCAGAGGAATACAACTTACTGATAGTGCGGGAATGGTGACCTTTACTACGATATATCCCGGCTGGTATTCCGGTAGGATCACTCATATTCATTTTCAAGTCTATTTGAATAACGGACTCGTGGCTACTTCTCAAATAGCTTTTCCAGAAGATATTACGAAAACAGTATATACTACTTCTCTTTATTCTACCCACGGACAAAATACTTCCGTGTCCGGAAATTGTGCGGATTCGATCCTTGGAAATTCGGCTGCCGACTTGAGTCAGGAACTTTGCACTGTCATTGAAGATACGAGCAACGGAGGATATATAGCTTCCTTGTATGTGGGAATTGCGAATTGATCAAAAATGCAAAATGATTACGCCTTACCTTAAGGTTATAGGGATAATGCGCCTCATTCCGATTTAATAGTACTCGTGACGTAGGAACTCTATTTTTTAATCCGGCTTATGTATAAAAACCCGGACCGAGACGAGAGACTGATTTCCTCCTTAGAGATCTATTTTAGGAATGGGGACTCGGATCTTTTTTTGAAAGAAGCCTCCGGACTCGCTTGGACTCTCTCTCAAAAAAAATATCATCTAGACGATGATTCCTGCGCTGAGATCGTTTTGAAGTTGGTCCATGATGTGGAGCATATCATGAAAGTCTATCAAGAGGGAAAGTATTGTAACTTTCCGGCATTCTTAACGGCATATATTAAACATTTAATATTGAATCAAAGGAAAAAGAACGTAATCCGAGCAAGAATGGAGATAGTAACCGATGAGTTTTATACAGATCGATTTCCGAGAGCCAGCGATTACGATTTCACGACAGATATACTGAACGAATCGGACGAAATTTCCAGTATGGTAAGAGATGCGCTGAATCGATTGGATCCTTTGTCTTCTCTCATTATCAAGATGAAGCATAGAATCCCTCCGAACTTACGCGAATTCAGAATATTAAGCCAACGATTGAAACCGTTGGAATTGAACATTAAACAATATTTTCGCTTAGATCAGGAAGAAGAGACCATAAATCGGATCAAAAAAAGAAAGGCAGAAGACCAGCTCAAAAAACTGTTCCAGTCTTTACATACTTCTCAACCAAAGGATAGAAGTAGATGGCAGGGAGCCAGACAGAATTGGTTCCATCGACATTCCACGGTTCCTGAAGAAAAAAGCTTTAGAAAAATTGCATATTATTTGGGAATGAGCCAGCATAAGGTGCGTTCCTCGTACTATTCTACCATCGCAAATCTTAAAAAGAATCGCTGGGAGAAAGTTGGATGGAAAGAAGCAGCTTAAGTCGTTTCTTTATTTTTTCTCCGGACGAATGACAGGAACGAAGAGTTTCTTGAGCAGTTTAGATTTGTTTTTCAACCCGGACATTTCTCCGAGTAGGTTCGCTACTAATCTTTGGCCGGCTTCCATTCCTTTAGTCACGGAGCGATTCAGCAATCGTGCACTTGTTGTCACCATGCTTAGTTCCGATTCATCAGGAGAAATGACTCGGATCTTCACACCCTTTGGCGGGGAATGTAGAATATGCACCGCGCGATTGTACATGGTATGATGCACTTTGGTGATCATGTGAGAGAGCTTTTTGTCGGAAGGATAAGAGAGCCATCCTTGAAATCTGGGGATTGGATCGGAGAACTCGTCTTCCGGACTATTTAAGACAACGGTAATATCTTTGTAGCCTGCTTGGATAACAGATTCCACAGGGATTGGATCCGAGATCCCTCCGTCTCCATAGTATTGACCGTCCAATTTCCATTTTCCTCTGGTCGCGATCGGAAGAGAGGTAGCGGCCTTAAGCAGATTTAATACGTTAGACGCTGTCGCCTTTACGTATTCTGCGCGTGCCTTGGCAAGGTTTGTAACCACCACATACAAGGGAGAAGTTTCTTTTTTTTCCAAATACTCCGAAGGAAGTCTGTATTTGGTCCCAAACAAATAATCGATCAAATACTCTTGGTCTAGAAAAGTTTTGCCTCTAAAAGGATTCAAAAAAGAGATCAGCTGATTACCGGTGAGCTCCTTTCTCCAAATATCCAAGATCCTTAATCCTTCTTCGTGACTCGCTTCGTAGCCGGTAGTATAGTAGGCCGCCGCACAAGAGCCGGAAGAAACACCTAAGATCAGATCAAAAAAAGTAGAAGGGACAGCCTGGTTAATCGCATACAATGCGCCACCTGCAAAAGAACCTTTCATTCCACCGCCAGCTACTACCAAGGCTTTTGCGCCTTTCTTTGCTTTAGGTAGGCTCGGAAAGTTTGAGCTTTGCTCCGACTTGCCCGGAGAAAAATACGAACTCATGTAATTCTATGATATTGAATCTGATTTCCTTGGCAAGAACGATGAAAAAGTAGGAAGAGAAATCCGGATCCAAATTTCGATCCGGCTTGATCCTTTTTTGCAACATTTAGTTGTACTTTGTATTTTCCTAAAATGGATGTTCGTCTACAGACCGAGTTCTGGGAGCACGAACTGAATTAATTCTTCTAAAACTTCTGAAGCCGGTCGTCTGCCGTATTTTAAATTTAATACAACGTGATTGACTCCAATATCTTTCAAAATGATCAAAACTTCGGTAAGAAATTTTCTACCGGAACTAAAGCCAAGATGAATATTTTTAGGAGGAGCATCCGGTTGGCTTTGCAAGTCGATATACAAAGACTGAGCAAAGGGAAGAAATCGATCTCCCCAAACTTCTTCGACAGTATCTCTCCAGCTTGAAACGATCTTCAGCTGCTGATCAAGCGATCTAGGATAAGAAATCCAGCCGTCCGCATTCTCCGCGATCCATTTCAGAGACTGTTGACTGAACCCTGTAACTAAAGTTGGAATGCCTTTTGCAAAAGGCTTCGGCACTAAATCGACACTTGCTATTGTGCCGTATTCCGTTTGAATTTCCGGAAATTCATTCTCCAAATACTTTCTAAAATCACCTAAATGATTTCTGAATATCTCGCCTCTTTTTTCAAAATTGAGACCGAGAAGTGGATATTCTACAGGTCTGTCTCCAGAAGCGATTCCTAAAACTAATCTTCCTTGGCTGAGCTGATCGACCGAAGCGGCCGCCTTTGCAGTATGAATTGGATGTCTGATCGGCAATATGATCGAACCTGTTGCGAGTGCGATGGACTCAGTTTGAGCGGCGATATATCCTAAATATACAAAAGGATCAAAAACCTGTCCTATATCACCGAATGTAGGATCCAATAAAGGAACATCCCTAAACCATAAAGCGGAGAATCCTCCTTGTTCAGCCCTTTGCGCTAATTCAATTTGCTTCGACATCGTAGGCCTTGCGCCTTCAAAAGCCTCTATCGGAAAAAAAACACCTACGGTCAGTTTTCCTTTTTGAAACATGGAAGAGTATCCTCTGTTTTTTTCCCTATCGCCTGTTTTTACAGTAAGCATCCTATATCCTCAATTCTAATATTTAGATATCTAGAAAAGTCGATATGTTCACTGCTAAAATATTTTTCTGAATAGGGGATTGGCTCGGTATTTGGAAATGGAATACCTGCACCTGTGAAACAGGCCTGATATTATTATCTGATTTTTTGTTTCAAGGATTCCAAATAGGCTCGAATCGTTTCTTCATTTCGTTTATAAAAAGTCCATTGGCCGATTCGCTTGGCTTTTAGAAGATTCGCCCCCAAAAGAATCGAAAGATAATGGGAGATAGTAGATTGCCCTAGCTCTGTCTTTTCCTGGATGAGAGTCACGCAAACTCCATCCTTTTGAAAATCTCCAATTTCCTGTTCTCCAAAGTTCGATTCCGGGCTCTTTAGCCATTCAAGAATATTCAAACGAGTCTCATTGCCGATCGCCTTTGTTATTTTGAGAATATCCATTTTACTTATTGAAAATCGATATATCGAGATTTATCAATCTAAAAAGCGGGACTAAATTTAAATTTCACTCGGAACTTCTATGGTTCTATCAATCTTAAGGGGAAGACTGGGCGGCTCTTCGCTTCGCTCAGAACGAGCTACTTCGGGTTCGCGCAGCCGCGCTCATCCTGGCCTCGCCAGGACTAAAGCCCTTCGTATCTCTGCCGCAACGAACCGCTTGCAGCGAAACTTTTAATGCGGAATTGGATTATCGTCTTGTTCCATTTACTACATGAGGATGTATGATTTTGATCTGATCATGAGAGGAAGAAGAGGACCCGGATCCATTTGGGAAAAGTAAAGGTCCGTTTCCCGAACCTGGAGAGCAGTTTACGAATAAGCCGATTGAAATGAGATGAATATATATTATTATTTTATAATGTATTTTGTGCATGTATTTTTGTTCTCCGTTCTATGAACAGGGCTCTTATTGAATATAGGCGTTGGCTTTGGAATTCGGACATATCGAAGAAAAGAAGAGCAGAGGATCATAAAAAACCGGCAGAACGGAAGCCTTGGCGAGCAAACTCGGCGTAAAAATTGTTAAAAAAAGTGGATCAAATAATACAAAAGAGATTTGACGGGTTGGGCGACGTAATTAATATGGTT